>JAZDPN010000047.1:0-3308 GCA_043797545.1 Patescibacteria group bacterium | reverse complement strand
TTTCGATTGTCTCTAATATTGCGGAAGGCTATGCGCGCGCGACTCGGAAAGATTACGCCCATTTTTTAAGTAATTCGCTTGGGTCTTGCGCCGAGTTGGAAACTCAAATTCTACTTTCGCAAGAATTCAAATATTTAAATTCCGGACAGGCAAAAGAATTAGTCGCCGATTTGGATGAGGTTGGTAAAATACTCACCGCAATTCGGAAAAAATTACTAAACCCTAAACCCTAAAACCTATTCCCTAATTATGTTTGACTGGATCAAGTCCGCGATTGACCGCGATCCCGCACTCCGCGGCGGTTTGCGTCCGCTCGAAATAATTTTGTATCCCGGGATGTGGGCACTCGCGTTTCACCGTGTCGCGCATCCGCTTTTTATCCTCGGAGTTCCTTTTGTTCCGCGACTGATTTCACAAATTGGCCGACTACTTACCGGAATTGAAATTCACCCTGGCGCGGAAATCGGCAAACGCTTTTTTATCGACCACGGCTACGGCGTCGTGATCGGCGAGACTGCGGAAGTCGGCGATGATGTGATGATTTACCACGATGTCACGCTCGGCGCGATCGGATGGTGGAAGAAAAATTCTGGCAAAAAAAGGCATCCGACGATCGGCAATCGCGTCGTAATCGGCGCGGGCGCGAAGATTCTCGGGCCGGTGAAAGTCGGCGATGATGCGAAAATCGGTGTGCTCGCGGTGGTCATTCATGATGTCCCGAAAAAAACCGTCGTTGCGGGTTCACTCGGAAAAATTCTCAAAAAACGCAAATGAAAGTCGTCCTGATTTCACACACGCAAGATCCCGAAGCCGTCGTCGCGGCTGCGATCAATCAGTGTTATTCCGCGAAAGGCGGGGACGAGTTGAAAGAAAATTTAGCGCCGGAAAAACGCGAACGACTGATCGACATCGTGCTTCAAGGCGGTCATCTTTCGACCGTCGAACACGCGAGTTTTACTTTCGCTGTCGAAGGAATTTCGCGCGCGCTCACACACCAATTAGTCCGTCATCGTATCGCAAGTTTTTCGCAGCAATCGCAGCGTTACGTGAAATTCAAAAATGGTGAATTCGAATTTGTCACGCCGTCGAAAATTAAAAATAATCCGGAATTAAAAAAAGAATTCGAAACAAAAATGAAGGAAATTGGCGCTTTTTACGAAAAAATGTTGGAAGCGAAAATCCCGGCGGAAGACGCGCGGGCGATTCTCCCGAACGCAACCGCGACGAAAATCGTTTTTACAATGAATGCGCGCTCGTTACTCAATTTTTTCGAACATCGACTTTGTGTTCGCGCGCAGGCCGAGATTCGCGCGATGGCGAATGAGATGTTGAAATTAGTCAAACCCGTCGCGCCGAATATTTTCAAATACGCCGGTCCGACCTGCGAAACGCAAAAAATTTGTTGGGAAGGCGATTTGTCTTGCGGAAAATGGAAAGCGCTTGGCGGCGAATTGCGAAAACGCAACGCAAAAAGTTAAAATGAACCCCGAAATGAGCTTCGACCCCAAACCGATCGGCATCGGTAATCTGACTACGAATTTGAAACGCACGGCGCAAAGTTTGCCGATTTCGAACTTGTCGAAGCGTCTGGCTGAACCGGCAGAAAACGACGGAGACGAGATCGCTCAGCTCGCGGTCGATGTGCTCGAGACGAATGATAATTTGATTATTCTCGCGCCGCTGGCCGGAGTCGCGCCCGATGACGTTCGTATCGAAATAACCGAGGATGTGGTCACGATCGAGGGTGAACGGCAGCAGCCTTTACCTGAATTGCAGGAAGAAGACTATCTCGTCCAGGAATGTTTTTTCGGGCCATTTAGTCGTTCGATCGTCCTGCCTGAGGCAGTCAATTCCAAAAAAGCGCGCGCCGAATTCAAAAAAAATGTTTTGGTTTTGACCATTCCCAAGCTCGACAATGTCCGGACTCGAATCGTCAAAATCCAGCCGACAGAATAGCTTTGAGGTTATAGCGGATAGGGTTTAGGGTAAAATGTGCGAAATTTTTGAATTATCCAAAAATTGAAAACTTCCAAATTTATTTCTCTCGCTTTTGTCCTGATGATTTTGCTGGCACCTTCTGTGTATGCCGCAGTCGAGCGGGAAGGGCTCTTTGACCGAGCCAGCAAGACGGTCGATGCTTTGATTTTCATTCGCAACGAGCTAGACAAAAAATACGAGACCTTCGTGAATTCGGCCGGGCAAACCGATCAAATTGCCTTGGATAAGTTACCTTTGCTTGAGGCCAAGGCCAATACTTTGTCCGCTCAGCTTAGCAACCTGGACGAGAATCTCAAACGTGAACAAATTAATTTGGATGATCTACAGCAAAAAACAAAAGCCGTTCAATTGGAATTAGCCGACCTGTCTGAGCTTTCTGAAATGCGCGAAGTCGAGATGGCACGCTCTCAAGATTTGCTCAATGAATTTATCCGCACGGCTTATGCCGAGACGATGCAGTATACGGATTGGCAGACGGGCGAGATTTCGACGCTCAAGTTTCTCTTTACCGATGAGTCTCTGGCTGACATCGAGACGCAAAAAACTTATCTCGACGTGCTGCAAAATGTTTCTGCCGGCTTGATTCTCGATCTGCAAAATAAGCAAAAAGACTTCGAAAAAGCTCAAGCCAATTTACTGGCCAAGCGCGGCGAGTTGATTATTTTGCAGCAGGAGATTATCACACGGGCGCGTGGTCTGGAGGAAATGCGGGCCGCGAAACAGGATTTACTCAACCAAACTTTGGGCGAGGAGTCGCGCTATCGCAAACTGGTCGAGGAGAGTCAGCGCCAGGAAGTCGAGGCGCGCTCAGCGATTGCCGAGCTGCAATCACAGCTCGGCGCGATCGACAGTCAGCTCAAGATTTATAAAAGCAATCTGAGCGAGGATGAGTTTGCCCGATTACTCAAAGATCAGGAGGTCGCTGCGACGGCTGGGGTGATTTTCCCGAATCGGGTGCCGCGGGTGATCTGGCCAGCGAGTCCGACTCGCGGCGTGACCGCTTATTTTCACGATTCGAGCTATCAGGGTCGCTTCGGAGTGCAGCACCAGGCGCTCGATTTTCGTCTGCCGCAAGGCTCGCGAGTAAATGCTGCTGCGCCGGGTATTATCTACAAGGCGAAAGACAACGGCAAAGGTTACTCCTTCATCGCGATCGCGCATCCCGGCGGTCTGGCGACAGTTTATGGCCACATTTCGCGCATCCTAGTGAAAGAGGGTGACTTGGTCAGAGCGGGCGATTTGATCGGGCTCTCGGGGGGGATTCCCGGGACGCCAGGAGCGGGCTATATGACGACCGGCGCGCATTTGCA
>JAZDPN010000013.1:0-12652 GCA_043797545.1 Patescibacteria group bacterium | reverse complement strand
CCAGTTTTGTCGGAAACGGAAATCAGCGCGGTTTTTTGCACCGGCCGAGATTTTAGCAGAAAAAAAGTGGTTGGGGCGGGGTCGAGGGTTGAATCTCGACCGCCGCCCCTGGTTTCAGGCCCGGGAAGCCTCCTTTTTCCGGTTGTTGCTCCGGTTGTTGCCGGAGCGCTGACGCCCCTTCTTGCTCCTTCTTTTTGCCGGACGCTTCCGGCTTCCGTTCGGACCGGGCATTTTTGCCCTCCTTCCTTTTTAGCCTGCCAATCTGAATGATCGGCAAGCTCGTTAAAAAAACGCCTTGATGATCAAAACGATTGGAGGTGAATTTTAATAAATATTTAATTTTCGTCAAATCCCAAGTGCTTCGTGATAAACCGCATAAGTTTGTTCGCTCATTTTTTTCCACGAAAAATCGAGCACGCGACTGAGTCCTTTTTCTTTCAATTTTTTGCGGACGGCTTCGTCCGACCACGCCGTCCAAATTTTCTCCGCCATCTCGTCGACATTCCGCGGATCGAAAAACAAAGCATTCTTCTCTCCGCAAATTTCCGGAATCGAGCTCGCGTTCGACGCGGCGACGGGAATTCCGCACGCCATCGCTTCGAGCGGCGGCAGTCCGAAACCTTCGTAAAAACTCGGAAAAACAAACACGCGCGCATTTTGATAAAGCTGCAAAAGATCTTTATCTTCGACCAAATCAGTGAAAACGAACCGCTCGCGCAGTCCGAGTTCGCGGACTTTCGCGAAAATCTCGGGTGCGTAAACCGGGTTAGGCCGGCCAGTGATCACGATAGCGCCATCGAAATCTTTGTGTTGCTCGATCATCTTCGCGACTGCCTCGAGCAAACCCAAAATATTTTTGTGATCACGCCATACACCGGTGTACAGAAGATAACTTTGGCGAATGCCGAATTTTTTGTCGAGCTGCCGACGCGAAAGTTCGGTCGGAAATTGTGGCACGAATTCCCGTCCGACGCCATTCCAAATCACCGAGATTTTGTCTGAATTCACTCGCAAAAGTTCCATCAAATCGGTTTTCGTATTTTGCGAAACCGCGATGATTTTACGTGCATGACTGACAGCGCGCCGCAAAACCAGATTGTAAGCCAGGCGATGGATCAGCTTGTTCATTTTTTTACCCGGAAATTTCGACAAAGTGAGATCGTGAATCGTGACGACGGATTTTCCGTGGTAAAAAAGCGGTGCGTTGAAATGCGTAAAATGCATTAAATCCAGCTTTTCCGCGTTCAGCTGTTTCAAAAAATTAGTCTGCTCGGCAACAGAATAATGCGGTGCATGGACAGCGACTGCGCGAAAATTCTCTCCTGGTGCGACAAAATTTTTGAACTCATCGGGATTCAAAAAAACAACGAACTCGGTTTTGTCATCCAACTGTGCCAGTCCGCGCAGCAATTCAAAAGTATAGCGGCCGATTCCAGTGAAGCCGCTCGAATACATACGAGCATCAATCCCGATTTTCATCCGCGAGATTTTACAGATAAATGCCGGATTACGCGAGTGCGCGCTTCACTCTACCGGGAAAAAATGTCCAAAGGCAAAGATCAGGAAAATTCCTAAAAGCAGAAAAATGAGATTCAATTTATTCTTGCTGTGATGTGTCTCTGGTAGCAAATCAGACAGCGTGATGTAGAGTAAAGTCCCGGCTGAGAAAGCCAAACCAAAACCGATCTCTTGCTCGGAGAAGTTTTTGAGCCAAGGTGTGAAAACCGCGGCGAGCGGAGTCATCGCGGCGACGGCAAAAATCCACCACAATTGCTTTTTGGAGTGATCTTTTTTGTGGCAAATCAGGGAATGCAAAATCGCTCCGGCCGGAAATTTATGCAGGACGATACCGATAGCGGTCATCCAACCCAGCACCGGATTGACGAGAAAAGCGAAGACGATCAGGACGCCATCGAAAAAAGAGTGCGTCCCGATGCCGATCGCGGCGAGCGGACCGAGCGCGTGATTTTCGCATTCGCCGGGATGATCGTGATCGGGACAACCGTGCAAATAGAAAAAATGTTCCAGCGTAAAGAAAAACAAAATTCCAGCCAAGACCAGCAGCCAAGTTTGTTCGCCAGCAGTTGCGACAGCTTCAGGCAGGACGTGTAGGAAAGTAATCGCGAGCATCGCGCCGCTCCCGAATGCGATTACTGGTCCAGCATTCCGCGCGAGAAAATGGGAAAAGCGGTGCGACAAGACTCCCCCGCCGAGAAAAGCGAGAAATGCGAGTCCGGTCGCGAGGAAAATTGGCAACATTGATTTTTCAATTTTGGCAATTTTATATTAAAATTCCAACTTAATTAAATTTTCTAATATGACCGGTCCTGAGTCCAAACCTTATCTCGTTTTGTTAAAAAAGAAACATGACCGCGATCCTATAAGTTTAGAGTTAGTCCGTTTTGCAGATATTGTCAGTGCGCGCCGAGAGATAGAAAATACATTAAATGCCGAAAAATGTGGCTCACTGTCAGTTGTGGCTTTAGCTATTGCAGATCTCCGTACAAGAGTTGTTGAAGCAATTGGCGACAAAGGGGGCATGGAAGCATTTAGTTTTTTTGGTGAAGGAGAAGAGCGCGCCACCTGGAAAGAAGGAAAGGTCGAATAATTCCAAAATTATTTCGCCAGCTCCTCCGCCCGCGTTTCGCGAATGACATTGACTTTGATCTGTCCCGGATAAGTCATTTCACTTTCGATTTTACTCGAGATTTCTTTCGCCAATTTGTGAGCCGCCAAATCATCGATCTCTTCCGGTTTGACGATGACTCTGACCTCGCGGCCAGCCTGGATCGCAAAAGCATTGGCCACTCCGGCGAAGCTTTTCGAAATATTCTCGAGCTCCTCAAGCCGTTTGATATACGCATCGAGACTTTCCCGGCGCGCGCCCGGCCGACTCGCCGAGATCGCGTCCGCGACTTGCACGATGATGTCAGTCATTGATTCGATCGGCACGTCCTCGTGGTGCGCTTCGACCGCGTGGACGATCTCTTCCGACAGTTTAAATTTCCGCAAAATATTGGCGCCGATCACGGCATGCGGACCTTCGATTTCGTGATCGACGGCCTTGCCGATGTCGTGCAGGAGACAGGCCGTTTTGACTAATTTCACATCGGCACCAAGCTCGCTCGCGATCGCCGCGCCGAGCCAGGCTGCCTCAGCTGAATGTTTCAAAACATTCTGACCATAACTGGTTCGAAACCTTAGGCGACCAATTAATTTCATCAAATTCGGCGGCAGACCGACTACTCCAGTCTCGACCACGATTTGCTCACCCCACTCCTGCATCAATTTCTGTGCGTCTTCCTCCGCCTTTTTGACAGTCTCTTCGATACGAGCCGGATGAATCCGTCCGTCGGAGATTAATTTTTCCAATGCTGTCTTGGCCACAAATCTCCTCAAAAGATCGAAACCGGAAATCAAAACCGCGCCAGGCGTGTCATCGACGATCACATCCACGCCAGTCGCCATTTCAAAAGCTGTAATATTCCGACCTTCCCGGCCGATGATGCGTCCCTTCAAGCTATCATCTGCCAAAGGCACCAAAGTTACGGTTGATTCGCTGGTCGCCTCTTGAGCCAATCTTTGGATGGCTTGGGCGATGATTTTATTGGCTTTTTTGTCAGCCTCAAGCTTGGCCTTGGCTTCTCCCTCCTGAATTTTTTTGACCAGTTCTTCCTCGTTGTCTTTTTCGATTTTGGTCAATAATTGCGCTTTGGCTTCCTCTTTGGATAATTTAGCGATTGTTTCGAGCTTGCTTTTCTCCTGGTCGCGCAATTGCTCAGCCTCAGTCTTGAGGTCGGCAATTTCCTTGTTTCTGACTTCCAAATCAGCTTTTTGCTTTTCCAGGTTATCAATCTTGTGATCTAAATTTTTCTCTTTTTCTTCCAGTTTCTGCTCAATCGCGGTCAACTTAGTTTTGATTTCTTTTTCTTCAGACTTGGCCTCAGCTACGATTTTCTCCGCTTTGGCGTGCGCCTTTTCCGCTTCCCGGCGGGCTTCTTCCAGAGTAGCCAAAGATTTACTGCTCGCCTCGTGAGCGCGCTTTTCGATTTCGCGGGCATGCGCCTCAGCTTCGGCAATCAGCTTCTGACCTTTTTTACTGGCATCCTCGGCTTGTTTTTTGAATTTTCCTGCTGCCAAAAAAAAGCCGCCGGCACCGCCAGCGAGCGCTCCCAGAAGGAGCCAAAGTATTAAAGAGTCCATTTTAAAGGGGTTAAAACTTGTCCGCCGTAGCGGATTACCCCCAAACAAGTCTAACTACAAAACCAGCCCGACCAAATCAGGCTTTTTTCGCTTATTTTCAAGCGATTTTCTGAAAATTTTCCAAGCTCTGCGCTGCAACATTTTCGGAGAATCAAAAGGGAAACTTGTTTGGGAATTTCGCCCCGAATTTTAACCCAAAGTGCTTAGTCTGGCAAAACAAAAATGGTGTAGCTGTTTCAGCCGAGTGATCGCCATTTTGGCAGCCAGCAAATGGTGCCCCCGGGACGATTCGAACGTCCGACCTTCACCTTAGAAGGGTGCTGCTCTATCCAGCTGAGCTACGGGGACACTCCCCGATTTTAGCATTTTGCTAAACTTGGTCGGTGATTGAACGGCAGAAAAATTCGTCCAAAAAGCGGGAACTTGAGCCCAAAGCGACCTCAGACGAAAGCTCGAAATTTGACGCTTCGCTCCGACCGCAGACTTTTGCCGACTACATCGGGCAGTCCGATTTGAAAAAAAATTTAAAAGTCTTTCTCGATGCGGCCAAGAAGCGCGGCGAAAGTCTGGAGCACACCTTGTTCTACGGGCCACCTGGCTTGGGCAAGACCAGTCTCGCGACAGTGCTTGCAAATGAGCTGGGCGTGAATTTACGCATCACTTCTGGGCCGGCGCTCGAAAAAGCCGGCGATCTCGCTGCGATTCTCACGAATTTGCAGCCCGGCGATTTGCTTTTCATCGACGAAATTCACCGACTGCGCACTGTCGTCGAGGAAGTTCTCTACTCCGCGATGGAAGATTTCAAACTTGATTTGGTTTTGGGCAAAGGTCCTTCAGCTAAGACTATGAGATTGGAAGTTCCCCGATTTACGCTCGTCGGCGCGACGACGAAATTCTCCGGACTGTCCGCGCCGCTCCGCGATCGCTTCGGTTCGGTTTTTCGGCTCGATTTTTACCAAGATACCGAAATCGAAAAAATTCTCGCGCGGTCGGCGCAAATTCTCGGCGTCAAAATCGAACCCGCCGCGTGTAAAAAATTGGCGAAATCGGCCCGAGCCACTCCCAGGATTGCCAATAGACTTTTGAGAAGAATGCGCGATTTTGCGGAAATCGAACATGCCGGGGTGATTCACGAAAAAGTCGTCGAGTCGGGTTTGCAAAATCTCGGCGTCGATTCTTTCGGACTCGATGCGCATGATCGTCGGATTCTCGAGATTCTCGTCAAAAAATTCGCGGGCGGTCCGGTCGGATTGTCGACACTCGCCGCGGCGGCGTCGGAAGAAATGGATACGATCGAGACCGTCGTCGAGCCGTATTTGTTGCAGCTCGGATTTTTGGCGCGTACTCCCCGCGGGCGCGTCGCGACACCAGCTGCGTTCGAGTTTCTCGGGCTCGAAAGTCCGGAAAATCCAAAATTGATTTAATTGCTAAGATTTTAAAAGTTGTCTAAAATTGGTAACTTATTTTTAAAATTATGAATTTCCAAAGACAACCGATTTATACCAAGTCAGGTAAACGCTTAAAAGAATTGTCCGGTGGTCCAAATCGTGGACGACCAGAAGCTGTTAAACTAGGCGTCACAGATTTATTAAGTCAACAAATGAGGTTGGTATATAGACAATTATTAAAAATTGATCCCGCGCTTGTTGTAAAATTCCCTGATAGCCAAGATGATAGGTTCAAAGTTGTTATATCTGGTGGGCTTGCCTACCATTTAGACCAGGTTCGTAGTTTGCAATTACTGTCTCAGCAAGCTGGATTGTTTGAGGGTGACGACTTGGAGCATAGAGCAAAAAAGTTAAGCAAATTAAGAAAGACCGTCCGCCAATGGGTTAAGCTCCTTGAAGATGTTTTAAATGGTGATCGTGAGCCACCCAAAAGGAAGTCTATTACCGAAAGCCATAACAGTAGAAGGTCTTTCAATACGGCACCTAAGACACTTTTACGGTCAAAAAGGCATGAAGGAGGTTCCTATAGTCGTTGGCGTCGCAGAGTTAGCCAACCCAAAAAGCATCCCGGCGCGCCATATTCGCGAGTCTAAAACGCTTGATTTTGCAGTGTGCGCTTTGCAAGCCCCAAAATTTAGGGCAAAATTCGCGCGATGATTTGCCAAAAATGCGGCGCCGAGGATACCAGCGTGATTGATTCGCGCGCGGCCGATGGTGGCAATTCGATTCGCCGTCGTCGCGAATGTCTCAAGTGCGGTTTTCGTTTTACGACTTACGAACGCGTCGATTCGCCGAATTGCATCGTGGTCAAAAAAGACGGTAACCGCGAACCTTTCACCCGCGAGAAATTGGAAAAAAGTCTTTGGGTAGCTTGCCAAAAAAGGCCGGTGCGCCAAGACCAAATCGAATTAATTCTCAATGCGATTGAAGAAGAACTGCGCGGCGAAAAAGAAGTTGATTCCCGCAAGATTGGCAATCTCGTCATGAAAGCACTCAAGCAGCTCGACGACGTGGCCTATATTCGCTACGCTTCCGTTTACCGCGAATTCAAAGATGTCGCGAGTTTTCAAAAGGAATTGCAGCGCTTGCGCCGCTAGACTAAAATTCGCGAACCTCGTCGGGGTGTAGAGCCGAAGGCTGGACTTCGTCCCGCATCAGCCTTCGCCCTTCAGGCTACGGCCGACAGGGTTGACTAGCGCCTGCCTGCCGGCAGGCAGGCGTCCCGATGGACATCGGGAAGGTCGGAGGTTTCCGCCGGAGGCGGACCCGCCTCTGGCTGGGCAAGTCCTTCAAAATCTCTTCAAGAAATAACATCGGGGTGTAGCGCAGTTGGCTAGCGCGCGTCGTTCGGGTCGACGAGGTCGGAGGTTCAAGTCCTCTCACCCCGACCAAAAATTCGGAAAATATTTTTTTAACAATAACGTGTCGTGCGGGTCGACGAGGTCGTCCCGCCAGGGCGGGATCACCCCGACCAGCCTTCGCCTTCGGGCTTCGGCTAGCAGGCCATCATTTGCCCTTCGGGCTTCGGCTAGCTTCGCCAATTTTGGAATCTTGAAAAAAATCTTACTCGCGATCTCGCTTTTCATTTTCTTGACCAATTTAGCTTTGGCCGTGAATTCCACTTCTGTGCCTGCAGACCCGAACGAAATGGATTTTGCTGTTGGTCGGGCTACCAAGATCCAAGACAAAAATACAACTTTCGAATTTTTAGACGGCCGATTAGTCGAGGTTCAGGTCGATCCGGAATTCATCACGACTGCCAATCAAAAACCAGTCTTGGGTGAAAAATTTGTGCTGGGGAGATTCGATGTCGAAGGCAAAATGGTTTGGCAAATTTACGATCATTATCGACTCGCTGCCCTGCTCGGGATTTTCGCGATTTTCGTCGCGATCCTGATCGCGGTCGGCGGTTGGCGCGGATTTACCGCCCTGCTCGGACTCGCCGCGTCGATCGGATTGATTTTATTTGGAATAATTCCAGCTTTGGCGGCGAGCTATCCCCCACTTTGGGTCGGACTCGCAGGCTGTGTTTTGATTGCCGGAGTTACGATTTTTCTTGCGCACGGTTTCAATTTTCGCTCGTGGTTGGCGTTTCTCGCGACGCTGGCGACGCTTGCCGTCTCGACCGGACTCGCAATTTTTTTCACCAATTTCGCCTCACTTTTCGGCACGGGCACGGAAGAAAGTTTTTATCTCACGAGCGGAGTTTTCCAAAATCTCGACTTGAAAGGTTTGTTGCTCGCGGGAATTTTACTTGGCGCACTCGGCGTTTTGGATGACATCACTGTCGCTGAGGTGACGACTGCCGAAGAATTAATTTTGGCCAATCCAAGTTTATCGCGCCGCGAAATTTTCAAACGCAGTTTGCGCGTCGGTCGCGAACACATCGCGTCGATGGTGAACACTTTGGCTCTGGCTTATGCCGGTGTCGCGTTGCCCTTGATTTTGCTTTTCGCGGTCGATGGCAATCAGCCGCTTTGGGCTTTGCTCAATTCCGAATTCGCGGCCGAGGAAATTGTGCGCACTTTGGTCGGTTCGCTGGCTCTCGTTCTCGCCGCGCCGCTCGCGAGTGCGCTCGGTGCATTTTTTCTCAAAAAGAAATAGCGCGTAATTTCAAATCGCAGCTCCGTTCACGAGCGCTTTTTTTGATTTCAAAAAGAAAAAACCAACCACGCCGAAAGTGATCGTCGGCGAAACCCAGCTCGGAATATGAAATCCGAAACTATCGAGCAGCATAATTATTCCCAAAAAGAGAATCGAATACATTGCGCCGTTTTTCAGGAAAATGTATTTTTTGATGCGCTCGATATTGCCGATTGTGAGCTGTCGCACCACGATCGCGCCGAGACCATTGCCGAGCAAAATCAGCGGAATCGACAGCGTGAATGCGAACGCGCCGAGGACACCATCAATCGAAAAAGTCGCGTCGATGACTTCGAGATAAAAAATCTTGCTAATGTCGGACAGCCCGTTTGAAAGCATTTTTTTCTCGGCCTGTTCGGCATTTTGTTTGAAGCCATGGGTAATGAAAAAAGCCGTCGAGCCGAGCACAGCGCCAAAAGCCATCATGGGAGTTTCTTGGAGCGCGAGCCAAACAATCAGCGACAAAAGAATCGAGACAACTGCGTAAAACCAAATTCCGATCGAGAAGAAAAATTTCTCGCCGCGCAAACCGAAATTTTTGTCCTCCAAAAACAGCCAGTGAAAAAACAGGAAAACCAAAAATGTCCCGCCTCCAGACAATAAAATCGGAGCGGCGGCTTCGACCGCGACCATCGCGCGCGGATCGCTACTGAAAGTCGCCGTCACTGCCTCCCACGGTCCGAGTCCGGGCGTCGCCAGCCAGATAATCAACCACGGCAAAAGTCCGCGAATCATAAAAACCGCAAACAAAATTCCCCAAATCAAAAACCATTTTCGGTATTTCGGTCGCATCGTCCCTAGTACCTCGGCATTGATGATGGCATTGTCGATTGAGGAAATCGTCTCAAACAAACAGAGCCCAAGAACGGTAAGACTGATAGACCAAAGTGACATAAAAATTCAGCGTGTCGATTTTAATCTTTATTTAAAAAAACAACACATGGTCGTTTTTTATTCAAAGTTTTAGTAGAATCCCCGAATCGGGGTGTGGAGCCGGAGGCTGGACTTTGTCCCGCATCAGCCTTTACCCTGCGGGCTTCGGCCGACAGGGTTGGCTAGCGCCTGCCTGCCGGCAGGCAGGCGTCCCGATGGACATCGGGAAGGTCGGAGGTTTCCGCCGGAGGCGGACCCGCCTCTGGCCGGGCAAGTCCTCTAAAATCTTTTCAAGAAATGATGTCGGGGTGTGGCGCAGTTGGCTAGCGCGCACGCATGGGGTGCGTGAGGTCGGAGGTTCAAGTCCTCTCACCCCGACCAAAATATTAGAACAGCTCAAAAAAGCGGTTGCCTAGATGAACATAGGAAGGGTCGTCCCGCCCAAAATAACCTGAGTTAAATGATTGGATAATTTGAACCATTCTGAGGTTTTTTTGAAGAGTTGTTTATATTTGCACGATATATATTTTTATGTTAAAATGAAAAGATTTCAAATTGATATATGAAAATACAAACAATTCAATCGTCAATAAAAAATAAAAAGAGGCAGATTCAGCTACTAAAAGTTGTTTTGCGACACATTAGATGGTTGCAAGAAGAAAAGAGCAGAAATTTTGAAGAGAAACAGCTTGCTTGTTCATCTAAAGCTATAGCAGAAATTTAATTCTAGAAGCATGGCTTATTCTGCAGAACAGATAAAATTATTCGGCAAAGGAGTTGAGCGATCAATCGGTCTGCGAATTGACTTATTAAATGAGACTGACCAAGCTCAGTCAGAGCTTCTTAAAAAATTAAAAGACGATATTATCCTTAGTATTCAAAAAGCAAACTCAACTATTGGAGCGAATGAAAGTGGCTCTTATTCAAATGATCTGCAGCTAACGATGGCAGAATTAGAATCTGTCTTTGTGGAAGTACAAAAAAATTACGCGGGGCTTCTTTTAGAAAACGGTATTAAAAATTTTCAGGATTTTAAGAGACTTATAGGATTAGATTTAGATAAACCAGTTAATAAACCTGAAGATGTGGCTGTTGTTTTTCACGGGCTACAGGAAGTCAGTCTATTTGGTCAAAAGATTGAATTCACTATGCCACTGGGGATTAGCAAACAAATTGCTGATAACTATCGACAAGCCTTGCAGCAAATAGAAAAGCGCCAAGATCTGCGTCCGTACATCACTTCGGAAACTCGTTTAACTGCTTACGATGGGGTGAGGGTAGAATTCAATATCCAAAAAGAAGGCAAAAAAGTGAAATATTTAGCCACCCCAGAATGTGTTTTAAGAATTAATAAAGAGCCGCCCCCAGAAGAAAAAACAGAATATATACGATTAGTTACTGGCATATCGCGAATCCGTGATGAGTTGAGAATAGTTCTCTTTGAAGATAAATCATTAAGCAACCAGACACAGTCTGACATTTTGTATCGCTCAGTAGAAAGATCAAAAATTCCTGAAAAGTATCTTCCTTTGGTCGATAAAATGTCGCAACTTAAAGAAAGAAGACGTCTTTTGGAAGAAAAACAACAAGACTTGGAGGTAAGAACACTTTTTGATGAAACATCTGGATCGGTGGTGTTAGAACGCAACAATTATCTGTCATATAAGAGGCAGTTTTCCTATCATTATCTTGGTCCAGACGGTAAAGACAATAGAATATTGAATTATGATGGTCGCAATAAAACCGAAGAGAGAATCTATGACGCTGTTGGCAATAGGGTAATCCATTTCCGAGATGATGGATCTGTAAAAGCAATAGATTTTGTTAATGCCAAAGGAGTTACTTATAAAAAAGATGTTTATAGTGGTGGTGTAATAAATAGGTCTGAGCAGCTAGACGATGGCAGCTGGGATCGTGCAGTGGTTTTTAACGGGACAGAGATTCGCAGTTTTGAGGCTGAGAAAAAACGGAATCCCGAACTTACAGAGGCTGACTATATATCTCTAGTTAAGAAGTGCGTCACAACCAAAGATAGCCTTTTTTGTTTTGAGGAGACGTGCTTGCAGTATGCAGAAAAAGAACCTGTGGCAGGTCTTGCCTTGACTATACGTGCCTACGGCAAGGAAATCACAGGTGTTGCAGATCAAGAGAAATCTTTGGAAGCGAAGTATGGAATTGATATCGAGACAGAGCTTTTTAAAAGTGAGACAACAGGCTGTAAACGATATTCGATAAAAAATTTAGAGTTGGCGCTTGCGAAAATTGGTCAATGGATGGGGAGATACCCGGCTGTTTTTCTTCAAAATAGCGGGCTTAAAAAGATTTTCGTTTTTGATAATTGGTTTGATATAGAGAAAAACGATTCTGGTACGGTCAAACATAGTATCGGTGGTAGGTCTTTTGGTAATGGTGAAATAGGTATAAATGGTAGCGATGAATCTACCATTCATCATGAACTATTTCATTGCATTGATTTTCATTATGCTGGCTCGTCCAAAGGTGACGAAACTTGGGGGGTGCGAGCCCATGGGGTAAATTACCGTGGTTTGTATGGTCGATCTGGCACAGACTTTCTTCGCCATGGTAACAGAAGCGGTGCACGGCCAGAAGGATTTGTGAGAATTTATGGTAAAGAAGGAGGCATTGATGAAGATCAGGCTACGATCGTTGAGGCGCTCATGACAAATCAACCCGTGCTGGAATTTATCTCACAGGATCCCGCTTTGGCAGAGAAAGTAAAAATGATCAAAGAATTTTATTATGCCTTGTCTGACGGCAGGATGGATCGTAAATTTTGGGATGATCTAAAAAATGGCGTAGAAATTAACGATGCTTATTGGGCTCAAAGGGAAGCGAAGCAAGATTTCGTAGTCGATCAGGGGTCCGATCCTTTGCCGAAAATTGTCCAAAATGGTTTGCAACTAGCAGGCACAATGCAGCCAACTGCTCGAACAGTTTTCGAAAGGCTTAAAATTTGGTTAAGAGGGCGGCTTTTGCGCAAAGAAAAATTCCGGAGTAAAGATTCATGAAAAGTTCTTCCCAATCGATGGCGGACCAAAAAAGTCAATACCATCTGTGCTTTCCATCTTTCAAAATTAAGTTAATCATTTTACGAATAAATCGTATTTACACAAGCTTCTAAAAAATTAGCGCGAGTGCTAAGCTTCGCTTTTCAGCCAAATATGGAAGCTCGCCAAAAAAAACTGCTTGAAGGCCCGATCGTCCGCTCGATTCTCTCGATCGCGATCCCGGTCATTCTCGTCAATACGATTCAGACGGTTTATCAATTAATCGATACTTTTTGGGTGGGTCGAATCGGGACGGACGCAGTCGCGGCAGTCTCACTCTCGATGCCGATTATTTTTTTCCTCCAATCGCTCGCGATGGGTTTGACTCTCGCCGGCTCGATTCTCGTCGCCCAATTCAACGGCCGCGGTGAAAAACAACAAGTCGCGCGCGCGACCGGGCAAACGATTTCTTTTGTT
>JAZDPN010000052.1:0-2817 GCA_043797545.1 Patescibacteria group bacterium | reverse complement strand
AAAACCACTCGCGAGTTGCAGACCGACCACATTCACGAAGCCGAATTTCTGCAGCGGGAAAAAACGGGGGACGAGCGCGCCGACCAATTTTTCGAGATGTCTTTCGAGCTGGTCTATTCTCGTGAAATTCACGCCGGGATTTTACGCTAAAATTTCGCCGTGCCGAAAAAACTCCAAATCGCGTTCGCGGGGACTCCGGAATTCGCGCTCCCGTCGCTCGAAAATCTCGCCGCCGATTCGGAAATTGAGATCGTCCGTGTTTTCACGCAGCCCGATCGTCCGGTCGGTCGCGGGCAAAAAATCGCACCGCCGCCGGTCAAAATTCTCGCGGAAAAATTGCAAATTCCGGTCGAGCAAAACAAATTAACCGCGCAGAATTTGCCGCCGGATTTGGACTTTCTCGCGGTCGTCGCGTTCGGCCAAATTCTCCCCGCGGAAATCCTCGAGATTCCGCGATTCGGTTCGATCAATCTGCACGCGAGTTTGTTGCCACGTTTTCGCGGTGCGTCGCCGATCCAGTCGGCGATTCTCGCAAATGCCGAAAAAACAGGAGTTTCCTTCCAAAAAATCACGACCGAACTCGATGCCGGCGATGTTTTTGCCGAGTTCGAAATCCCGCTCGGTGATTTGAACGCGCTCGAATTGTCACAAAAATTGTCAACGCTCGGCGGCGAAAAATTTCCCGCAGTTTTGAAGAAAATTGCGAGCGGAGAAATTTCTCCGACGCCACAAAATTCCGCTGCCGCGACGCACTGCAAAAAAATTCAAAAGTCGGACGGAAAAGTCGATTGGCAAAAAGATTCCGCCGAAATTTTGCTCCGCAAAAAACGCGCGTTCGTCGAGTGGCCGGGCGTTTGGACGACTTTTCGAGGACAAGTTTTGAAATTGATTGAGTTTAAAATCCCCCCTAGCCCCCCTTTGCGAAAGGGGGGATCAAGCGGTGAAATTTTCGCCGCCGCCGGAAAGATTTTTGTAGCGACGCTCGACGGTGCGCTCGAATTGCGCAAAGTACAATTGGCCGGAAAAAAAGTTTTGCCGATTCAAGATTTCGCGCGCGGGAATCCGGAATTCGTTGGCAGTTTTTTGAAATAATTGATATGGCGGAACTTTTTCAGGACAAGTACCGAATCAAATCGAGCCGTTTGTCAGGTTTTGATTATTCTCAGGACGGATATTATTTCGTGACGATTTGCACACAAAACCGGGAAAATCTTTTTGGCAAATTTCGAGCTGGAAAAATGGTTTTGAACGAACTGGGAAAAATCGTGACCGTGGAATGGAATCAAACTGCGAAAATTCGGCACAATGTGAAATTGGACGCGTTCGTCGTGATGCCGAATCATCTGCACGGGATTGTGGTGATCGACAACTGGAACGATGGAAAAAATGTAGAAACGCATTGCAATGCGTTTCTACGAAACGATATGCGATCAGAAAAAATTATGGGAACAAATGTTGATAGAGACGTTGCGCGCAACGTCTCTACGTCCATGGCGGAAAATTTTTCCAAAATTTCACCAAAATCAGGTTCTTTGGCTGCGATTATCCGCGGTTTCAAATCTGCCACGACCAAACGGATTCACCAAATCCATCCCGCGGCTGACCGTATTTGGCAGACACGATTTCACGATCACATCATTCGTGGTGAAAATGAATTGAATCGCATTCGGGAATATATTTGGCAGAATCCTGGGAATTGGGAAAAAATTGATGAGAATTTAAAATACTCAAATGCTTTTGCGACGCACTGATCTCGAAAAACACGAACGCGAAAATTTCGCGCCGTTCGCGACTTTTGCCGACGCCGCGACGCGTGAATTTCCCGACGAGCCGGATGAATTTCGCACCGAATTTCAGCGCGATTTGGCACGTATCATTCATTCCAAAGCGTTCCGGCGACTGAAAGGCAAAACGCAAGTTTTCGTCGCGCACTGGGGCGATCATTTCCGCAATCGACTCACGCATTCACTCGAAGTCGCGCAAATCTCGCGGTCGCTCGCGCGCAATCTCGGCGTGAACGAAAATTTATCCGAAGCGATCGCGCTCGCGCACGATCTCGGACACACACCATTCGGACACGCGGGGGAGGAGCGACTCAATTCGCTGCTCCAAAAATTCGGCCAAAGTTTCGAACACAATCGGCAGTCGCGGCGCATTCTCCAGATTCTCGAGAAAAAATATCCCGGTTTCGACGGATTGAATTTGACTTTCGATTTGCTCGACGGATTGGCGAAACACGCGACGATTTACGATTTGCCGGAAAAAATAGATTCTCAGCCGTCGATCGAAGCGCAGATTGTGAATCTCGCCGACGAAATCGCGTACACGAATCACGATCTCGAGGACGGACTCCGCGCCAAAATTTTCACGCGCGCCGATCTCAAAAATTTGCAGCTCTGGCAAAAGGCTTTGCAAAAAGTCGATGCGAAACTCGCTGCCGAGCCGTTCATTCATCGCGCGGTTTCGGCGATCATCGATTTGCTCGATCGCGATTTGCTTGAAAATTCCGCGCAAAATTTGGCCAAAAATAAAATTCAATCTTTAGCCGAGGTGCAAAATTTCGGCCGATCGCTGGTCGAATTTTCACCGCAAATCCAAACCGAGCTCGGCGAGTTGCGCGATTTTCTCAAAAAGAATTTTTATCTTTCGTCTTCGGTCGAAAAATTATCCAAAAACGGCGCGGACACTTTGGAAAAGATTTTCACTGCGATTCTCGGAAATCAAAAATTGCTGCCCGCCGAGTTCGCGAAAAGATTGCAAAGCGATCCGCCGGAAATCGTCGTCGCGGATTTCGTCGCGGGGATGACGGACAATTTC
>JAZDPN010000030.1:0-25113 GCA_043797545.1 Patescibacteria group bacterium | reverse complement strand
CAGTGGCGAAGTCGAACCTGCCGAAAATTGGCCATTGTAAAAAAATGGTTGACCTGCTGAGATGCCGCGCGCGAAAACAAAGTGGATGAAGGCATCGCCCATCACAACATTGCGCAAAAGATAGATCTGCGCGACAGCAAGTATGGCCGAAATGGCGAGCCACGCGGAATTCGGAATTCGAACTAAAAAATTTTTCAAGCGAAGTAGAGAATGGCGAAAACGACGATTACCCACAGAATTACACTGATGAGGAGTGGGCGATCTTTGAGCAGCAGGTCGGTTGGATTTTCATGGGCGGATTTTTGTTCAAACAAAAGTAAATAGCGCAGCAGGCCGAAAACGACAATCGGCACAGTCCAGAAAAAATGCGGCGATTCGCTCGCTTGGAAAGAATAAAAAAGGTAGCTCACCAGAATTGCTGGCAACAGGATTTTAATTGTTGAGCGTAAAAATTCGGGCGGGTAGCTTTCCAAAACTTTGCGCGAGGTGTGCCCGGCCGTTTCGATTTCGCGCAGTCTTTTGCCGCTGGCGAGCAGGAGTGCGAGCAAGAAAGTGATTGCGAGCAACCAACCCGAGAGCACGACGCCTGCAGCTACTCCGCCGGCAACGATTCGCAGAATGAAGCCGGTCGCAATCGCGAGTAAATCGACGATCGCAAAATGCTTTAAAGATAATGAATAAGCGATTTGCAAAAACACGAAGGTAGCGAGGACGTTGATAATTTGGGAGTCGAGCTGCCAAGCGCCCAAAGCACTTGCACAGAAAAGCGCGCAGGCAACCAGGAACGCAGGCGCGATCGGAAGCCGACCACTCGCAATCGGACGAGATTTTTTCGTAGGATGAGTACGATCAGACTTGCGGTCGAAAATATCATTCAGGACATAGACTCCGCTTGAGGTCAGGCAAAAGATTCCAAAAGCGAAGGCGACTTTCTCAAGCGATTCCAGGTTCGTGAAATCTCGCGCGAAAACAAGCGGCACAAAAATCAACAGATTCTTGATCCATTGTTTTGGTCGGAGCGCTTCCAAAATTGCCAAAAACATCGCGAAGATTTTAGCAATTTTTCGCTCCGACCAATTTCAATTTTTCCGCGCGAGACATTTTTTTGACCGCGATCTCCCTTTTGAGGGCTGCTGATTTCGAATCGAATTTTTCGAAATAAATAATTTTCACCGGTCGTCGGCCGGCGGTGTATTTCGCGCCTTTGCCGGAATTGTGAGCCTTCTCGCGTTTTTCCAAATCTTGCGAATAGCCCGAATAGAGCGAGTCGTCGCGACAGCGGGCGAGGTAAAAAAAATGAGACAAAAAAGGATTAAGGAGTAAGGACTAAGAAGTAAGAGATAAGCATGCAAATTAAATGGCGAAGCCAGTCGAAGCCCGAGAGGCGAAGACTGGTGGCACGGGGTGGACTTGAACCACCGACCTTGGGTTTATGAGTCCCACGCTCTAACCACCTGAGCTACCGTGCCGTAATTCCTCAAGATAATGAAACCATTTCATAATGCAGTTCGTGCATTTTATTAAAATGTGTCTCATGCCACAAATCAGAAAATCCGCGCTGACGATTACTTTTTTGCTCGCGGTGCTGGTCGGTGTGGCGCTGGCTGAATTTTTTACCCCTAGCTTCTCGGTGCTGACAGCTGTCTTCAGCGTGGCACTTGGTTTGTTTTTGCTCCGCAAAAATTTTCCGCCGTTTCTATTTGCGAGCTTCATGCTGGCCGGACTGGTTTTCGGCTTTGGGCGTTTCCAGCTTTCGAGCCTTGAAAATCCCAGCTCGCTCTCTAAGCTTAACGATCTCGACCGAAAAACCGAACTGGTTGGAATTATCGACGAAGAGCCGGATCGGCGTCGCGATCACGCGAAGTACACGCTCGAGGTTTCACGGTGGAGTGATGGTTTGGTTGAGAAAAACGTGACAGGACGCGTACTCGTCAAGGCCAGCTTACTGCCAGAATATTTTTATGGCGACGAGCTACGCATCTCGGGGAGACTAGAAACTCCGTTTGAGACGGACGAATTCAGCTACCGTAATTATCTCGATCGTTTCGGAATTGGTTCGGTCGTCTACAATCCTTCAATCGAAAAAATCTCAGCTGGCAGGCGAAGCACCCTGCTTGGCTGGCTCTTCGCTTTCAAAAAAAGCTTTGAAGAAAAGATTAACCAAATTTTTCCCGAGCCAGCGGCGAGTCTCGAAGCCGGACTCTTGATTGGCTCGCGGCGGGGTATTCCCGACGATGTCCTCGCGGATTTCAATACGACTGGGCTCACGCATATCATTGCGATTTCCGGTTACAATATCTCGCTAGTGATTGCCTTCATCACGGCGATTTTCGGCTCCTATGTGCCGCGCCGATTTCAGTTTCCGCTCGCGGTCATTTTCGTCACGGCGTTCACTTTGCTCGTCGGAGCTGGTCCGGCGGTCGTGCGTGCATCGATCATGGGACTCCTCGCTTTCTTCGCGCTGACGCACGGTCGGCAGTATCATGTCGGGATAGCCTTCGTGCTTACTGCCGCAGTGATGGTTTTTTGGAATCCGAAAATCCTGCTGCACGATGTTTCATTCCAGCTTTCCTTCGCCGCGGTCGCTGGTCTGCTTTTCGTCGGTCCGCTGCTCGAAAAATGCTTTGCCAAGATCCCGAATAAATTCGCGATTCGTGACAGTTTGCTGTTGACCATGTCAGCGCAAGTCATGGCCGTTCCCATGATTGTGTTTTATTTCGGGCGACTCTCACTCATCGCACCGCTGGCGAACTTACTTATCGCGCCGGCGATTCCGCTCGCGATGCTGCTCGGATTCATCGCGGTCGGGCTCGGTGCGATTTTTTTACCAGCAGGATTGTTGGTTGGTTTCGCGGCCTACGGACTACTCGAATATATTCTTTTCACCGCCCAGAAGCTCGCGCAGATTCCGCTCGCGAGCTTGGCAATCGGTAATTTTGGGATTGCTGCGATCGGGATTTATTACTTCGCGCTAGTCTTGATTTTGCTCAGAGCTAGCTTGCAAAAGAAGTAATTCCATGTTAAAATTCAAGCACAAAATTACCAAAAAATAAATTTAAACAAAACTCAAATGAATAGGCCTGAAATACCACCGACTAAAGATTCGAGCACAGCCGAAGGCCCCGAGAAAGGACAAGAAACTAAAGCCTTGCATCTTGCTGTTGCAGCACAATTGAAAGAATTTTTAGCAAAGCTAAATAATCCAGATGGTCAGCAAAAGGCTTAGTAGTAAAGCTCAGATTTTTGTCGCGACACGGTGAACGGCGGCAGCGACCTTTTTCGCAACGGTTTTATCCAGCGCGCTCGGCACGATTTTATTCGCTGAGGGGTTGGGCACGCAGCGGGCGATCGCCAGCGCAGCTTCCATTTTGACTTTCTCAGTGATCCAGCAGCGGCAATCAAGCGCACCCCGGAAAATACCAGGGAAGGCGAGCACATTATTAATCTGATTCGGGAAATCCGAGCGGCCGGTGGCGATGACTGCAGCACCGGCTTTTTTGGCTGCGTCCGGCAAAATCTCAGGATCAGGATTAGCCATCGCGAAAACAATCGCTCGGTCGGCCATGGACTGCACCATTTTCGGATTGACGGCGTCTTTCGCGCTTACTCCGACGAAAACGTCAGCACCTTTCATCGCATCAGCCAGAGAACCCTTCGTTTTCGACCGATTGGTCAGGCGCGCCAACTCGACTTTGAAGGGATTCATATTTTCGTGTCGGCCCTCATAAATCGCTCCGGCTCGATCGCACATCACGACGTCCCGGACTCCATACTTCAAAAACAATTTCGCGCAGGCGACTCCGGCCGCGCCAGCACCATTGAAAACGACTTTCAAATCCTCAACATTTTTGCGGACGACCTTGGCAGCATTGATCAGTCCGGCCAGAGAGACAATCGCGGTCCCGTGTTGGTCGTCGTGAAAAATCGGAATCTCCGGCAAGCGTTTTTTCAGTTCGCTCTCAATCTCGAAACAGCGCGGCGCGGAAATATCTTCGAGATTGATTCCGCCGTAGGCTGGCGCGATCTTGGTCACGATCTCGATAATTTCCTTCGGATCTTTCGTCGCAAGACAGATCGGGACACAATCCACCCCGCCGAACATTTTGAACAAGACCGATTTGCCCTCCATCACAGGTAGAGCAGCTTCTGGTCCGATATCGCCCAAGCCGAGGACGGCCGTACCATCAGTCACGATCAAAATCGTATTGGCTTTCCAGCAATAATCATAAGCCTTGCGCGGGTCTTTGGAGATTTCGAGACAAGGTTTGGCTACGCCAGGAGTATAAGCCAGGCCGAGCTCACGCTTGCCGCGAATTTTCTTTTTCAAAGCAATCTGGATCTTGCCGTGCAGCTTGCGATGGTAGTCGAGCGCGAGTTTTTTGAGATCAGACATTGTGGGAATTTAAAAATTCAAAAGCCTCGTGCGCGGCGTGCGCGCCCTCAGCTACTCCAGTAATAGCCTGCTTCCAATCGGCGTCGGTGACGTCGCCGGCTGCAAAAATTCCAGGCACATTGGTTCGCGCGAAGCGATCGATTTTGATCTCGCCTTTTGCATTTAGTGCGATTCCCAAATCTTTGGCCAGTTCGCTTCTGGGGATTCTCCCAATCTCGATAAAAACCCCGTCCAGTTTGATTTCCGTCCCGTTGTCGAGGCGGACGCCCTCGACCTTCTCTTTGCCGAAAACCTCGACGATCTCACCACAGCAGCGCGGCTCAATATTTTTCTTAGCCGCCATGCGCTGCAGGTTGATCGGCTCGGCCAATAACTGCTGGCCACGATAGAGGATAAAAACTTTGGCGGCGTGTTCAGCCGCGATCAAACTTTCCTTGACGGCCGAATCGCTGCCGCCGACGAGCGCGACAGTTTTACCTTTGTAAAAAGGCGCGTCGCAGGTCGCGCAATAACTCACGCCGCGATTTTCAAACTCGGCCGCACCTTTGGCCTCCAATTTGCGGTGCTCCGTTCCGGTCGCGATAATGATCGTTTTGGTCTCAAATTCTTTCTCGCCAACCCGAACTCGGAAAAATTTCCCGGCCGGCTCGATTTTCTCGACCTTGGCAGCTTGGATCTCAGCCCCCAAACCACGCGCGTGCTCAAGTAGATTTTGCGCTAAAGCAAAACCACTCAGACTTTTCGTCCCAGGATAATTCTCGACTAGGTGGGTCAGGATAATCGTCCCGCCTTCGGCTTCGCCGAGAACAAGCGTTTTCATCCCGAAGCGTCGAGCATAAATCGCTGCTCCCAGTCCGGCTACGCCGCTTCCGATAATAATCAAGTCGTACATTTCCCCGATTTTACCGAAAAATGTCCTGCCATGAAATCAGGACTAGCAGGCCGAGCAATAAAACATAACCAACAGCATGGATTTTCGCCTCCAATTTTGCACTTGGTTTTTTGCGAAAAATTGCCTCAAAAATCAAAAATAACAGCCGCCCGCCGTCGAGTGCCGGGATGGGCAAGATATTGAAAATAGCCAGGGTGATCGAGAGTAGAGCTGCGAAATTTAGCAGTGCAAGCGCGCTACTCGCGCGATAGTAAGTCTCCTTGGCGATTGCAACCGGTCCGCCAATACCTTCAGGTAGCCGGCCATGGATCAAACTGCCAAAGAGCCCGCCGATTGATTGAGTGATTAATTGCGTTAGTCGGGCGGTTTCTTTGCCCGCTTCCCAAATCGAGAAAGGGAAAGGATAGCGCAACTGAATCGCGGTCAGCGGCCCAGCGATTGCGATCCCGATTTCACCTTCGGTATTTGGTACAACCGTGAGACTGAGCTGGGTTTTGCGCCGGATGACCGAAAGCTCGACCGTTTGGCCGGTGTGTTTTCTAAGTAAATTTTTGAATTCCTCGGGGCTCGCGAAAACCTCGCCCCCGACAGCAGCGATAAAATCATAAGTTTTCAGCTCACTCGCGGCAGCCGGTTTGTCTGGCATGACCTCATTTACCAGCATTCCAAGTGCTTGTGTGCTGACAAACTCGGCACGCGGGTTTTCGGCCAAAGTCGCCTGAATTTCGTCAGTCGGCGTGAGAATAGTCGTCCCTACAGAAAAAACGATTGTCAGCAAAAAGAAACCAGTCAGCAGATTCATCGCGACTCCGGCACAGACGATCGCGACACGCTGCCAAACTTTTTTTACCGCGAAAGAGTCTTTGCCACTCAAAAAACGTCGATCACCGTCTTCGCCCTTCATCCGTACAAAACCGCCGATCGGCAGCCAGTTCAAAGTGTATTCCGTTTTCTTCTTGTCGCGCCAAAGTTTTTTGGCCTGCGGCGGGAGGCCGAGTCCGAACTCTTCAACTTTCACGCCAAAAATTCGTGCAGCAGTGAAGTGGCCAAATT
Source organism: Patescibacteria group bacterium (assembly GCA_043797545.1). GTDB lineage: Bacteria > Patescibacteriota > Gracilibacteria > JAHISY01 > JAHISY01 > JAHISY01. The sequence continues at coordinate 18,775 of JAZDPN010000030.1, read as the reverse complement.
CGTGCACCAAAATCAGCAACGAAAAAATTACTATGAAGGCGATGATTGCGGTGATGAGCATGGATGCAATTTAGCTTTAATTGGGGATTAGATAAAGACTTGACTAAAATATTATTTTAGTTAAAATAATATACCTTAATTCAAATTATGCCCAGCAATTTATCTTCAATAGATCCTGTCGCTTTCATGGATAAAGCAGCGTCGAACCTAGAGCTGTATGGTGATGATGAAACCGCGCGCGCTTTTTTTAGCAGCTAGGTCTGCCTTGCAGCTGGTTTTACAGGAAGGCGGTTTCGTCGCGGAAGGCGTGCCAGAGGAAAAGCTAGCCCAAATGATTGTCGATATTAACGGGCCGTGGCGAAAGGTATCATTGGCAGGACCACATCCTGGATTAACCAATCGACGTGAGCGGAAATTAGCAGCCGAGGTTTTAAACGAAGCGATTAGCGCGATTACTGGATCGGTACGCGCTAAAGCGAGTACCGGGATATTTGGACGAAAACTAACTTTAAAAAAAAGAAAACCTTCAAAATAGATGTGACTGATACGGATACCTTATTTTTATCAAACTTTCAGCATCTCCTCCTCTTTTTTCTTGGCAGCCGCCTCGATTTTGTCATTCAGTGCATCGACTTTTTCCTGCAGCTTTTTTTCAAAGACTTTTTCCTCCTCCTCTCCGATTTGTTCGGCCTCCTTAGCGGCTTTCGCCTTTTTTCGCAGATCCTCTCGTACTCGTCGGACGGTGATGCGGGCCTCTTCGGCTAGCTGACCGACCAACTTAGTCAGCTCGCGCCGCCGCTCCTCGGTCAGAGGCGGAATATTCAAAATAATCCGGACGCCATTATTATTCGGGTTCAAGCTCAAGCTTGATTCGCGCAAACCTTTTTCGATCGCGACCAAGTTGCCGCGATCCCAAGGTTCGATAAAAATTGTTTTTGGGTCGGGAATCGAGATGTTCGCGAGATTGCGCAGAGGCTGGTTCGCGCCATAAACCTCGACTGACAGATTCTCGACTAGGGCTGCGCTGGCGCGTCCGATTTGCAGACCGGACAACTCGGTCGTGAGATGCTCGGCCGCCTTGGCGAGATGCTCGTCGGCGAGACTTAGCAGTTCGGCAATACTCATAAAGGAAAGATTAAGAGGCAAGAACTTAAAATCTAAAACTAAAATATCAGGCTGCCGACATTCTCGCCTGCGACGGCTTTTTTTAAAAGTCCGGTTTTGGCGAAATTGAAAATCCGAACCGGAATTTTCTTTTGGGCTAAAAGCTCAAAAGCCTGGCGATCCATGACGCCTAGATTTTTTAGCAAAACTTCCCGGAAAGATATTTCCGGCAAGAGCTTGGCAGATTTTGACTTCCGCGGGTCGCTGTCAAAAACGCCGGCCACATTAGTCGCTTTGACGACTAGGTCACAATTCAGCTCGTTAGCACGCAAAGCGGCAGCCGTATCAGTCGTCACGCCGGATTTGCCTGTCCCGCCTGCCAAAATCGCGATACCCTTTTTCGCTAAAAATTTTCGTGCGGCGTTTGCCGAATATTTTTCAGCCAGTTCGTCCGCGATTTTTACTGCGGAAAAAACTTGGGCCCGCAAACCCAAATTCACAAGCGCGTTTTTCAAAACGATCGCGTTAAAAACAGTGGCTGTCATTCCGAGGAAATCTGACTCGACTCGTTCAATTGCCAAATTTTGCTTGTCACGAAAACGCCAAATGTTTCCGCCGCCGATCACGATTGCGAGCGAATTTTTTTCTGCGGCTGCCGCAATTTCACGCACAGTTCTTCCCAAAACCTTCGCCTCGACTCCGGCTGAGCCGAGCGCTTCCCCCGACAATTTCAGTAGAACTTTTTTCACTTCAGGCGGCTAGGAATTTTTTGCTGACCGATGATTTCGCTCAGGCCTTCGCGCGCGCGAATGACTTCTGCGCTACTTCCATTGACCAAAACTTCGGCTGGTTTTGCGCGCGTATTGTAATTGCTCGCCATGCCAAAACCATAAGCACCGACATCGAGGATAGCCAATAAATCCTTTTCCGCAATCTTCGGCAACAGGCGGTCGCGTGCGAGCTGATCGGTATTTTCACAAATCGGTCCGACAACGGAAACTTTTTGTGAATTCGATTTTCCCAATTTGCCGTCAACCAAAATTTCATGCCAGGCATCGTAGAGCATCGGACGTAGGAGTGTCTGCATTCCGGCGTCCACGCCGACAAAAGTTTTCGCGGCTTGTTTGATCGTCCCGACTCGGGTTAACAAAATCGCAGCATCAGCGACCAAGAATCTTCCCGGCTCAAGCATTAATGTCGGATCACCGAGATTGAATTTCACAACGCCTTGGCGGAACACCTTGGCGGTTTGCGCGATTGCTTTTTCGACATTGAGAATTTTTTCGCTCGTGCGATAGGGAATACCGAGACCGCCACCGATATCGATAAATTCAAATTCGATGCCGACTTTTCGACGAATCTCGCCAGCGAAGGTTAAAAGTTTTCCAGTCGCCTCACCAAAATATTTTTCATCCAGGACACAGCTCCCGGTCATCATGTGTAAGCCGAATTTTTTCACACCAGCCTTCTTCGCGATTCGAAAACCTTTGATCGCATTTCCCAAGCTCTCGCCGAATTTTGCGTCTGCGCCAGCGAAGACCAGACCTTTGATCGCGCCACCCGCGATACCCGGATTCACGCGCAGCGAGAAAAGCGGCGGTGTCCCAAATCGCAGCAGCCGAGTCGCTGCCGAGAGTGAATCAACATTGATTGCGACTCCTGCCCGCAGACCGAACCGCAATTCCTCATCCGAATGAAAAACGCCGGAATACAAAATTTTATTTTTCGCGAAGCCTGCTTTTTGTGCCAGCTCGATTTCAAAAGGCCCGGCTGCGTCTGCACCCAAATTCTCACTACGCAAAATCGAAAGAATTGAAAGGTTGTTATTCGCTTTGACTGCGTAAAAAAGTTGCGAGCGCGGAATAAATTTCGCAAGTGCATTTTTGATTAGCCGAACGTTTTCGCGAATCCGCCTTTCTGAGTAAACATATAGCGGCGTTCCGAATTTTCGAGCTAGACTTTCAGCCGTGACCTCTTCAATCAAAATCCCTCCTTTGCGTTCTGACAAAAAATCGCGATTGCGAAAAAACTTACTCATTAGTACTGGCATTAGGTTTAGTGGCAGCTAACAGCCGATTGTAATTTCGAGCGGCCAGTAATCCGGCTGGCCCAGTCGTATCGAGATCAAAAGCTTCGTGATAGGCTGCGAGTGCAGCATCGCGCTTGCCACTTTTTTCGAAGAGTTGACCGAGATTGTAGTAAGGCCAGGGGAGACTGGGATCGAGCTTGACGGCCTGCTCGAGCTGAGCGCGCGCTTCGACTTGATAGCCATTTGCAAGACTAACCCAACCAGCCAGATTGTAAGCCATGGCAGACTTCGGGAAACGCTGCATGGCGAGATTTGCCAAATTCCAAGCGCTCCGGCCATCCCTTAGTTTCTCAAGATAAAGCGAGACTGGCTGAGTGAAATCCTCCAAAGCGGTATTTTGGTTTTGGGAAATTTTCTTGGCTAGGAGGTCAGCCGCGGCGCGGTATTTGCCCTGAGCGAAATAAAGCTCAATCAGCTTGGCGTCGAGGTCGTGCGCTGCGACTCGATTTTCCCGGGCGAGTAATAAAAATTTCTCAGCCTCGGCGAAATTCCCCAGCTCGAAATTCGCCAGACCAAGGAAATACTGAGTCTCCGGTTTACCTGGATCGAGAGCGTAAGCGGTTTGCCAGGATTGTCGCGCCAGCTCGAATTTTTGTTTCGCGAACTGTGCATAGCCCGTCAGCAGCCAAGCATCACGATAATTCGCGTCGTCCTCCAGGACGGGACCGATTTTGGCCAGAGCGAGTTCATACTCGCCAATCGCGAGGAAAGCGCGCGTCAGTAGCGTGTCGAGATGCGTTTTGGGAGAATCCGGGAAAGTCTCGTATTCGGCATAAGCCGAGAGAATTTTGGGCGCGCGGGCATCGCTCGTTTGCCCCAAAAATTTCTTGGCTTCATCAGTTTTATCAAAAAAGGCCGAAATCAATCCGCGCCAGAAGTTGGCCGTTTCGCCGCCTTTCGCAAAAGCTTTTTCTGCTTCCAAGAAATTTTCCTCGCGCAAAAAAATAATCCCGCGCAGGATGAAGATATCCGGGTTCGTCGCGTCCAGCTGTTCGGCTGCAATGAGATTCGCGCGCGCCTTGTCGAATTCTTTCAGCTGAACCTGTGCCTCGGCGAGATTCAGCAACGGTTCAATCGCACTTGGCTCATTCGCCGCCGCCGCCGCAAATTCGCTCGCCGCTTTTTCAAAATTTTCTAACTTCAAAAATTCTTCACCCGACTGCATTCGCTCCTGAAAGGTTTTGCTGCGCTCGACGGGTGCGACTTTCGTCTGACTGGTGGTTGCCGCGATGGGGATCGCCTGAGCGGGTGCTCCAGTCTGAAAACTTTTTGCCACGATCCAAATAGAAACCGCAATAATCAGGACGGCGAGCGCGATAGCGATACCGAGGAGATGTTTCCGCACTCTGGCATTTTAGCTCGAAAATCCGCCCTCGCTAAATCAAATCGCGGCCTCGTAAATCTTTTGCGCGTCGATCACATAAATTTTCTGCTCGGACGGATCGACCCAAAAATCGCGCACCTCAGCCAAATCGTCAAAGCGATACTGCATATTGTAAACGAGCGAGCGATTGTCAGTCCCAGCCTCAGGCGGATCTTTGTAAAAACGCAGAATCCTTTTATTCGTAGCATCGAGAACATAAACAAATTTCAGCGCGTCGTTGGTAAAAATCTTTTTTGGATTGGTCCAAGCATCGGCTGGTAAATCTGTAATCGTGAGCGGTTTTTTCTCACCCTTGCGGAGGCGAATTATATCGTTGGACATGTTATTGTCGGCATCGTTCTGGAGAATCCAGAGGTCGCCATCAATCGCGATCGATACCGCCTTGGTCAAATCGGCGTTTTCATTGTAGGTCGAGGCTGCTCCGTAATTATCTCGATTGCGCTGGTATTTCCAAATCTGATTATTGACTGGGTCGAGGAAGTAAAGATATTTCGAATAGCTTGCGAAGTCGACAGCCGACTTCCAGGTCTCATCGTCGGTGTCCATGATTGCCGCGGTGCCGTCGCGCCATTCGACCACTTTCGAATCGGCAGTCAAAAAGGTAATCGCGTCGCGATCAGGGAAATAATGTCCGACGCGGATCGTGCTGACAGCATCAATCTGTGTCGGCGCCGAGATCACGTCTAAAGCGGTATCAAAGAGCGAATGTGCATCGAAAACGATTTTTCGGCCGTGGAAATCTTCTAGACCAGTCAAAGAAACCTTCGCATCAGCCGTCGCGACATCAGCTAGTGGTGCGAGCTTCGAGTATCGGCGGATATTGTCCAATTCGTCGCGGAGCGATCGGATCTCCAAAATTTTGGCGTTGGCTTCATCGATCGCAAGACCAGACTTCACGAGATCAGTCGCAGTCGTCTCGGCCTCCTTCAGTAGATCGTAAGCCTGCGGTTTGTCGCCGATATTGCGTCTAGTCTTGGCCATGTCGATATTCGTCTGGACGCTCTCCAGTGCAGTTTGGACTTCCTCCATTTTTACACTTGAGCGTTTGCCAGCCAGGCTCCAGGAAACCGAAAGCAAGATCAAAATCGCCACCACCAAAAAGGCGAGAATCACATAGTTCCGGTCAACTTTCAAACTGCTGCCGGGGATTTTCGTTCCCTCAGGCAGTTTGTCGCGCAGCCAATTCACACTGCGATTGACATGGGCTGTGATTTTCTTAAGAGGATTTTCAGCCACCTCGGGGGTGGTGATGGCTCGTGCGGCGACTGCTTCCGTCACGATATCGAGCGCGAAAACTCCGGTCGTCTGAGCGCCTTCCAGGACAACGATTTCGTCGAGCTCTTCGAGCCCGGTCGTGATTTCCTTGTGAGGTGAAAAGATTTTGGTTAGTTCGTTTTTCGTGGCGTAGCGCAAGAGACGTTCGGTCGCCAACAAAAGCTTGTCGCGATTTTCCGTCCGACCGCTGGCGATATTTACGAAAGCATCGACTGCGGCGTTGTCACCTGCGAGGCCCTCGGTCACGGTCGTGAGCGCGCCTTTTCTGATCAGATAAGCCTCAGCCTCGCCCGCCTGAGTGAGGTGCAACTCCCGACCACTTAGGAAGCCGATGACTGCATTCAGCCGACCTAAATTTTTATTGGGCAGACTATCGCGAAATTCCGCGATGACAGCATTGACCTCTTTTAAGGCCGTCTCGAAGCGCTCGTAGGGATCTTGCTGTTGTCCGATGAAACAAATTTCCTGCAAAGTCTGAAAAACCGTCCGGATCAGATCTTCGCCACCACTGGGTTTGTCAGCCAGCTCGACAATCGCGAAGACCTCCTCGCGAGGCATCTCGCCGCTACCCTCGCGAGCAAAGGAAAAACTCCGAACCAGAGTTTGCGAATCGGTGCCGAGTCGCAATTCCTCAGAAATCGTGTGCAGAGATGCCATTTTTGAGCGGTTAAATACTTTTCCGAATTTTAAAGCGGGGTGGGGGCTAAAGCAAACTTGCGCTAAAATACTTTTCGTGGCCTCGAAAAAAACTTTAATTATCGACAACTACGACTCATTCACCTTTAATTTGTTTCAGTACTTGGGTGAGCTGGGAGGCAATCCAGTCGTCTTTCGCAACGATGAACTGACTTTGGAAAAAATCCGTGAGCTGCAGCCCAGCCACATCGTGATCTCGCCTGGGCCGGGCCGACCAGACGACCCCGAATATTTTGGCATCAATGCAGCCGTGATTCGTGAGCTGAAGCAAATCCCGATTCTTGGTGTCTGTCTCGGGCATCAGGGCATTTGCTATGTACTCGGCAGCAGGGTGATTCGTGCGCCCGAGGTGATGCACGGCAAGACTTCCGAAATAGTTCACAATCAAAAAAATATTTTTCGCGGCATCGAAAATCCACTCGTTGGTATGCGCTACCACTCTCTGATTGCCGAGCGTGCGAGTATTCCGGTGGAGCTACAGATTACGGCTTACGAAAAAAATTCCAAAATTGTAATGGCAGTTGAGCACATCAAGAGACCGCTTTTTGGCATTCAATTTCACCCTGAATCAGTCGGGACACCGAGTGGTAAAAAAATTCTGGCGAATTTTCTCGCTTACTAAAACGGCCAAAGCCACTGGAGGCTATCCAGGATGTTGCCGCCGAGCTGGCCACCCTGGACACTGCTGCTCGATCCGAAGAGAGGCGGGGTGTTGTTCTGGATACGCGGATCTAGCTCGACCACGAAGGAGGCATTGCTATCGGTGCCCTCGGCGTGCAGACCACCTGAACCTTGGTAGAAAGTCCGCATGTAGGAGAGATCATAGAGCCGAGCATTTTCACGCGAGCCGCAGCTGACAGCATTCGGACACTCCGGAGTAGTTTTATCCGAACCGCCAATCGTATTGGCTGTCGCTAGCAAACCTTTCCAGTAAAGCTGGTTGTGTAATTCGTAACCGCGATCACAGAAGCCGGCATTGCCGTTGCAGTCCGGACTCGGATCCTCACCGAATTTGCCGTGGCTATTGACCGAGATGATGCTGCCCTCAGCATAGACTGCTCCGACCAGATTGGTGACATTGGGATAAATATAGATATTGCCGCCAGCCCCATTTTTCTTCAGGATAATCAGACCGAGAGAGCCATTTTTCGAAGCATAAGCAAGATTGCTCTTGATGGTGACATTGCCGCCATAGACCAGTAAGGTTCTAGCTTTATCGGGGAGGCTGAGTGTTCCGCTGTCGGCTTCAAGCGTCACGTCGCCCTCGAGGTAGAGCACACCGTTGTCGTTGAAATTGCAGCCGGTAATCTTCTCTCCTGCAAAGTTACCATTGAGCGAACCGGTAATTTTCATCCCGCTCGCGCTGCAGCCAGACAAGCTCTTAGTAAAGACAACAGTGTTGCGGTTGATAGCTGCTTTGAATTCTTCCCGGACGACATCCCCGAGCGACTGATTCACAGCTGAGCCAGTTTGCCGCGAGGAGGTGCCCGACGCGGAGCGAACCGACCCGAGAATTTCGATGCTGGGATTGTAGACCGAAAGAGATTCTTCCTCATCAGGAACTGGCGCTGGTGTGTTTTCTTCCGCACCGCCGCTGGAGCCGCTTCCAGAGCCTCCGCTGGAGCTGCTGCCGGATCCGCCGCTGGAGCTGCTGCCACCCTCACTGGACTCCTCATCTTCGCCGACACCGATAGCTGCGTTCCGCTTGAACAAGCTTTCGCTGCGGTGACAGACATGCTTACCGCTGAAGTCGTAGCAAACGTAAGTTTGCAGGTTGGCTACTAGAATTGCGTCGGGGACAATTGCATTTTTGAGGTGCGGTACCGCGCGGAAGCGCATCGTTTTTGAGAAGTTTGGTTTAATCTTCTTGATCCAATTGCCCAAAAGGCTGACAGTGCGATCGAAACTATTGTTGGAGTCGGCGTCAATCTCCAATCCTGTGCTGAGATCGTTGGACGAGTCAGCCTTCTCGATTACTCCGTCCTCCCAAGTGAGACTATTACCACTATCGATTGCCACGCCAATACCCGGTTCACTGACTTCTACGCCTGAGCTTTGATTTTTCAGATCGATGTTGAAGCGCTTGACGGCGTTGATAGTGATATTGGCGTCGTTCGGATTACTCGAGACAGAATAACCATTACCATCCCAAATCAGAGCTTGAGGCGAAGATATCAAAGTCGGGGCAAAATTAAATTTACGGTTGCTGTCATTGCTCGCGACGGTAGCCTGTTGCTCACCGACATTAGTCAGACCGGCCAACGGATTTATCCGATAAGTAATCTCCTTGAAGTAGAGATTGCGGCCGTCGTATCTGATTGGTTCATAGCCGTTGCTGGTCGGAGCATAGGAGGATACATCGACTTTGAATTTGCCATCCCCACCATTGGCCTCGTTCAAGAATCCAGTCGAAGTGCCGCCCTCTTGATTCAATCCAAACTCGCTAGATCGGTAAATTGCTGAATCACCAGTGCCGGCGATTTGATCAAGTTTTGTCGTGTTCTCGAATTTGAAATCGGCACTAACCTCTTTGACGCCCTCGACAGAGATGACCGGATTACCAAAGCGATCAACCAAATTGACCCTCACAGAATGAGCTTGAATGCCATCCGAGATTTTGACTGGTGAGCCGAATTCAAAGAAGCTGTTGGCCGGATCTACGAAGCTTGGTTCAGCCGCGACGACCTGGAAGAATCCAGTCAAAGTCTGATTCGTCGCACAGTTGCCGATATTGTCGCAAGCGGTGTAAACCAAATCATAATCGCCGACCGCATGGAAGTCATGGCTCGCGATCGTGACTGAGGCGCGTTTGTGATAAGGATCAAAGTAGCTGGCAGTGTAAGTTTGGCGTACGCCATTCGAATCGTAAATCTTGACCTCGACCGAAGCGATGTCCGAGGCGTCGTCCATGAACCACAAATTCTCATTGTAAGCATCGGTCGCAGCGAAGATTTTTGGCGCACTAGTCAGGACAGGCGCGCCTAGCGCTGCTCCAGCTTCTTCTGGAATTCCGAGGTAGACAGCATAAGAGTCCCAATCGTAACCAAAAACTGAGACATTGCGCGGCGCGCGTTCCTTGGTTTGCGGATCGCAAAAACTCAAATAACCGGCCCCTTCGCTATAAGCAAAGCCGCAGAAATACGCTTTATCGTTGTAATACTTCAGACCCGGGTTGAAAGCATTTGGTTCGTTTTTCGCGAAATAAGTCTGACCAAAATTATAAGGCGTTCCCAGCGTGCTGCCGGTCGACTGGCCGGTCAGATCCAGATCCAGTAAATTGCCAGCTGGCAGGCTCATCTCGACTCCGTTCATGTCGAGCCAACCATAAATACTGGAATAAGCCTCGCCCGAAAATTTCCCGGTATTGGGGTCGTAGGAAGTCTGATAAGCGATCGAGTCGCAAAAATCCGACATGGCGGCTGCCCCGCGATCAGGATAATTCGTCCGGATATCCTCTGGCTGAGTGTGGCCTGCGCCATCACAGTAAAAATTGACCCAGCCAATATTCGGGCTGTAAGCCTGGCCCCAGACGGGTTCGACATTATAAGAAGTGGTCCCGGTGATTGATTTAGTGAGATAGGCCCGAACTTTATTCAGGTCGAGACTTGGTAGAAAAACGAGCGCTACAACCAAGGCGATCAGACCAGCCTGGGCAAGACGTTTTTTAGTTTTGGGCCGCATCGGACGAGATTAAATTAAGATAAGTTTGGCAGCGCGACTCGAGGCTAGCGCTTTCGATTTTCCGACAAAGGGAGATGTCTTTTGCCGCGATGGCCTGCTGAAAATAAATCTCGCCGCGACAATCGTTCGCGGCGCGCTCGTTCGTGATCGCATCACAGCCACCTAGTTCACCAGACTTTACCGCAGTCTCGCGCGCGACTTTTTCGCGCTCGACAGACTCAGTTATTTTTTTGGAATTCGTCGATTCGTTCGAAACTACTACGACCGAATCGGTCGGGCTGCGAACGAGCGGATTTTGATTTTCAGCCGCAGACGCTTGATCCGACATGCCTGCTTTTTCCAGATCAAAAATCGTCTCGCTTGAACCGGAATCGAGCGGGTCGATCTGAAATTTTAAAAAATCGAAAACATTCTCCTGGCCGGGAGCCGCGCTGGGCTCAGCCTGAGGATTGTAATTCACCAGTAAACTCGTGCCCCCAGCATCTTTTTTACTTTGTGGTAAAAGCGCGACCGTCGCCGCCAGCGCGAGCGCGACTGCGGCAAAGGCGATGAGGGTGGGAAGCTTGCGGGAACGTGCCATTTTGTTTAGGGTGAGTGCTTGCCGAATTTTAACAACTTTTTATTCGAAACACACATTTTTTTGCTCTGACTTTCTTCAGTCCAAAATCCAGGCTAAAATTCGCCCCCCAAATAACCCCCTCAAAATGTTCAAAATTTTTATCGCCGATAGCCTCTCGACCTCGGCAGTCGATTTTTTCAAAAAGCAGAAAGACTGTGATGTTGTCGCCGAGCCGGGTCTCTCCGAGGACGCGATTATCAAAAAGATTCCTGAGTTCGATGCCCTGGTTGTTCGCAGCGCGACGCAGGTTACCGCCAAAATTATCGCGGCTGGCAAGAAATTAAAAGTTATCGGCCGAGCCGGAGCGGGGACTGACAATATCGACAAGGCGGCAGCAACGGCAGCCGGAATTCTCGTCGTCAATGCGCCGACCGGTAATCTCACCTCGGTCGCCGAGCTGGTCTTCGGTCAAATTTTTTCCGCTTTCCGCCAGTTGCCTGAGGCGAATCTCTCGACCAAGCAGGGCGCCTGGAAGAAGAATGAATTAGGCAAAGTCGGCCGCGAATTGGATGGCAAAACTCTGGGAATTGTCGGTTTAGGAAAAATTGGCCAATTAGTCGCCGAGCGCGCCAAAGGCTTCAATCTCAAGATTTTGGCTTACGACCCAGTCGTGACTGCCGAGATTGCCGAGGCGGTCGGCGCCGAGCTGGTTTCCTTGGAAGAATTGCTCAAGAAGTCGGACGTAGTTACCCTGCACGTTCCTTTGATTCCCCAAACCAAAAATCTAATTAGCAAAAAACAATTCGCCTTGATGAAGCCGGACGCGATGCTTCTCAATTTAGCGCGCGGCGGAGTGGTGGATGAGGACGCCTTGCTGGATTGGCTCAAAAAGAACCCAAAAACTTTCGCGGCCCTGGACACTTTCCTCGTCGAGCCAGTCAAGAAGGAAAATCCCTTGCTGGCGCTACCCAATTTTTTTGTGACGCCACACCTGGGTGCTTCGACCATCGAAGCCCAGGAAAAGGTTGGTTTGCAGCTGGCTGACCAAGTCATTCGCACTTTGCGCGGCGAGGTAGTCGAATACGTAGTCAATCTGCCTGCGCGCGAAGGCGGCAGTTTGAAAGATCAAAAAGTTTGGAATGAACTGGCGGAAAAAATCGCACGCTTGGCTGTCCGATTACTTGGTCGCGCCAAATTAAAAAAAGCCGAATTGCTGGTCGCAGGTGAAATTGCTTCCGCTGATACCAAGATGCCGGAAGCCTCAGCGCTCAAAGGCCTACTCGAGACTATGACCGACGCGGAAGGAGTCAATTTCACGAATGCGGGCGAACTAGCCGAGAAAAAAGGTTTGAAGTTCGTGATCGAAAAAGACAAAAATTGTGAAAATTATAAAAGCCAAATCGGAATCAAACTTTCCGGTGAAAAGGCGAAAGTGGAAGTTCGTGGGACGATCGTCGAGGCTGAGCCGCGAATTACTTTCATCCAAAATTTCAGAGTCAATTTCCGACCGAATGAACACCTCCTGCTTACGCGGCATCGCGATATGCCGGGAGTGATCGGACGAGTCGGGACACTGCTCGGCGAAAATTCCATCAATATTGCCAACATGGATCTTGGTCGCAATAAGATTGGTGGGGACGCCTTGATGATTCTCGACGTCGATGATGCGATTCCGGAGAGTATCCTCGACGAACTGAAAAGCTGGGATGATTTCGAAGAGGTGATTTGCGCTGACCTTTAATTTTTTTCCAATGCCCCAAAAAAACTCGCTCCAAAATCTCTTCGCTAGTGCGACAATCGTTTTCGCGACAGTGACTGCGATAGTTTTACTGTTGACGATTTGGTGGCTCGGCAAGGTCGCGCCGGAATTAGCTGGCCGTTTGGTCGGGACTTCGATTACGCTGGCAGCACTTTCTTTCGTGCTTTTCCTGGTCGCGACTTTCGCGAAGAAATAATTTCAGCACATCGGTTCAGGTTTGAGCAGGAACATTATGAAAATAAACCAAGCGGGCTGTTTTGTTTCGTGTAGCGTTTTGAATTTTACGGCGGACTATTGTTGCAAGTCTTTGATTAGCGAAACTATCTTCGCGACCTGACCGCGCGTTAGTGTATCGTTCGGTCCGAAGTTACCGTTGTCATAACCATTCACGATGCCGTTTTGTGCAGCGTAAGTAATCGCGAGCGCATAACGGTATCGCGCGTTCACATCGGGGAAAAGTTTTTCAACAGTAATGTTTGTGAGGTCGATACCAGCCGCTTTGAATAAAACCCAGACGGCCTCACCGCGCGTCACGCTCGCTTCTGGTTGATAATTTGCACCAGTCGTCCAAGCCGCTCCCGCTTGTTGTAGTGCGCCGACGAAAGGTGCGTACCACGCATCATCTGGCACATCACCGAAAGTCTCGGTCGCATTCGCCAGCCCAAAAGCTTTGGCGGCGATCTTCGCCAGCTCGGCGCGGTTGATCGTATTGTCAGGCTTGATTGATCCATCAGGATAACCACCGAGCACGGCCAAGTTGCGCATGCGTGCAACGAAAGGCGCGTACCAAGCATCTTTTTTCAAATCTCTAAAAGTTCTGACGGCGGAATCTACTTCAGACTCGGAAACCCCAGCTTGCTCGTAGCGATTTTTCGGCTGAGTATTTGTAGGATTAGTCGCCGTAGTCGAATCAGTCGTAGTTGAATTTGTGGAAGTCGAGGTCAATCCAGACGTGGTCGTGGTAGTCGCAGTTGCCGCTGCGCCTGCTGCTACGGTAATCGAATATTCCGCACTAATTGAGGAATTACCATTTCTGTCTTTCGCGCGGAGGATGTACTTCACGGTATCACCAGCCGAGACGGCTGTATCAGTATATTTCTGGACGCCTTTGGCGACTGAGGCAAGAGCCACTCCTGAAACCGGAGTCGAGCCAATGCCGCGCAGAATTTCGACGGCGGATAGATCCGAGTCGCTAGGATCTGTCCAAGTGATTTCGACCTTGTTGCCAGAATTAATCGCGAGAGCGATGCTGGTCGGAGCAGCCGGCGCAGTGGTGTCGCTGCTCTGAGAGCCGACGAATTGAACATCGAATTCGACAGTGGAATAGCCCTGGCTATAGGTGAAGCTAATATCGCCAGAGCTATTGGCTTGCAGGATCGAGATCAGGACTTCGCTAGAACCGCTTTTGGTGTAATAGACTTTGTAATTTGCGTTTGGGGTAAGTCCGCCGATGGTGTGGACTGAGACCAAGCTGTGGTTAGCAGAATTTTCCGTCCAGCGTTTCTCTGTCGCCGTCCAAGTCATACCCGTGACATCCAGCCAAGCGGGTCGCGTTTCGGTCGATCCGAATGTCGAGAAGCTGCCGGATTGGGGAGTGATGGTCAGGTCTGCCGTGCTGCCGGAATTAGTGCCGAGATCACGAAACTTCCCATCAGCGTAAATCCTCGCTCCGGCTCCGATGTCTATACCATTGGTTCCCATCGTGTGCGGCGGTTGGTACTCGTAAGCTCCCATGTCAGGCGTGCCGTAGATCGGATTGCCAGAGTAGTCAGTCGTCAGGCTGACATCTGTTCCTGCGTCGATAAGGGTAGAAGTATTCAGCAAAGAATAATCGCCGTTTGTCGCGTCCTTAAATTTTGGATCATTTAATAGGCTATTATCACCGCCCACAGCAGAATTCCAAGCATCAAAACCAGTCAAGGTGCTACCGTTATACGAAAAAAGCTGCTGAGATAAATCGCTAATTTCATTCCAATAATTATTATTATAGGCCTGAAAACCTGAGGTTGAATAACTATCAACTCGGGTTAATAAACGATAGCTTACGCTATAGATATTATTGTTATAGACCCTATTTCCTGTTGTGGGATAGTCGGACAAATTTTCTCCTATTGAAATGGCATACAACAATGGACTGTAATCTGCCACATAAATTGTATTATTAAAGATATCGAGATTGATTGCCCCCTTGCTTAATACTGCAGCATAAGTCGGGTTTATGAATAGATTGCTATATACCCCGCCTTGATGATTCCAGTCTAATCCCAGACCCTTTACTACTATTCCTAAGCTACCACCAATTAGCTTGTTTTTTCTCACCACACAATTGACATTGTGGCCAACCAAAATGTCATGGGTATTGTATCGAGTTGTATCTCCATAATATCTAGGACCATAAATAGTATTATTCTCTATCGTACTGCCATTCCATTTCTGATCATATGCTGGACCGCTGGAGCTATCTTCACCTAGCCATATTACAGCTCCAGATCTACTACGAGTGTGACTAGTATTATTGGTAATAGTAGCAATTCCGCTGCCCAACCAATTAGTGACATCAGATGGAGCTATTTGTATATGCGGTATATTAGCCGTCGAAAGGGTATTTATGTCATTATAAGTTATCACCGGATTAGCCACATCATATAAAATAATGATTGGCTGCGCACTAGTCAGATTAGTAGAAGTGATATTATTTTGTGAGATAGTAACATTGCAGACAGACTTAGCTATCTGAATAACTCTTAAGGCGACTGACGTCGTTACAGTATTACCAGTAAATGTAAAATCCCCAGTGTTAGATCTGTTTGCTAGAGATTTGGAGAGTAAATAAATGGCATTTCCGGATGGTATGCTGAAAGTAGAATCGGTTATGCTTATAGCCCCAGTCCCATATTCATAGACAAGATAAGCCGAAGTAGAAGCAGTGTACGATAGAGTACTCCCGTCTATAGTCAATGATCCAGTGGTACCTGTGCCAAAATTTATAGCTGTAAGCCCACCAGTAACATTGTAAGTTGAATTAAGTATAGAAAGTGATACTCCTCCAATCATCATTCCGCCACCGGTCGTTCCAGACATATTGTGAGTAATGCTAGTGTCATCACTAATAATAGCTACGCTGCTGCTACCAGTAACAAGAAAATTTCCATTAACCGTAGAAGTATCAGCAGTAACGCCACTTAAATTAACATTGCCTGCCCATTTTATTATGTCAGCGCTAGCAACTCCTGTTGCAGTTATGGATCCCCCTGTAATAGACAGACTGGATGTTGTTGCCCACTGATAAAAAATATAATTGTCAAGATTCGTTCCATTTACCGCAACATTATTGAGAGATAACCCCACGGAAGCCGAAGTAGAATATACTACACCTCCTCCAGTCACCGTAAACGTGCCAGAGTTCACAACAAACCCAGCGTTATAAAGTCTAACTAAGTAAGTCCCTGCATTTCCCGTTCTAGTCATAGTAAGGTTGTTGGCCGTAACAGTTCCACCGTCGTTTATGTATACGGTATATCCCGCATTATTAGCGTTTAAGACAGAACAATTTGATAATGTCTTATTATCATGTCCCACTTCAAAACTCACAACGTAATTAGCCGCACCCTGACCATCAAAAATAAAGTTGGTCCAAGAAGCAACTTTGTTGTTCCCAGCAAAAATCACTGAGGCAGATGCAGTCTTCCCCTGAACGGTTACATTTCCATTTCCCGACCATCCTGCCCCCTTACCAATCCAAGTTATCGCCTTTGAAAAAGTGATATTACCAGTGCTTCCGCCAACTGAAGATGCCTCGACATATGTTCCAGTCAGAACATTCACAGTGTCATTATCAGCAGCAGCGGTTTCTGCTTTTATCAATGACTTCCAGGGGAGAGCCTGACTGCCAGTTCCAGTCGTATCATTTCCGCCTGCAACATCGACATAATAAGTTGCCGCATTTACTTTCTGTCCAAATGCCAAAAACACAAAAACAAACAAACCCAATACCAAAAACTTTTTGAGGCTGCCAGTTAACCTTTTTGTAGTGGGAGAGGATTGATCAGTATCTGTCCGCAGGGAATAATTAGTCATTCCTCGGGGTATTAAAGGCAGGCACATCGCGAATTTTAGCAAAATTAGCAAAACCAGAATAAAAGATTCGCGAGATTGGCTTCGGTGTTTGCTAAAATCAGCTTCTCCAAATGGATCCAGTCGCCGAAATAAAATCGCGCCTCTCGATTGTCGATGTCGTCGGCAATTATGTGCAGCTCAAAAAAGCCGGACGCAACTTCAAAGCCTGCTGTCCGTTTCATTCCGAAAAAACGCCGAGCTTTATTATTTCGCCGGAGCGACAATTCGCGTGGTGCTACGGCTGCCAAACCGGCGGCGACATTTTCAAAATCGTCCAACTGCTCGAAGGCGTCGACTTCAAAGAAAGTTTGAAAATTCTCGCCGAGAAGGCCGGGGTTGAGTTGCCGACGAATTTTTCCGCTGGACCGAAAAAAGAAAAAAAAGATCGGTTGATCGAAATTAACGAAGCCGCGGCAGACTTCTTCATTGCCGAATTACAAAAAAATTCTGTCGCGCAAAAATATTTGTCCGGACGCGGATTGAAAAAAGCAACGGTCGAAGAATGGCGAATCGGTTTTGCGCCGGACTCGTTCGATTCACTCCATTCGCAACTCGAAGAAAAGTTTCCGAAAAACGAAATCATCGAGGCGGGCGTCGCCGGATTGAAAGAGCTCGGCGACAACAAACTTTTCGACAAGTTTCGCAATCGCATTATTTTCCCGATCGAAAATCACCAAGGCAAAGTCGTCGCGTTCACCGGTCGAGTTTTGGACAAAAGCGAACCGAAATATTTGAACTCCGCCGAGTCGCCGATTTTTTCCAAAGGCCAAATTCTTTTCGGTTTCGCCCGCGCGAAAAATTCCATTCGCGAAAAAAAATTCGCGGTCGTCGTCGAGGGACAGCTCGACGTGATTTCCGCGCACGCCGCGGGATTCGAAAATGTCGTCGCGACGAGCGGGACGGCACTTACCGAGATGCATTTGAAAGCGCTCAAAAATTTGGTCGAGTCAGTGATTTTTTGTTTCGACAATGATTCAGCGGGGATCGAGTCGACGCGTCGCGCTTTGGAGATTGCTGCTAGTCTCGATCTCAATTCCAAGATCGCGATCTTGCCTGAAAATTTCAAAGACCCCGACGAAGCGATTCAAAAAGATTCCCAGATTCTTGCCGACGCGATCGCCAGTGCAGTCGAGCCGCTCGATTTCTTTTTCCAAAAAGTTTTCGCCCAAACCGATTTACGAAATTCTGCTGAAAAGAAAAAAGCCGTTCGAGTTTTACTCAGCCACGCCGCGAAAATTTTTTCCGCGGTCGAGCGGGAAGATTTCATTCGTGCCGCCGCCGCTCGGCTCGGCAGTTCCGAAACTGCGCTGAATGAAGAGCTCGTGGATTTTACTTTTGGTGCGCCCGCTAAGAATGTTGAAAAAATCAAAACGAAAAATTCGCTCGACCCGATGCAGCTTTTGCGCGGACTGATTCTCGCGTTTCCGGAAATCGCGAAAGAATTCGCAATCGCCGCGACTGCGGAAAACGAAGACGACGAAAAATTAGCTTTGCTCGTGAGCGACAAATACTCGGAATTCTCCGACGACAAAATTCGCGACGAAATCAAAAATTTACAAACGAAAGTCGCGCAGAGAAATTCCACCGATCGCAAACACGAATTGAAAAAAGAAATGCAGGCGGCCGAAGCAGCGGGCGATGAAGCGCGCGCCGCCGAGCTTTTCGCGGAGTACCAAAAATTACTCGGCGATTAATTTTTCGTCGATGTCGAAATTCGCGGCGACCGAGTCGATGTCGTCGTCTTCTTCGAGCGACTCGATTAGATTCAGAATTTTTTTCACCGTCTCGGCATCCTCGATTTTGATTTCGCTTGTCGGCTCAAAAGTTAATTCCGCTGACTCGACTTTCAGATTTTGCGCCAACAAATTTTTGCGCACCGCCGCTAGATCTTTCGCTTTCGTTTTGACAATCAATTTTTCGTCGGCCGACTCGACATCATCCGCGCCCGCGTCGATCGCGGCGAGCTCGAGTGCCTCCGAATTTTCAGCCAAAGTAATGATTCCTTTTTTCTCAAACTGAAAAACAACCGAGCCGCTTTCCGCGATCTTGCCTCCACCTTTCGACAAAAGATGCCGGATGTTCGCGATCGTGCGTGTCGGGTTGTCAGTCAGC
>JAZDPN010000037.1:0-11728 GCA_043797545.1 Patescibacteria group bacterium | reverse complement strand
TTGAAGATGATCTGGAATTTAGCGACCGGCGTTTTGTTGCCATCGGCGTCATAGCCGATGACCGAGTAATTATTGACTCCGACTTTCAGATTACCGAAAGCACGTGAGGCGTTGTAAGACCATTCACCCGATCCGGCCACGAATTTGGCCAGCGCGAAAGCCTCCTCTTTCTCAAAAGCGACCTCGACTTTCGTAATCTTGGGGGAGACGCGACCCAGGACTTTGACCGGTTCGGCGACTGCCGAGATACTGCCTTGACCAGTTACGATTAGCGGAGCCGGCAAAACATCACGTTCAGCATCGGTCGTCAGCTTGTCGGCGTCCGGAGTTGTATTTTCAGCAGTTTCCGTCGTTGCGGTCGGCGTAAATTTCGCCCCAGATGACATCGCCAAATAAAAATCGGAACTCAAAATCTCCTCTGGAGTAGCTTTGACCAGGTCGATTTCGCCTCCGATGCGCAGTAAATTCACGCGGCGTTCCGAAATTTCGATCGTCTTGCCAGTTTCGACCACGAAGTTTTTGAGCTCAATTTTTTTAGTATTTTGCGGGTCAAGAATGGTCGCAGTGAAGCCGCCGCTGACCGCGCTAGCTGTCGTTTTGTCGTCCGAAATATTGACTAGTAACTGGCCGTCCGCGTCACGGATTTTCAAAAAATCACTAGCCAACTCAAAATCAGATTTGGTTGTCCCGAACGCAATCCATGCTGCGCCCCGCGTGAGACTGAGGTGGATTTCTTTCTTGGCAAGCGCATTTTGTAAGTCGTCGATCGAGAGCTCGCTTGATGGGCCGAGCGTCATGACGCTACCATCATCGAACTTGAGCTGTGCGCCGCCATCGGCGGCGGTGCGGACACTCTCGCCTGGATTCAGACTGGCTGGATCGCTGGTAATTTTCCAAGCGTTGGTCGCGGGCAAATAAACCTCGACTCCGCCAGCAATCTCAGTCAACTGAGCTTTGCCCGAGAGTGCGAGCGAATTTTGGCCGGCATCATCACTCCATAAGCCCCACAAGCGGAGTAATAGTGCGGCGACCACACCCAGCGAAACTATTATCAAAAACGGCAGCAAATAGTCTTTGCGGTTGCGACGAGGGGGGAGAGGGCGCATCGGGGTAAGAAATTAGAAAATTGAAACGACCTTTAATTTAACAAAAATTCGGCGCGTCAACAAATCAAATTATTTTTCGTAATCGCGAATTGCTTTCAAAATAGGGCTTTGCTCTCCGAGAATTTCGAGCGAAATAATTTCCTGGCGCGGGATTTTTTTGGGTGGGTTGCGTTTCGTGTCGTGGCTGATCAGCTGCGAAAAATTATTATCATGAAAATGGTAAACATGGTCGAGCGTGATTGCCGTCTCGTCCTCGCTCATGATCTGGCCATACCAAGTCTCGTCATCGACGAGCCGGACTGCGTAAAAATCTTTCGCGCCAAAAAGCTTGTGAAAAAGATTGAAGTACCAAAAAACAGAAATCAAAATCGTAATTACCAATAAAACAGCCAGCGTCCACGAAGCACGTTTCAGCTGAGTGACTTTGGGCATTTGCTTGGATTTACTTTCGCATTCTAGCAAAATTCCGCGCCTGTCCACAAAAAACCCCGCGAGGCGGGGCTTTTTGTTTTGTTTTGTTTTTTGACCGTTTATTTTTGTGTTTGGCTTCCCCCGCTACGGCGGAGAAAAATATTTAATTTTTGTTTGCCTTGTATTTGAGGATGGCTTTGAGGACAGCGCCATCCGGGCTGAGATTTTCAGTCGCGAGGACATGAGCCCGATTGACTGAGAGCGAATCATCGGCCTCAGCGTTTTGTCCGCGTTTCACGAGTGTTTTTTTCGATTCATCGAGGAAATAAAAAACATCCGATAAAGTCACAAAGTCATCGTTGGCCTGAGTCACTTTGCCGAAATAAGTTTCCCCGGTATCGAGGTGGACAGCCTGATAGGTCGAATCATCAATCGTCCCGACGACCGAGCTACGCAGATGATCTCCAGCTGCGAAAAAAACTGCTCCAGCCGCGAGCAAAACGAGTGCCACGATCGCGACGATCCAAGGATGTCTTTTGTGTGAGACGACCTTTTCGACAAGAGGGGACATTGCAGGGTGATTTAAAAAGAAATCATGTTATCTTAGCGGAAATGCTTTTTCAAGTCAAATCAAGTAAATTGACCAAGATACAGTTTTGTTTCATAAAAATAGTGATAAAATTAGTCCATGCCTCAAACTTTAGTTGAAAAAATCATTGCGAAAAATCTGGTTTCTGGCGAGCCGCGCGAGGGCGAATTCGTGCAAATCCAAATTGATCGCTTGTTGTGTCACGAGGTCACGACGCCGCCAGCGCTGGAAATGCTTGAAAAACGGGGTATTTCCAAAGTTTTCGATCCGGCGAAAATCGTCGTCACGCCCGATCATTTCGTCCCGGCGAAAGACGAAAAAGCCGCGACTTTGGCGAAAAAGCTGGACGAGTGGGTGCGAAAAGTCGGGATCGAAAATTATTACCCAATTGGAAAGCACGGCGTTTGCCATACGATTTTCCTTGAGCAAGGGCATATCGGGCCAGGAATGGTGGCGATTGCGGGGGATTCGCACACTTGCACGCACGGAGTAGTCGGCGCGCTCGCCTTCGGCGTCGGGACGACCGATGTCGCGGCGGCGATTGCGACGGGACAGGTTTGGCTGGAAGTTCCGAAAACGATTCGCGTAAATTTGACCGGCAAATTGAAGCCCGGAGTTTTTGCGAAAGATGCGATGTTGGAAGTCATTCGACAGCTCGGTGTCGCGGGCGCGACCGACCGGATTTTGGAATTCGGCGGGGAAGTGATCGACAATCTGGAAGTCGAAGATCGCGTCGTGTTTTCGAATATGGCGGTCGAGGCGGGCGCGACTTGTGGGATGATCAATCCGGACCAAAAAACGATTGATTATGTCACGGCGCGCGGGCTGAAAGATTTCGAAGTTTTACGATCCGACGAAGATGCGAATTATGAAAAGACTATAGCCATAGATGTTTCCTCACTAGAGCCGATGGTCGCCTTTCCGCATTTGCCGTCGAACGCGAAGCCGATTTCCGCGGCGAAAAAAGAAAAAATTAAAATCGATCAAGCGTATCTCGGCAGCTGCACGAACGGCCGAATTCAGGATTTGCGCGAAGCGGCGGAAGTTTTACGTGGCAAAAAAATTGCCGACGGCGTGCGGATGATCGTTGTTCCGGCGACGACGCAGATTTGGAATCAAGCCGAAGCGGAAGGTTTGTTCAAAATTTTCACTGCGGCGGGCGCGACGATTTCGACGCCGACTTGCGGCGCGTGTCTCGGTGGACACATGGGTTGTCTCGCCGCGGGCGAGCGCGCGATCGCTTCGACGAATCGCAATTTCGTCGGGCGGATGGGTTCGAAAAATTCAGAAGTTTATTTGGCTAGTCCGAGAATTGTGGCGACCTCGGCTTTGGCTGGGTTTATTTCGGATTAGCTTAATCTATGTATTTCCAACCAATGGATTCTGGAAGCGATAAAAAATCTATTGAGAATCTTCATGAAGACTTAAAAAAGTGGCAGAAATCAAACACGCTTGTTGCTTTGGTGATGATTGTCTTGAGTATTGCAATGTTGGGTTTGGTAGGATTTCAAATTTATTTACAGTTTTTCCGATTGTAAAAACAATCCATTCAAATCGGAATAACAATTTTTGGAAAAAATAAAATTAGTAGAGACGCGATTAATCGCGTCTCTACATTGTTTAGATTAATTTTCTTCTCTAATCTCCCTCTTTCCATTCTCCCAGCTTCACTTTCAATTTCTCGGTTTTGCCGTCGCGCAGAATCGTGAAT
This sequence comes from Patescibacteria group bacterium, assembly GCA_043797545.1. Lineage (GTDB taxonomy): Bacteria > Patescibacteriota > Gracilibacteria > JAHISY01 > JAHISY01 > JAHISY01. Next base: position 7,911 of record JAZDPN010000037.1, on the reverse strand, counting down.
TCGACTTCATCATTTGGCGCGTAATTATTCAAAATGTCGGCCAAAGGATTTTTATCGTCGACTTTGATTCCGCTCACCTCGAGGACGATATCGCCGCCTTTCAATCCGGCTGCAGCCGCCGGAGTGTTCGCGATCACCGCTGGGAGATCGTTGTCACCTTTTAGCCACGCGCCCGAATCGCTGCCGAGCTTCATTTCTTTATTCAGTTCCGGAGTGATGAGCTGGTAGCGCACGCCGAGATACGGTTTCACGATTTTGCCGTATTTTTCGATCTGTCCGAGCATTTTGTCGATTTTGGTTTGATCGAGCGGAATCGCGAAGCCGATGCCTTGTCCGCTCGCGATCGCGGTATTGATGCCGAGCACTTTGCCTTCGAGATTCACGAGCGGACCGCCCGAGTTACCCGGATTGATCGCCGCGTCGGTTTGCAAAAGTTGGCTGAGATTTTCCGCCGAGCCGAAATTATCTCCGGCAGTGATCGAGCGACCGCTCGCTGAGATGATCCCAAGCGTGACAGTATTGTCGAATTGACCGAGCGCGTTACCGATCGCGACGACGAATTGCCCGACTTTTACCGCGTCAGCATTCGCGACAAATTCCACAGGTGTGAATTTTTTGTCGCCCGGTTCTTTGATTTTCAAAACTGCGAAATCGCTCGTCGGATCGCGCGTCACGACTTCCGCGTCAAATTTCGTCCCGTCAGAAAAAATCACGGTGTAGTCCGCTTCAGTATCCGCGACGACATGTTTATTCGTCAAAATCATTCCGTCTTTCGAAATCACGAAACCCGTGCCCGCGCCGACCTGCTGTTTTTGTTTTTGTTCCGGCTGCGAATTTTGTTCATCCGGATTTTGATTTTGCTGCGGCGCGAGTTGGCCTTGATTGAAAAACTGCTGGAAAAAAGGATCGTTATTGAAATTAAAAAAGAAACTGCGCGGATCTTGTGAGAACGCAGACAATTCTTTTTCGATCACGACCGAGACGACACTGTCGCGGTATTTTTCCGCGATCGTGCTCACCGCATTTTCCGGTAAAACTTCTTGAATTGTTTTCGTCGGCTGAGTCGGGGGAGTGGCTGGCGTGTTCGGAGTGAATTGTCCAAAAACAAAAGCGCCGAAAACTCCGGCTAAAAAAGCGCCGAGCAGGAAGAGCGGGATTTCGATTTTGCGTGATGTTGGCATAATCAATGGATTAAAATGCGCTTAAAATTTTAGGAGTTCGATGCTGTAAGTCAAGACCAATCGTGATTTTTTTGCCTTAAATTAAGACTTTTTATTAATACGCATTTTCCTATAAAAATTTTTCATGAATTTAGTTTTCCCGTGAATTTCTTTTTTGCTAAAATCAACCAAACCTAAAAAATGCTCAAGCTCCCGAAAAAGATCGCGACGATCGGCAGCCATTCGGCTTTGCAAATCTTGAAGGGCGCGAAAGACGAGGGCTTCGAGACGATTTGTGTTTGTGAAAAAAAGCGCGTCAAGCCATACAAGATGTTTCCGGTTGCGGATCAGATCATCGAGATCGACAGTTTTCGCGATTTTCCCAAAATTGAAAAAAAGTTGATCGAGCAAAACGCGATCGTGATTCCGCACGGTTCATTCGTCGAGTATCTCGGGCCGGACAAAATTAAAAATTTGAAAGTCGCGCATTTCGGCAACAAAAAAATTCTCGAGTGGGAAAGCGATCGGGAAAAACAGCGCACATGGCTGACCGCGGCGAAAATCAAAATGCCTGATGTTTTGAAAACGCCCGAAGAAATTGACCGCCCGGTGATCGTGAAATTTCACGGCGCGAAAGGCGGACGCGGTTATTTCCTCGCGAACTCGGCGCAAGATTTTTACGAGAAAATCCAAAAACATCCGGACGAAAAATTCACTATTCAAGAGTACGTCGTCGGCGTGCCGATTTATGTCCATTATTTTTACTCGAGAATTACAGGCGAATTGGAGATTCTTGGTTTCGACAAGCGCTATGAATCGAACGCGGACTCGATCGGGCGCGTCGCGGCGGGTGATCAGATCACGACGAATTTGCAAACGAGTTACACGATTGTCGGGAATATTCCGCTCGTCGTCCGCGAGTCGCTTTTGCCGTATTTCATCAAAATCGGTGAGCGCGTGATCGAAGAATCGCAAAAACTGGAAGCGCCCGGTTTATTCGGGCCGTTTTGCCTCGAGGGAATCGTGACGCAGGATTTGATTCTCACTGTTTTTGAAATTTCCGCTCGAATTGTTGCTGGCACGAATCCGTACATTCACGGCTCGCCCTACACTTTCCTCAAATACAACGAGCCGATGTCGACTGGTCGACGTATCGCGCGGGAGATCAAAATCGCGCTTGAAAACAATCAGCTTGATAAAGTTTTAGGCTAGGGATTGGGTTGTTGTATTCTCAATCATCAATCTACGGATTTCTAGTTCGAGAGCAATTATTTCTATCTCTGTCAGGATATTGTCATTACGCAGCTCTTTCGAAAATCTTAGTCGGCGAACTACATAAATTTGGCCATTGATTGTCGCCAAGTTTTGCAGGAACTTATCAACCGTAGCAAAATCTTTCAGCCATGTGTCTTTGCTTCTATAGCTGGTCTCGAATTTTGCTTTGGCCTGAGCTCGATAATCAATAGCTGGCAGATTGTCGTTAGAATTTTCTGCAGGTTCATCCATTTTTAGAAAAGTTAAAAAGGCGGTAAAATTACCCAAATTTCTAAAATTTGGCAAATGGATTCCACAAAACTTCTTGCCGGATACGATCTGAATAATCTCGCGATCGCGTCGCTCGGCGGACACTCGGCGCTCGAAGTTTCACTCGGCGCGAAAAAACAGGGACTTCGCTCGGTCGTCGTCGCGAAAAAAGGTCGTGAGAAAACTTACTCTGAGTTTTTGAAATTCGATCCGAAAACGGAAACTGGCGTCGTTGACGAGGTGATTGAGGTCGACGAATTCAGCGATATTCTCAAACCAGAAATCCAAAAACAGCTGCGCGAACTTAATGTTCTATTCGTGCATTCGCGCTATTTTTGGGTTTATTTCAAAGATTTTGCGAAAGTTGAAAAAGAATTCAATGTGCCGATTCTCGGGACGCGCGAACTTTTGCGACTCGAAGAGCGCGACGAAAAACCGAATCAATACGATGTTTTAAATTCGGCTGGAATTAGAATTCCAAAAATATTTGAGATTCCGAAACTAAAAATGGTTTCGCGTTTCAGTCGAGAATATTATGATGCTACGGGCGACGGAGAAGACTCATATCTTCCATTTATTGATTTTGAAGAAAAAGGACAATGTATTTGCGACAGACATCACGAAATCGAAGACGAGGAAGACTGGGGAAAATATCATGGTAAAAACCAAAAACAATTTAAGATGGATCGCCTCACTTTGACAAAAATAAATAATGCGACCCGTACTTACGAGCGAGAAAACTTTTTTGCGAGTAGTTGGACTGAATGGGCTGAATCAGCTTCCAAAAAAATTCAAAAAGGAGAAATCACTTTTGAAGATTTAAAAAAAGCGACTGTCGAAGAATTCATTCTCGGCGCACCGATCAATTTCAATTTTTTCTTTTCGCCGCTGTCAGATCGACTTGAGCTGCTCGGGACTGATACGCGTCGCCAGACGAATCTCGACGGTTGGTTGCGTCTACCCGCCAATGAACAAGCAAAATTAAGCAAAGCCGGACTTGCGCCGAGCCATATCGAGACTGGACACATTGCCGCGACGGTGAAAGAAAGTTTGCTCGAAAAAGCGTTCGAAGCTGGTTCGCGTTTCGTCGCGACTTGCAAAAAATTCAACAAAAAAGGCATCGTCGGCCCATTTGCGCTGCAGGGCGCGATCGAGACCGATGGCAAAAAAGAAGAACTCGTCGTCTTCGATGTTTCATTCCGGATGCCCGGCTCGCCGGGGATCGCCGCGACGCCGTACTCGTCGTATTTATTCGGGCGACCGGTGTCGATGGGCGAGCGGATCGCGATGGAAGTGAACGCGGCGCGGATGTCGGGGAAACTTTCCGAAATTATTTCCTAAAATTCTCTCCGCTCCGGTGGCAAAAATTTCGCTCCGAGTCTTTCGTAAATTTCTTTTTCCGTTTTGCCGGCGAGCATTTTAGAATTTTGAAAAAGCCCATATTCATTGAGTTTCCAGCCGTTTTTGATCGCGATTTTGCGCAAAAAAATATTGTGATTTTTGTTGCCCGTGAAATACAAAAGCGCCGCGCCGAAACTTTGCGCGGGGACAATTCTGAGATCAATTTGCATTCCGTTCGCGAGCAAAATAGACGATTTCGTCGTCCCGCGCCCGAGAATTTTTTGCGCGTCGTCGAGCTGCGCGAAAAAATCGATCGCCTTTTTCGGGTTTTTCGCAGTCGCCAATAAATCGATATCGCCGATCGTCGGCCGGCGGCGGCGCAGACTGCCCGCGATTTCGATCTTTTCAATCGTTCCCGATTTTTTCATTTTCGCGACAATTTTCCGCGCGATTTTCGCGGCTTCGCCGAAAGGTCGCCGCTCGGTTTTGTGACCGCGAATCAGTTCTATTCCGTCCAAAATATTCGCGACCGTCCGCGCGCGGACGCCGGGCAATTTTTCGAGCGCGCCGGATTTCGCCGCTTTTTCGAGCTCGCGCAAATTTTTGATTCCCGATTTTTCCCAAAATTTGCGCGCGGTTTTCGGGCCGAGTCCGGGAATTTTCAGAATTTCCAAAAAGCCGCGCGGCCATTTTTTGCGCCGCTCGACGAGAAATTTTATTTTCCCAGTTTTCACAAATTCCAAAATTTTCGCGACGAGATCTGCGCCGAGTCCGGGCAGCGCGTCGAGCTCGTCCGCGGAAAATTCACTCGCCGGACGCGGCAAATTTTCGACGACGGACGCCCCGGCGCGGTACGCCCGCACGCGAAAAACATTCGCGTTTTCGAGCTCGAGCAAATTGGCTATCTCGCGAAACGCGGTCGCGAGCTCCGCGTTTTTCATTCGACGAGTTCGTAGATTCGTTCGATTTTTTCCGCTCGCCCGTTCGCGTCGGTCTCGACAAAAACTCCAGACACGATGATCGGTCGGCCCTCAGCCATTTCGAGTTTCGCGGGGAGCTGTGTGAGGAATCTTTTCAGCGCGGCTTCGGGTTTCGCGCCGATCGCGGAATTCAGCACGCCGCAAAATCCAGCGTCGGAAATGTATGCCGTTCCGCGCGGCAAAATTCTTTCATCCGCGGTTTGCACATGCGTGTGCGTGCCGACGAGCGCCGAGATTTTTCCGTCGACGAAATGCCCGAGCATCGTTTTTTCGCTCGTCGCCTCGGCGTGGAAGTCGATGAAAATATTTTTGATTTTCAATTTACGAGCTGTTGCGATCAATTTTTCCGCGGCGAAAAATGGGTTGTCGAGTGGATCGCCCATGAAAATTCGGCCCATCAAATTCCCGACGAATAATTTCCCCGCCTTCGCGGGGACAAGTTTTCGCCTTTTTTCCAAAACGAAAAAGCCTTTTCCCGGGACGCCGTCGGGATAATTCGCGGGGCGAGCGAGCGGGAAAGCATTTTTCGCGAAAAGTTCTTCATAACCGTGCGCGTCGAAAATGTGGTTGCCGCTCGTGAATCCGTCGATGCCGGCTTCCGCGAGCTCGGCGAGCTGTTTCTCGGTCGGCCCGCGACCGTGCGCGAGATTTTCCGCGTTCGCGAGGACGAAGTCCGGCGCGAATTTTTTTAATAATTTCGGCAAAGCCTCGCGCAATCCGATGCGTCCGTTTTTACCGTAAACATCTCCAAAAAACAGAATTTTCATGCGAGAATTTTAGCAGATGAATTTCCGCCAAAATTTCGGTAACGACGGCGAACTGCTCGCGCGCAAATTTCTCGCATATCGCGGACTCACAATTCTCGCGACGAATTTTCACGCGAAAGAAGGCGAAGTTGATATAGTCGCACGAGAAAATTCGACAATCATTTTTGTCGAGGTGAAGGCGCGCAAATCAGCGAAGTTCGGTTCGGCAGTCGAATCAGTCTCCGATGCGAAAATCGAAAAAATCGTTCAGGCCGGACAGAAGTTTTTGCTCGAAAATAATTTGGAAAACGCGGATTGGCGAGTGGATTTGATTTTGATTGAAGACGGTAAATTGAAATGGTTGCGGGGAGTTTAGTTAACAGGTTCCGATAGGCGGACTAACTGCGAGCCAAGCTCCTTCTAGCTGCTGGGTCATATTTTTTTGTGCAACTTTTGATAATTGATGACATAATGAAATTCTCAATTCTCCCACCATTGGATTTAGTAGTTCGCCACAGATTGTTTGACAACCTAGCCGAACAAATTTAATTGTTCCTTCGATTGGGTCAATCAATAAAGTCAGCTGTTCTTTTGGCGGTTCACAATCGCAATTTGATTTAGCTTGTGGCACTAAAATTTATCAATTTCAAATAAAAGATTCTAAGCCGATTTAGCCTGAGGTAAACTCTGGATAGTTTGTAAAAGAAGATTTTTCACAGCTAGTCTTGATGCTTCAGGTAACTGACTGCAGAAGGCACCACCTTCTGGGCCAGCTTTTAGGCAAACCATTCTTTTTCCATCCGGACTTTGCATTCTGCAACTCTGGTCAAAAACCCCAATTCCATTACAGTTCCCACCATTTTCCGAAAGACTACCGACAATCAAATCTCTTAATGCCCCAAGTTGTTGTTGTGGGCATTCAATCTTGCTCATTTCTAAAAAATTAGTTGAGTTGCGATACTAAACTATTTTTAATCAAAACAAAACCCCCTCGTCGAATCTTGCAATCCGGCGAGGGGGTAGCCGCTGGAGATCAGTTTCCGGTCCCAAATTAGTTTCAAATTTGGAGCGAAAAACTTTTGACTTCGAGCGGGATGAAAGTTGCCAAACTTCCACATTCCAACTTTTCTTCGGTAGATTTTTGAGGAGCTACCTCTCCGTTTCGACAAAATGAATTTGCCGTAAACCTCTCTCGAAAATTCGAGAAAGAGTGCCTTTCGGCGGGATCGTTCGGCGCGATCCGCGATCGAAAAGTAGGAAGTGAACCCGGCAGTTTATCGCGGATTCCGCCAGAAATGGCTAAAAATTTTGGCGGGACTCGGGATGAACCCGAAAGCCAAAACAAACGAAATTTAGCCGGGCTCGCTTCCTACCCGAAAGGTTTTTGATTTGAGATGTGAAGAGTTCCTTTTTGTTTTAGTTTTGAACTGCGCATAGTTTAACAATATTTTGTAAAAAAGTCAAGCTAGCTAAATCGGGAAATAATTTATTCACTCTCGTCCGCTGCGACGGACTTCAGCGGATTATGCGCTAAAATACTGACTAATTGAGCATAAAATCCTAAGAATGATTGGCAAACTTTTTCTCATCGTCGGACCGAGCGGCGTCGGCAAAGGCACTTTGATCAATGAGCTGCGCGCGCGCCATTCCGAATTTTATTTCCCGCCGTCGGTAACGACGCGTCCTCCGCGGCAAAATGAGAAAGCAGGGGAGCAGTATTTTTTCGTTTCCGATGATCAATTCGCGAAGCTGGAATCACAAAATAAATTCCTCGAGACAGCGGTCGTCCACGCAGCTGAAAAATACGGGACGCTGCGTGAGCCGATCGAGGCAGCAATCGCCGCAAATAAAGTCGTGATCCGCGAGGTCGATATTCAAGGTCTGCAATCGATCCAAAGAGCTTTGGACAAAAAGCATTTCGTCTCGATTTTTTTGATGCCACCTAGTTTCGCGATTCTCACAAAAAGAATTCACAAGCGGCAGCCGGGGATGCCAGCCGAGGAATTGGAACGTCGGCTCGAATCAGCCCGTCGTGAACTGGCGCAAAAAGATCTAGCCGATTTCGAAGTGATTTCCGGCGAAAATGCGGTTGACCAAATGGTTGCCGAGGTTGAGAAAATTATCAGTGATGCGACCAGGTAGGTCTCAGTGCAAAATCAC
>JAZDPN010000036.1:0-8744 GCA_043797545.1 Patescibacteria group bacterium | reverse complement strand
ACTTTTATTTCATGGCCACCCCCAAAAAAGCTTCCAAAAAGGAAGCTAAGAAATCTACTCCCAGGAAGAAATTGGTTCTGGAGTCGACCGTCAAGACCAAGCCTTACAAGATTCCTGCGGTTTTGCCGAATGCGGCGACGGCGCGGCCGAAGAATCCGCGTAGGTTTCTCGATCAAAAGAAGGTTAGCGTGCCTTTGCCGAATCTGATCGAGACTCAGCTGAAGAGCTACAATTGGTTCCTCGAAGAAGGACTCAACGAGCTCTTTGACGAGATTTCGCCGATTCAGGATTCGAGCGGTAAAAAGCTGGAACTACATATTCTCAAGCATTCGATCGAAGCGCCGAAATTGACTCCGCTTGAAGCCAAAGAAAAAAGTGGCACTTACGAGGGCACGCTCAAGATTCAAGTGCGGCTCGTCAATAAAGTGACGGGGGAAATCAAAGAGCAGGAAGTCTTTTTTGGCGGCATTCCGCTCATGACAGAAAAGGCTACTTTCATCGTGAACGGAATTGAACGTGTCGTAGTCTCGCAGCTGGTTCGCAGTCCGGGTGTTTTTTTCTCGCCGAATCCCGCTGTCCCGTATTTTCACGCGGCGAAAATTATTCCAAAACGCGGTGCGTGGCTGGAGCTGGAAACCGACAAGCGTGGCATTATCTCCGTCAAGATCGATCGCAAACGCAAGATCCCAGTCACGGCGCTGATTCGCGCTTTTACTGGCTGGGACGATGCCAAGATTCTCAAAGAGTTCGCCGATGTCGATTCAGCTGAAGGCAGATTGCCTTTCATCGCAACAACGCTCGAAAAAGATCCAGCCGAGTCAGTTGATGAGGCGGCTCAGCTCATTTACCAAAAAATCCGGCCCGGTGATCTCGCGACTCCCGGCAACGCCAAAGCTTTGATTGACCAATTATTTTTCGATTACCGTCGCTACGACATGGGTCCGGTCGGTCGCTACAAATTAAACAAGCGCTTCGGACTCAAGACGGCCGCTGACAAAACACACCGTGTTTTTCAGGTCGATGATTTGATTCTGATTATCAAACATTTGATTCGTCTCAATAACGGCATTGGCACTTCAGACGACATCGACCATCTTTCCAATCGGCGCATTCGTGCGGTTGGTGAATTGGTTCAGAATAAATTCCGGGTCGGGCTTTTGCGTGTTGACCGTATCGTGCGCGACAGGATGACTGTGATGGATCTCGAGACCGCTGCGCCGCAACAATTAATCAACGCCCGGCCGATTACCGCCGCTCTGCGCGAGTTCTTTGCTAGTTCGCAGCTTTCGCAATTCATGGATCAGACGAATCCGCTCGCCGAATTAGCTCACAAAAGAAGACTTTCTGCGATGGGTCCGGGTGGACTCAGCCGTGAGCGTGCTGGCTTCGATGTTCGCGACGTGCACACTTCGCACTACGGACGTATTTGTCCGGTTGCCACACCAGAAGGCCCGAATATCGGTCTCGTCGTGCATCTCGCCGCGTACGCGCGTATCAATGAGTTCGGTTTTATCGAGACGCCTTATTACAAAATAGCCCAGGATGCGCCGCTCAAAGTAGAGGATTTAATCTTGCGCCGGGCACGAGCGGACATCAAAGAGGGTAATAAGATTCTCACTCGTGAGGGTGAAATCATCACCAAGGAAGCTGCCAAAAAATTAATCGCCGAGGCGAAAAAAGAAGGCAAAGATCGTGCTCCGGTGCGAGCTTATACTACGACCAGTTTCGAGTATTTCGATGCCGACGAGGAAGAAAAATTAAAAGTGGCCCAGGCGAACTCCGAGCTGGACGAAAACAATAACTTTCTCAAAACGCGCATTTCCGCCCGCGAGGGGAGTGAGCCGATTCTCGCCCACGTCAACGACCTGACGCACATCGACGTTGTGCCACAGCAGATTTTCTCGATAACGACTTCGCTGATTCCCTTCCTCGAGCACGATGATAATACGCGCGCTTCGATGGGCTCAAACATGCAACGCCAGGCGGTCAATCTACTCAAGCCGGATGCGCCTCTGGTCGGGACAGGCGCGGAAGCGATCGTCGCCCAAAATTCCGACCAAGTCGTGATTGCGGAAGAAGAGGGCGAAGTCGTCTCCGTCGATGCTTCCCAAGTCACAGTCGTCTATAAAACTGGCAAGAAAAAAACCTACGAAATTACCAATTACGTTCGTTCCAATCAGGGAACCTGCATTACTCAGCGGCCAGTTGTCGAGCTAGGTCAAAAATTGCGTCGTGGCGACATCCTGGTCGAAGGCGCGGCGACCGATGAGGGTGAGCTTTCACTCGGCCAAAATCTACTAGTCGCTTACATGAGCTGGGGCGGTTTCAATTTCGAAGATGCGGTTATTATTTCCGAGCGGATCGCGCGAGTCGGCAAGTACGACTCGGTTCACATCGAGGATTATGTTCTCGGCGTGCGTGAAACCAAGCTTGGCATGGAGGAGGTCACGCGCGACATTCCCAATGTTTCAGAAGAAAGATTAAAAAATCTTGACGAAGATGGCATTATCCGTGTCGGTTCTTATGTCTCTGAGGGTGATATCTTAGTCGGCAAAATTACACCAAAAGGTGAGACCGAGCTGACTGCGGAAGAAAGATTGCTGCGTGCGATTTTCGGTGAAAAAGCGCGGGACATGAAGGATACTTCGTTGCGCATGCCAGGTGGTACTGGCGGCAAAGTTATCGATGTCAAAGTTTTCACTCGCGACGATGGCGTCGAGCTGCCGATTGGAGTCGTGCGTCAAATTCACGTTCACGTCGCGCAACGGCGCCAGCTGCAAGTCGGCGACAAGATGGCTGGTCGACATGGCAACAAAGGTGTCGTCTCAGTCGTCGTGCCAGAGGAAAACATGCCTTTCTTGCCGGACGGAACTCCGGTCGACGTTATTCTCAATCCGCTCGGCGTGACGAGTCGTATGAATATTGGCCAAATCCTCGAGACGCATCTTGGCTGGGCCGCCAGCAAGCTGGGAGTCAAATTCGCGACTCCGGTCCTGGACGGCATCTCTCCCGAGAAAATTACCGAGTTGATGCAGCAAGCCAATCTGCCTGAGGATGGCAAAGTTCAGCTTTTCGATGGTCTGACGGGCGAGCCGTTTGATCGCAAGACCGTGGTTGGAATTACTTATTTGATGAAGTTAAACCATCTGGCCGAAGACAAGATTCATGCTCGGTCGGTCGGTCCTTACTCCTTAGTCACTCAGCAGCCGCTGGGCGGCAAAGCGCAGCACGGCGGACAACGCTTCGGAGAAATGGAAGTCTGGGCACTGGAGGCTTATGGTGCGGCCAATGTGCTCCAGGAAATCCTCACGATCAAATCTGACGATGTTTTCGGACGTTCCAAAGCTTACGAGGCGATCGTCAAGGGCGAAGAAATTCGTCGGCCGCGTACTCCAGAATCTTTCAACGTTCTCGTGAAAGAGCTGCAAGCGCTCTGTCTCAATGTCGATTTGCTCGACCTCAATCCGCGCAACGAATTGGAAGCAGATGAAATGCTTACAGCTGAGGAAGAAGAAGGCCTTTCGGTTTCAGTCTCGAAAGCCGGAGATGGCTTGCCGGAAGGCGACCAAATTGCCGAGATGGAAAATTTTGACGACGAAGCGCTTGACGAGGATGCCAGTCTCGACGCGGTTGGTGAGTCGGCGATGCGCGAAATGCAGGCTGGTCTCGAGTCCGAAGATGACGAAGTCTAAAGTTCCCAATTTTTAAATTCTAATTTCTTCCCCAAATGCCAAACGATTCCACTCTCGATCGCGACAAGCTGCAAGCCTTTGACGCGATTTCGGTTTCAGTTGCTTCGCCCGAGCAAATCCATTCTTGGAGCTATGGCGAGGTGACCAAACCTGAGACGATCAATTATCGCACCCAAAAACCGGAACGCGATGGTCTTTTCTGTGAAAAGATTTTCGGGCCGTCCAAAAACTGGGAATGCTACTGCGGTAAATACAAACGTGTGCGCTACCGCGGTGTGGTTTGTGAAAAATGCGGCGTCGAAGTTACGCGTTCCGTCGTCCGTCGCGAGCGCATGGGTCATATCAAATTAGCCGTCCCAGTCACTCACATCTGGTATCTCCGCTCGACTCCCAGTCGAGTCGGTTTACTCCTCGATTTGCCGGTCAAAATGCTGGAGCAGGTGGTTTACTTCGCGGCTTACGTCGTCAAATCAGTCGACGAGACGGCCCGCAAAAAAGCGCTTGCCGAGCTGGAAGAGGAATTCAAGAACCAGCAAAAAGTGGCTCGTGACGAATTCAAAAACAAAATGAACGAGCTTAAATTGCGCCACAAAACTGCTGCGACAGGCAAGGAGACTGCGGCTAAAGAGATCACCTCACTCGAGGATGAGGCGGCGAGTGCGATTGAAGAAATCAGTGAGCAGTATCATGTTTCCAAAGATCAGCTCCAAAATTTGGCAGTCGGTAAAGTCATCTCGGAATTGAACTATCGTGATCTTTCGATGAAATTCGGTCACGTTTTTCAGGCGGGCATCGGTGCTGAGGCCATTCGCGATATTATCGCTGCAATCGATCTCAATGAATTTATCAAGGCACGCAAAGAAGATCTCAAGAAGGCGACTGGCCAAAAGTACAAAAAAACGATTAAGCGTTTGAAACTGGCTTCGGCGCTCAAGCAGGCTGGCCTCAAGCCGGAATGGATGATTCTGACAGTTTTGCCGGTCATCCCGCCGGATTTGCGTCCGATGGTGCATCTCGATGGCGGTCGTTTCGCCGCCTCCGATCTCAATGATCTCTACCGCCGTGTCATCAATCGCAACAATCGTTTGAAGCGACTGATCGAGATCGGCGCTCCGGAGGTCATCCAGCGCAATGAAAAACGCATGATGCAGGAGGCAGTTGACACTTTGCTGCACAATTCCGCGCGCAGTTCCAAAGCTGTTTTTTCGGTCGGCGACAAGCGCAAATTGCGCTCGTTGTCCGATATGCTGAAAGGCAAACAGGGACGTTTCCGTCAAAATTTGCTTGGTAAACGCACCGATTATTCCGGTCGCTCGGTCATCGTCGTTGGTCCGAAACTACATCTCACTGAGTGCGGTCTGCCCAAAGAAATGGCGCTCAAGCTTTTCAAGCCGTTCGTCATCGGCGAGCTGATCCGCCAGGATTTGGCTTACAACGTAAAATCGGCTGAAAAATTGATCGAACAAAATCGGCGCGAAGTTTGGGATGCGCTCGAGAAAGTGATTGAAGGTAAGAAGGTCTTACTCAATCGCGCTCCGACGCTGCATCGACTCGGCATCCAAGCTTTTCAGCCGGTCCTGATCGAAGGCAAGGCTATTCAAATTCACCCGCTCGTTTGTCCGGCTTTCAACGCGGACTTCGATGGCGACCAGATGGCGGTTCACTTGCCGCTCTCGACTGCGGCACAGGCTGAGGCTTCCGAGCTGATCGCGGCGACGCAGAATATGTTGAAACCTTCGACTGGTGAGCCGACGACTGCGCCGACCCAAGACATGGTCTTGGGCTGCTACTATCTGACTCTGGCGCGGGATGGTAAAAAGGGCGAGGGCATGGTTTTTTCCGATATTTCCGAAGCAGTCAATGCTTATCGCATGGGCCTCGTTCACCTGCACGCCAAGATTAAGGGGCGTTTGAATCAAGGGGAAAAGATCTACGAGACGACGGTTGGTCGATTGATTTTCAATTCTTTTGTTCCCAAAGAGCTTGGTTTTCGCAACGAAGTTATGAATAAAAAAGCCCTAAAAAGAGTAATCGGCGATGCTGTGCAAAACTCCGGTCAGGATCGAGCAGTGCGACTTTCTGACGACCTCAAACGTATCGGTTTCAAGTTTGCTACCAAATCCGGCCTTTCGATCTCGATGTACGATGTCATCGTGCCTGAGGCGAAGCACGCGATTGTCGAGGAGTCGGACGAAATTGTTAAACAAATTAATAACCAATATTGGAAAGGCTTTATTACCGATGACGAGCGCTACAATCATACGATTCGCGTCTGGGCCGAGACCAAGCAAAAGATTTCCAAAGAGATTCAAAAGGCGACCCCCGAAGACAACGACATTTTCGCGATGATCGACTCGGGCGCGCGCGGCAACTGGGGGCAGGTGACGCAGCTCGCGGGTATGAAAGGTCTCGTCGCTAATCCGGCTGGCAAGACGATTGAATTGCCCGTTAAATCTTCACTCAAAGAAGGCTTCACGATTCTCGAATACTTCATCGCAACACACGGCGGGCGCAAAGGCAAATCCGATACCGCTTTGAAGACTGCTGAAGCAGGTTATCTCACTCGTCGTTTGGTCGACGCAGTCCAGGACATTATCTGCCGCGAGGCGGACTGTGGTTCCAAAGATTTCGTGGTTCAGAGGCGCGCGGAGATCGAGAAAATCGGGGAGGGTTTTGCCGAGTCTTTATTTGGTCGGACCTTGGCTCAGCCGCTCGCTCATCCCAAGACTGGTGAATTACTAGCTGATGCGGGTAGTGAGATTGATCGGCCTTTGATGCGAAAAATTGACGAGCTCGGTATCAATGAAGTCGCGATTCGTTCGATTCTCACCTGCCAATCTGAAAATGGTGTTTGCCAAAGATGCTACGGTCGCGATCTTGGTCGGGACACTACAGTCGAGGTTGGGACAGCGATTGGTATCATCGCCGCGCAGTCGATCGGTGAGCCGGGTACGCAGCTCACGATGCGCACGTTTCACATGGGTGGTGTTGCCGGAGAAGAAGATATTACCCAAGGTCTCAATCGAGTCGAAGAGCTTTTCGAAGCGCGCGCACCCAAGGCCGAGGCTTTCATTTCCGAGGTGGCCGGCCGAGTCAAAGTTCACAAGAAAGAAGGTAAGACTTTAGTCACGATTACCGCGAGCGGGGAGAGCTTCGACAAATACAATTTAGCCGGCTACAAAGCTGATGCGAAGGTCGGCCAAAAGGTCAAAGCCAAGCAAATTATCGCACGCGGAATCGGCAATCGACTCACGATCAAGACGCAGAACGCCGGCATCATCGAAAAAATTACCGATAAGGAAATTGTCATTTCGCACACCAAAGGCAATGAGCGCGAATACGAAATTCCACCGCGCATCGGTCTGTCAGTGCGGACGGGTGATCTCGTCGCAGCTGGTTCGCCACTCACGATCGGCCATCTCAATTTGCGCAAGATGATGGAATTGACCGACATCAAGACAGTCCAAAATTACGTTGTCAAAGAAGTTCAAACGATTTATACCGCTCAGGGTCAGTCGATCAACGACAAACACGTCGAAGTGATCGTTCGTCAAATGTTCTCCAAGGTTCGTATCATTGATCCTGGCGATTCCGGTTTGCTGCCGGGTGAGGTCACCGATGCGGTCAAATTGAGCCGGACGAATGCCAACCTCAAAGCGGCGGGCAAGAAGGCAGCTTCGGCCGAGCACCTACTTCTCGGTTTGACTCGCGTTTCGCTTTTCACGGATTCTTGGCTTTCAGCTGCTTCTTTCCAGGAGACGATTCGTGTCTTGGTCGAGGCCTCGACGACCAAGAAGATCGATATCTTGCACGGGCTCAAGGAAAACGTCATCATCGGCAAGCTCATCCCGGCCGGCAAGATTTATCAAAAGATGCATCCCGAAGCGCTCGAATTGTCATGAAACATGAAGCCCCAAAGGGCTCCTTCGGGGCATGAAACATGAAGCAATATTGATAAAATCTTTGCAAAAAACCGAAAAATAATTAAAATCTCACAACTTAAAACTTACTCCTTACTCCTTATTTCTTAATCCTATCCCTGTGCCAACCATCAACCAGCTCATTCGCAAACCGCGCCGCGCGCCGCGCCGCAAGTCCAAATCGCCCGCGATGCAATTCATTTCCAATTCCCTGAAGTCCAAGACGCGAGCTCTGCCGCTCGGTTGTCCGCAAAAGCGCGGTGTTTGTGTGCGTGTTTACACGACCACGCCGAAGAAGCCGAACTCGGCGGTTCGCAAAGTTGCACGCGTCAGACTTACGAATGGTTACGAAGTGATCGCCTACATTCCGGGCGAGGGTCACAATCTCCAAGAGCACTCGGTTGTCATGATCCGCGGCGGCCGTGTGAAAGATTTGCCGGGTGTGAAGTACCACATCGTGCGCGGTGTCCTCGATACGACTGGCGTGGCAAATCGCAAGCAGAGTCGTTCGCTTTACGGCGCGAAGCGCCCGAAGGCGGAGAAGAAATAATTTGTTCGCTAGGCTTGTCATCGATTGGTCAGGTTTGAGACAATCAAGTCCAGCTTTTTTCTATGTCTCTCGATCAGGCTCAACTACGATCAGGTCCTCGCGACTTACCACCATATTTACAGATTAGGGGATTACAAACGATGGTGAGGGAGCAGCTCCCGTTTTGCAATCCTTCAACCTTGCGGGCGCTCTGCCCGCCAAAGAACTTCCAGCCGCGACCCCCGGGGAGATTTAGATTTCTTACAAGGGAAGACGAATAACTAATTTAGTGTTTAGCTGTAGTTGCAATCTGGCTTATCTGAGGTAATATCTCGGCTATTTTTAACAACTCAGATGTCCGAAATCGCGTCTCAATTTCCTTTAGAAGCTCCAGAGCGGAGCCTTCTGCAGAGTATACGCTGGGCTTTGAGGCTAATTTTTCCTGACGGGAGAAACGAAATTCGTGATTTGGGCTCGATGATGAGGATGACGGATGCTCTTAGCTTACTGGCTGTAGATTGGTTTGGCCGACCTCCTACAGATGCTGAGCTTTATTGTGGCGGTAAGCTTCGGGCTTGTGCGCGGAGAGAAGAACATGGTTGG
>JAZDPN010000018.1:0-2191 GCA_043797545.1 Patescibacteria group bacterium | reverse complement strand
CCGCCCGTCAAGCCATGAAAGAGAGGGGCACCCGAAGGCTCTCGGTAACGAGGGACCACGGTGAAACTCTTGATTGGGGCTAAGTCGTAACAAGGTATCCGTAGGAGAACCTGCGGATGGATCACCTCCTTTCTAGGGAGTAAATTGACGAGTGGCTTTTAGCCGCTAATCGTCAATTATGGTCGAAGACCCGCCGAAGCTCGCAAGAGCGAAGGCTGGGTCGAAGCTCAACTTCGGTTGGGCTAAGTCCCCGCCTCGGCGGGGCAATTTCCCGCTACATTTTGAACACTAAAAAACAGGCAGGCTGCAGTCAGTCGGTCTTTTTTGTTAAGCTTATTTCCGCTCAAGCGGAAAACTGCTAGCTCCAATGGTCAAGCCAAATTAATTTCCAAATCAATGGCAAAGCCAAAACCAGTCGCGATCATCACTGGCGCGAGCGCTGGGATCGGCGCGGCAACGGCCAAAAAATTTGCCGCCAACGGTTATGATTTGGCGATTTGCGCGCGTCGCGAAAAAGAACTCGCACGCGTCGCGCAGGATTGCGAAGAACTTGGTGCAAAAGTTTTGGCGGTGAGCTTGGATATTGCCGAGCAAAAGAATCGCGAAAATTTTGCTGATGTAATTTTCAAAAAATTCAGCAAGGTCGATGTGCTTGTGAATAACGCCGGAATGGCGCTCGGCTTCGCGGATTATTTGCATGCGGAGACGACGAACATCGAGAAAATGTTCGCGGTGAACGTAATCGCGACTTTCGAAATGACGCGCCTCGTTTTGACGAAAATGATTGAGCGAAAATCAGGACACTTAATTTTTCTCGGCTCAATCGCGGCGCATCAAAGTTATGAAAAAGGAGGAGGATATTGCGCCAGTAAACACGCTCAACGCGCTTTAGTTGATTCGCTGCGGCTCGAAATTGCCGATCAGCCAATTCGCATCACGAGTATCGATCCGGGAATGGTCGAGACGGAATTCAGCGTAGTGCGTTTCGGCGGCGATAAAAATCGCGCGAAAAAAGTTTATGAAGGTATCCAGCCGCTCGTAGCGGCAGACATCGCGGAATGTATTTTTTGGGCAAGCAGCCGACCACCGCACGTGAATATTGCTGAAATTGATGTTTTCCCCGTGCACCAAGTCGGAATGTCAAAAATTTACCGCAAAGCGAATTAAGCCTGGATAAATATCAATTTTCAGATACTTCATTTCCCCAAAAGTGGAACCAATTTTTGGCGATTAGCTTCGCGGATTAGGGCGCGAGCGAGAGCTAGCATTGGATCGATCAAAGGCGTGCCATTCAAATCTTTTTCCGGTAAAGCTAAAGGAATTTCCGTGCAACCCAAGATTACCGCTTCCGCGCCGCCATCTTTCAAAAGCGCGACATATTTTTCGAAATTCGCGCGAGCTTGCGGCGTGACTGGATTATTGATCGCCTTGATCCCAAATTGCTGATTGTAAATCGTGTCGTGCAGCTCGCTCTGATTTGCCTCGGGCACTTCGACGATTTCGAATCCAAGTGGCTCGAAAATCGCGCGATAAACTCCGACTTGACGCGTCCCGGTCGTGCTCATCAAGCCGATTTTTTTCATCTCCGGAAAATTAGCTTTCACAAAAGCTGCTGTCTCGCGGAGCATGTGTACAAGCTCGACATTCAGCTTTTCATTTTTGATCAGCGCGACGAAACGATCCCAGACTGCCGGCGCGTGAAAAGTATTGCAAGGCACGCCTGCGACTAGACCTTTTTCCTTTCCTTCGGCTGTATCGACTGCGGCGCGAATCGCGCGAATCGTCGCGATCATTTCATCAGCTGGATTTCTTTTTTCGCGACCGAGCAAGAACTCGGTCCGGTCGGGGACAGCTCGCGCTATATGATAAAGCGAAATTTGTCCGGCGTCCGAGCCGCCGTTATCGCAGTTCGGCGTGATGTATTTCGTGCAAAGCTCGTTGCCGGCGGCTTGGCCTACTCCGCCGCAAACTCCGATTGCCTTCTCTCTCTCATTCATTTTTGAAATTTAAATTTAATTGGGACTGATTTTAGCACAAAAACATTTTACTTCTTCCCCGGAAAAATTTGGCAGTCTAACTGCAGCTCTCCCAAAAATTAATTGACCGAGAACAAAGTTTGTGTTCGAGAATGTTGACAAGGCAAGCCGAAAAGCGGAAATTCTGGTTGGATATGTTTTAGTATGTTTACTAA
>JAZDPN010000007.1:0-6352 GCA_043797545.1 Patescibacteria group bacterium | reverse complement strand
GCGGTCATTTTGGGTCGCCCCTCGACAAGCTCGGGAGAGCGAAAAATCGTCGGCGCAGGTTTTCACGCGAAAGCTGGCGAAGCGCACGCGGAAATTTTGGCGATCAAAAAAGCCGGAAAAAAAGCACGCGGCGGTGAACTTTTCGTGACGCTCGAACCGTGCAATCACTTCGGTCGGACCCCGCCGTGCTCGCGCGCGATTTTGGCAGCCGGAATCCGGAAAGTCGTGATCGGAATGCGCGACCCGACCACAGCTGGCGGCGGCGCGGATTTTTTGCGCGCGAATGGAGTCGAAGTCGCGATTGGAATTTGCGAATCGGAATGTCGCGAACTGAACAAAATTTGGCTGAAAAATGCCGCAGAAAAAATGCCCTTCGTCGCGCTGAAAATGGCGCTCGACGAACGCGGCTCGACGATTCCCCCACCCGGAAAAAAATGGATCACCAGTGCGAAATCACGACGCGAGGTGATGCGCCTGCGAAGCGGTTTCGATGCGATCGCAGTCGGCGTCGGGACGATTTTGAAAGATAATCCCAGGCTAACAATTCGCGGTTTGAAAATTGAAAAACAACCGACGCGAATAATTTTCGATCCGCACGAAAGAACGCCGCGCAACGCGAAAGTGTTTAAAAATGGCGGTAAAACGATTTTGATCACACGGAAAGATTTTCCGAATTACGATTTGCAGAAAATTTTGCGGAAACTTTTCGACCGTGGAATTCGCTCGATTTTTCTCGAAGGCGGACTCACGACCGCGAAACATTTTTTGGATGCAAAGCTCGTCGACGAGATTTTTATCTTTCAAAAAGGCGCGCGCGGAAAAACGAAAATTTGGCAAAAAAAACGACTGCGGAAAATTGGAGAATTCGGCGGCGACGGACTTTTTTATTGGAAAGCGAAATAAAAACAGCTCCCCGACATCACGAAATTTTTTAGCAAAAAGTTCCCCGCCATCAGGAAAAATTCGAGCGGCGACTTGCGAGTCCCGAAGGGACCGCTTTGCGGCGCGCGTCAAAAAAATTCAGCGAGTCCGCCGCGGCGGGCGAGCAATTGAATTTTTTTAGTGCGCGAGCAACAAAGCTCGCCGAATTTTTGCGTCGGCGGGCGATTTTTTGCTCCACTTTTTTGGCGTCAAAAAAGTGGAATCCTCACGATAGCGAAAAATTAAAATAAAAAAGGCGACCTCACGGCCGCCTTTTTCGATTGAGATTTGAGGTGAATTACTCGATGATTTTGGTGACAACTCCCGCACCGACAGTGCGTCCACCTTCACGAATCGCGAAGCGCGTCGTGTCGTCGAGCGCGACCGGCACACCGAGAGTTACTGTGAGATTGACTTTGTCACCCGGCATGACCATCTCCGTACCTGCTGGCAATTCGACATCACCAGTCACGTCAGTCGTGCGAATGTAAAATTGCGGTTTGTAGCCTTTGAAAAACGGCGTATGGCGTCCGCCTTCCTCTTTCGTCAGGACGTAAATTTCGCACTCAAACTTCTTGTGCGGAGTGATTGAACCTGGTTTCGCGAGCACCTGTCCACGCTCAACCGCTTCTTTTTCGATACCGCGGAGGAGAATACCAGCGTTGTCGCCCGCTTCACCGCGATCCAGTGTCTTGCGGAACATCTCAACTCCGGTCACGACTGATTTTTGAGTCGGACGGATACCGACGATTTCAATTTCGTCGTTGATATTCACGACACCTTGCTCGATACGACCAGTCACGACCGTGCCGCGACCTTTGATCGAGAAGACGTCTTCAACCGGCATGAGGAAAGGCTTGTCGAGATCGCGCACCGGATCCGGGATGTATTCGTCCAGAGCGGCAATCAGCTTATCGATCGACGGCGTGCCGAGCGGCGAAGAATCACCCTCGAGCGCTTTGAGCGCTGAACCGCGAATAATCGGGCAGCGAGCCGGGTCGAAATCATATTTCTTGAGCAAATCTTTGATCTCTTCCTCGACCAAACCAATCATTTCTTCGTCATCGACCATATCGCATTTATTGAGATAAACGACGATATTCGGAACGTTGACCTGGCGAGCCAAGAGAATGTGTTCCTTGGTCTGAGGCATCGGGCCGTCAGCAGCGGAAACGACGAGAATCGCACCATCCATCTGCGCCGCACCTGTAATCATGTTCTTCACGTAGTCGGCATGACCCGGACAGTCAACGTGCGCGTAATGACGCTTGTCTGACTCGTATTCCTGATGCGAAGTCGCAATCGTGATACCACGCTCGCGTTCCTCAGGTGCGTTGTCAATCTCGTCAAATTTGCGAGCTTTGGCTTTGCCTTTGGTCGCGAGATAGGTACAAATCGCGGCCGTGAGAGTCGTCTTACCATGGTCAACGTGACCAATCGTACCGACATTCACGTGCGGCTTGCTGCGATCGTATTTGCCTTCAGCCATTTTAGGGGGGTTAAAAATTAAGCCGGGAGATTTTAAACAAGCTCCCGAGAGATTGCAAGGATTTTAGAAAACAAAATTTATTCGCGCAACCCGAAATTTCGATTGAAGGACGGAGGCAAGATTTGATTTTATAAAAAATTCATTTAAGATGAAGCGCTAATTTTTAAAAAAATGGAATCCACGCCTCAGAGACTCGAAAAGGACCAACTCAGCCTACTTACCCAGATCTACGCCGAATTATTCCCAAAGTTAGACTTAGCTTTTCTGAACCGTTTCGGACCAGATGCTGTCCAAATCACACTAGACCGCTACTTGGAAATAGCACAAAAACAGGAAAACCCGACTAAGGCAAAACATTATTTGCAAGCCATGGCTGAGAAGCCAGCCAACAATGGACTGCGCAAATTGCAATCCGCAGCCAGTGACAAACTGACTAATGCTGCGATTGAAAAAAATCTAAAGCCCGTTGATTACGTTTTGATCGCCAATCGCGGCGAGATTGCCTATCGCATGATTCAGGAAGCTCATGCCAAAGGCAAGGCTGTTATTATTTTGAGAGAGGAAGGAGACCCGTCTTGGAAAGATTTTTTGCATGAAGAAGTTGGAGACGAAGATCGAGAATTTGTCATCCCTAAATATTGTGATCGTGGCAAACCGCTAGACGAGCGCGAAGATGTCAAAGCAATCAAGGAAATTACCGCAAAATTGAGAGTGTGGGGAATTTATCCTGAAAACATAGCTGCTTTTTCGGGTTACGGATTCAATTCAGAAGATGCTCCCTGGATCAGGACTTTGGAAAAATTGGGTTATCGCATTTGCGGTCCAGGATCCAAACAGATTGAAGATGTTGGCGTAAAAACTTCAGCCAATGGTTCTGCGGCCGAAGCTGGACTAAATCCTCCAAGTTCTTCTGGAAAAATTATGTGCGGTCCGACTACCAAAAAAAATCCCGAGGAAGTCGAACGCCAAAAAATGATCGCTTTGAATTTTTACCGAGCAAACCCGGAAATCGACACCTTCTTATTCAAAGATTCGCGCGGTGGCGGTGGCTCAGGGCAATACAAATTTTTCAATACCAAAAATGAAGCCGATTTTCAAAAGGCACTCGATACTTTTTACGCTCGCAGCGAAATTGTCGAATTCAGCGTCGATGAGTTCATAGAAGGAACGCGTCATATTGAATTCCAAGTGATCGGCGATATGGATGGCAATGTGCGCGTGATGGGTTATCGCGACTGCTCCGAACAAGTCCCCGGTGAAAGACAAAAAATTATTGAGGAATGCTCAAGGCAAATTCCCGAAAGTGAACGTGAAGAATTCGCCCGATCAATTGTAGACTTTTTTCATAAATTGAAAGAGAAAAACGGTGGACCTTATGTCGGTCTGGCCACGGTCGAAACGATGTACCGTCCTGACGAACCCGAGGGGCGGAGGTTTCGCTTCTTGGAAGTCAATCCTCGGCCACAGGTTGAGCTGCCAGTCACGGAATTACAGTCCGGTCACAATTTGATCGGTAGTTTGATTGATGTTGCCGACGGGAAAAAACTAAAAGAAGAAAAAGAGATTGCCAATCGAGACATTGACGGCCACACGATCGAGGCGCGCATCACGATGCAAAAACCCATGGATCAAAAAACGATTGATATGTTCAGCAAAATGGGAGTTGATAAAGTTCTGCAAATCGCAGAAGGAACAGTCACTCGAATATCGATACCGGATTTGGCCGGAGTTTGGATTCAGGTTGATCCGCGCATCAAGCCTGGCACGAAAATTAGTAACAAATACGACCCCATGGTCATGAAAATCGTAGCTCATGTTGAAACTCGCGCTGGAGAAACTCCTCAACAAACTCGCACGCGCGCGATCGACCAGCTCACAGAAGCGGTTCGCGAACTAAAAATCGAGGGCACTGGATCTTTGCAAACCAATCGCCAAATCGTTTTGGAAATTTTGGATGACTATGTTTTCCGCGAACGCAACCATCGCTCTCCAACCTCTGCGCCGCGCATCTTCGCCCGAATGCGAGGCCTCGGATTGATGCAAAAAATTAAAGAAAAATTTGTCGACAAAGAAAATCCTGAAGCTCCAATCGATTTAGAAAAAAACGAAACGATTCCTTGTACCTTGAAATTTAAGCATTTCAATAAACACCATCGCAACACCCTAATTACCATTTTAAGAAGACTGGCTAAAGAGGGATTGATCCGAATGCCAGATCTTGCTTTGGAAACTTTCGATCCAAAATTTGGTTCGCAGATGGCAATTCGGCAAGCTGTCGAAGAAATTTTCGCCGGCAAAGAGGAAATTGTGCAATTTGAGTTGGTGAAGCATAAATACAGTGAGCTTTTAATCAAACTCATCGTCGAATCACTCGGCATGAGACCAGAAGAAGTCATCCAGTCACAAAAAGTCGCTCAACCGACCGAGACAGCTTGAAATTTGCATTTTCCAGTCAACTGCTTTACAATTCCTTCCACTCGCGCAAGCTTTTTAGAGGTGCTAATATTCGCGAGCTAAAGAATCAAGATGAGCCTTGCCAAATACATTCGCGACTCGGTCTCAGAGCTGCACCGCGTGAGCTGGCCGACCAAGCAGCAAGCCGTCCGCATCTCAGTCGTGGTGCTCGCCGTCACGTTTGCGCTCGCTTTCATTCTCGGGTTTCTCGACACATTCCTCGCCTGGGGTTACAAGGCTCTGCTAAATCTTTCCATCAAAAATGGGTAAACAAGCCGAAAATACCGGCAAAAATTGGTATGTGCTGCACACATATTCAGGCTACGAAGATGCCGTGAAGAGCGCGCTTGAGCAACGCATCGACAGCTGCAATATGCAGGATTATATTTTCCGCGTCGAAGTGCCGAAGGTCGAGGAAGTGACGATTCGCCGCGGCGAAAAAGTGACTGAGAAAAAAAGACTTTTCCCGGGTTATGTTTTGGTGGAAATGATCGTGACCGATGAATCGTGGTATGTCGCGCGCAATACGCCGAATGTGACTGGCTTCGTTGGCAGCGGCAATATTCCTGTCCCCGTCACTCCTGAGGAGTTTGGCATTATCCAGAAACACGTCGGTGCGACTGAGACAAGCTTCAAGATCGAGATGAAGATCGGCGACGTGGTCGTAATTTTGGACGGCCCGTTTGCGAGCTACGAAGGCGTGGTTAGCTTGGTCGATACCGCGAAAGGCAAAGTCAAAGTCAATGTTTCAATTTTCGGTCGCGACACTCCGGTCGAGCTGGACTTCGTCCAAGTCAAAAAGAAGTAATTTTGAAAGCGACATTCGCGAATGTCGCCTGTCGAACTCTATTCCCTATCACCTATAACCTATCCCCTACAAAATGGCTAAAGCAATCAAGGCAAAAATCAAGCTGCAAATCCCCGCAGGAGCTGCCAATCCCGCTCCTCCGGTCGGCTCGTCGCTCGGCCAACACGGCGTGGCGATTCAAGATTTTTGCTCGCAATTCAATGCGCGAACGAAAGACCAGAAAGGCGACATTATTCCAGTCGAGATTACGGTTTTTGAAGATCGTTCGTTCGTTTTCATCACCAAGACTCCCCCGACTGCTGAGCTGATCAAGAAAGAATTGAAACTCGCGAAAGGCAGCGGCAAGCCAAATAAAGAAAAGGTCGGCGAGATTACCGAGGCACAACTGGAAAAGATTGCCAAGATCAAGATGCCGGACATCACGGCGAATGATCTCGAAGCGGCGAAAAAAATCGTGGCCGGGACAGCGAAATCGATGGGGCTCACGGTCAAATAAACAATTTTATTTGACGATTCCATCCACGCGTGATAAACTCCACCGGTTAAAATCGCGCTTTTTGCGTGCGCGAAATCACAAAACACGCAACCTAAAGCATGAAACAAAACTTTTGTTTTATGCTCCATGATCCATGTTCTATGAATAAAATCCGAGTAAAAGGTGCCCGGACGCACAATCTCAA
>JAZDPN010000061.1:0-2078 GCA_043797545.1 Patescibacteria group bacterium | reverse complement strand
GCTCAGGACTTTTTGTAGAGAAAAATCCTGGTCGAGTTTCCTTCGACCGAGTAGGTTTTTTGCGCTTTCCAATCGTGCAAACTGAAGGAAGCCGAAACTATGCGAGCGCCTTTTTTCAGTTCTTTTTTAAATTTGGGTGAGAGCTTTTGCATCATCCCCGGCAGCAGATAGCAAAAAACCACGTCCACTTTCCTCAAATCCGCTGTGAAAAAATTTTGGCGATAAATCCGAGATTTAGCGCTTTGAAAAAAACGATTAACTTGCGCGAGCAGCCAAACAAACACTGAAATCTCGTAACCCTCGGCGCGCGCACCAAATTTTTTTTCGGCTTGGAAAACGATCCGACCATCACCGCAACCGAGATCGATGACGCGCTCCCCTCGCTTGATTTTGGCCACTGCGAGCATCTTGGCAACTGTGCGACGCTTTGAAGGCACGAAGGGCGGGCGGAAAAAGCCAGCCACAAAAAAATAGAAAAGCGCCAGTAAGAGGAGAAATCCGATCAGCGCGGCGAAATCAATCACGCGGATATTTTAACTCGCAATTTCGTCCCAGCCGAATTAAAATCTCCCGGATGCTCAATACAATCGAAGAAGCGATCCGCGATTTGCGGCGCGGCAAGATGGTAATCGTGGTCGATGATGAAAATCGCGAAAATGAGGGCGACCTCGTTTTACCGGCTGAAAAAGTCACTTCCAAAATTATCAATTTTTGCGCAACCGAAGGACGCGGACTGATCTGCACTCCGGTTTCGCTCGCAATCGCCGACCGGCTGAATTTTCAACCGATGAACTGCAATCCGGAAGATCCGAACGGATGCAATTTCACAATTTCCTGTGATCTCAAAAAAGGAATCGCGAGCGGAATCTCAGCCGCCGACCGCGCGAAAACGATTCAGCACATCGCCGACCCGAATGCCAAAGCTGATGATTTCGTCCGACCGGGTCATGTTTTTCCGCTGCGCGCTAAACCGGGCGGAGTCTTGGTGCGAACCGGCCACACCGAGGCAACTGTCGATCTCGCGCGACTCGCGGGCTTCCGCGAAGCCGGGATTTGCTGCGAGATTATGAAAAAGGATGGCACGATGGCGCGTCTTCCCGATCTGGAGAAATTTGGGAAAAAGTTTGGAATCAAGATTATTTCGATTGAAGCCCTGATCGCGTTTCGCATGGAAAAAGAGCGTTTTGTCGAACGCGTCGCCGAAGCGAAATTGCCAACCAAATTCGGTGATTTTCGGCTGATCGCGTTTCGCAATTTACTGAATCCGAGCGAAGAACACCTCGCCCTAGTCAAAGGCGAAATCGCCGGTCGAAAAAATGTCTTGGTCCGAGTACATTCGGAATGTCTGACTTCAGACGCTTTTGGTAGCCTGCGCTGCGACTGCCGGGAGCAGAAGGAAATCGCCCTAGAAAAGATCGCAAAGGAAGGCGGGGTTCTGCTTTTCCTGCGGCAGGAAGGACGCGGCATCGGCCTCTGTAACAAAATTCGCGCCTACGAACTGCAAGATCAGGGTATCGACACGGTCGAGGCGAATTTACGGCTAGGCTTCAAAGAAGATGAGCGGAATTACGGAATCGGCGCACAAATCCTCGCCGAGCTCGGACTCACTTCGATCCGACTTTTGACGAATAATCCAAAAAAACGTGCCGGCCTCTCGGGCTACGGCTTGAAAATCGTAAAGAGTTTGCCACTCGAAACCACGCCGACCGCGGCAAATCGAAAATATCTCGAAACGAAAAAACGGAAATTGCAGCACGATTTGAAAAAAGTTTAAAAGGTTCTTAAAGTTTTGAAGGTTTCGAAAGTTTTTTCGTGTCCTCAACCTTATTAACCTTATTAGCTTTATTAACATTATTAACCTTCAAATGCATCCGATGCGTCGCGCGATCGCACTCGCGCAAAAAGCCGCGAATCCGAGTCCGAATCCGAAAGTCGGCGCGGTCATTTTGGGTCGCCCCTCGACAAGCTCGGGAGAGCGAAAAATCGTCGGCGCAGGTTTTCACGCGAAAGCTGGCGAAGCGCACGCGGAAATTTTGGCGATCAAAAAAGCCGGAAAAAAAGCACGCGGCGGTGAACTT
>JAZDPN010000040.1:0-11443 GCA_043797545.1 Patescibacteria group bacterium | reverse complement strand
TTCCTTTACCGGGATGCCGAGCGCAGGCAGTTTGAATTCCTGTCCGGTCACTTTTTCGAAAAGTGAAATGTATTTCTGCGAAAACTCGACCAAAACATCTTCCGGGATTTCGGGAATCGGATCTTTGTACGGATCACAGCGCGCCGCGATCCACAGCCGGAGAAATTCTTTGTCGAGACTTTCCGGTTCTTCGCCCCGCTCGTGCCGCGCCTCGTAAGATTCCGCGATCCAGTAGCGCGATGAGTCCGGCGTGTGAATTTCGTCGGCGAGCGTAATCACGCCATTCGGATCGACGCCAAATTCATATTTCGTGTCCACGAGAATCAGCCCATTTTTCGCGGCGATTTCTTTCCCGCGAGCAAAAAGTGCGAGTGAAATCCGCGCGAGCTCGTCCCACTGTGCTTGGCTGACTAAATTATTTTTGACGAGAAATTCAGGCGCGACAGAAATATCGTGCGTCCCGTCGACCGGTTTCGTCGACGGCGTGAGAATCGTTTTTGGCAGTTTGGAATTTTTGGTCAATCCGTCCGGCAACTTGTTGCCGCAAAATTCACGCGAACCTTTGCGATACGCTGTCCAAACCGAAGTGTCGGTCGAGCCGGTGAGATAATCGCGCACGACAAGCTCGACTGGCAGCATTTTGAGTTTGCGCCCGACGACGACATTCGGATCGGGATATTCGAGCGCATGATTCGGACAAATGTCCGCCGTTTTTTCGAACCAAAACTTCGCCGTTTGTGTGAGCACTTGACCTTTGAACGGCACGGCCGCGAGCACTTTGTCAAAAGCGGATTGGCGATCAGTCGAGATCAAAATTCTTTTGCCATCGGGTAAATCGTAATTTTCGCGTACTTTGCCTTTGTAATAATTCGGCAACTCGGGAAACTCGCATTCCGTGAGCACGAGCGGAATTTGCTCGCGAATAATTTTGGCATCAATCATGATTTGATTTTAGCAAATTGCTTTTGCGAACCTTTTTCGCTAAAATACTGCCGAACTCGAATTTAAATTCGGGCGGTTTTTCCAAACCCTATCCCCTAAAACCTAAACCCTCTATGAATCTCAATCCCCAAAACTTCGCGGCCGCGATCAATCAAGTCTGCGACGAGAAAAAAATCGATCCCGAGGCAGTTTTCTCGGCCGTCGAGGAAGCGATAAAAGCCGCGTATCGCAAGGATTTCGGCAATCGCGACCAAAATCTCGAAGTCATTCTCGATCGCACGACCGGCAAAGCGAATGTGCTTTTGGTCAAAAAAATTGTTGAGGAAGTCGAAAATCCGCAAGCCGAAATTTCGGTTATCGATGCGCAGCAAATCAAAAAAGGTTTGAAGGTCGGCGCGAAAATCAAAATCGACGTCACACCTTTCGATTATGGCCGCATCGCGAGCCAATCAGCCAAGCAGGTTATTATTCAAAAAATTCAGGAGGCCGAGCGAGCTGCGATTTTCGAGGAATATACCGACCGTGAGGATGAACTTCTGAATGCTTTGGTACATCGCGTCGATGGTCGCTTTGTCCATCTCGAGCTTGACCGCACGACCGCTGTCCTCGAGCCACGCGATCAGATTCCGCGCGAGCGCTATCAGCAGGGCCAGCGAATCAAGGTCTATCTCGAGAAAGTCGAGATGACCCCGCGCGGCTCAATGCTCAAGGTTTCGAGAACCCATCCCCGAATGATTTTCCGCTTGATGGAGCTGGAAATTCCCGAGGTCAGAAATGGCACAGTCGTCGTCAAATCAATCGCGCGCGAAGCTGGTGTGCGTTGCAAAATCGTGGTTGATTCGACTGATCCGAATGTCGATCCGGTCGGCGCCTGCGTCGGTCAAAAAGGCGTGCGCATTCAAAACATTACAGATGAAGTTAATGGTGAACGGATTGACGTGATTGAATATTCCGACGACTTCGAGACCATGCTGAAGGAAGTTTTGTCTCCCGCCAAGCTGGACCATTTCGTGAAACACGACGACGAGAAACGCGTCGAGGTTTACGTTTCCGAAGATCAGCGCGCTTTGGCAATCGGTAAAAATGGCCAAAATGTCCGTCTCGCGGGTGAGATTCTCGGCTGGGACATCGATATTTTGAACACCGCGGAATTATCAGGCGAAGTCGCCGTTGACGAAGAAGAAGCGAAAAAAGAGAAAGCTTCCGAACCTAAAGCTGGGGAAAAAACAGCTGAGGAAGCTCCTGCAACTGAGGAAAAATCTGAAAAAAGTGAGTAAAAAATTCGGCATTCTCGCGCATCCCGCCGGGCACTCGCTCTCCCCCGCGATGCACCGCGCCGCATTTCAAAAACTCGGAATCGACGCAACTTACGATTTTTTCGACATTCCGCCGGAAAATTTAGCCGAGTTTTTTGCGAAAGAAGTTCGGACGAAAAAGATTTCTGGACTTTCCGTTTCGATTCCGCACAAAGAAAAAGTTATTCCGTTGTTAGATGTGGTTGATTTATCGGTAGAAGAAATTGGAGCTGTAAACACCGTTTATTGGGAGGGAGACAAGCTTGTCGGCACAAATACTGATTGGATTGGATTTTTGACAGCATTAAAAGAAAAAATTAATCCTATCAAAAAAAAAGTTGTTATTGCTGGTGGCGGCGGAGCGGCACGAGCCATAATTCACGCTCTACTTATTACGCCGCAAAATTGCAAAATTACGATCGTGACTCGTGAAGAGTGGGAATTTGAAGGACTAAAAAAAGATTTTGGAAATCAAATCGAGAAATATGGTTTCATAAAAAATTTAGATCATTTCGATCCCGAAATTTTAATAAACGCCACTCCTCTTGGAATGAAAGGCGGATTTGAAGGAAGAAGTTGTGTCGAGCCAAGTTTCTTTGAAAATCACAAACCACTCGTTTTCGACATCGTTTACAATCCTCGCGAAACTAAACTTTTGGCCGATGCGAAGAAAGCTGGCTGCGAGACGATTGAGGGACTGCGAATGCTCGTGAATCAAGCCATTGCGCAGTTCGAAAAATTCACTGGCCGGTCGATCGACTTCGCGACGATGTGGGATTCGGCGACCGCAGAATTAGGGAAATAAATTTGCAAAAACTTGACGGCGCTAGTAAAATCCGCGCTACCGCTCGCTCCTTTTTTCCGATTTTTATGGCAAAAACCCGCAAATTTATCATTCAGCCGACCGACGAGGAGCTGAAGAAATTCCCCAAAACAGCGCGGGAGTTGGTCGTGAAGGGTCGGCAACAGCGTTTCGTCACGCATCAGGAGATCGAAGCTGCGCTCCCGCCGATCGAGGAAAGTTTGGAATTACACGACGAGTTTTTGGAAATTTTACAGAATCTTGGAATTGAAATCGTCGATCAAAAAAAGGCAATCGACTGGCGTAAAAAAACAGAAAAAAACGAAACTTCTGACGATCCGAAAGATATTAAAGAGCTCAAAAAAAAGGATAAGAAAGAAAAGAAATTCACCGACCTCAGCGAAATCGCGGGCGACTCGATCCGAATGTATTTGAGCGAAATTGGTCGTGTCCCGCTGCTTTCCGCTGCGGAAGAAATCGAACTAGCCAAGCGGATTGCCAAGGGTGACCAAGGCGCGAAACAAAGTCTCGCCGAGGCGAATCTCCGTCTCGTCGTTTCGATCGCGAAAAAATACATCGGTCGCGGACTTTCGTTTTTGGACTTAATTCAAGAAGGCTCGATCGGACTTTTCCGCGCGGTCGAGAAATTCGATCCAAGCCGCGGTTTCAAATTTTCGACTTACGCGACGTGGTGGATTCGCCAAGCGATCACGCGCGCGATTGCCGACCAATCACGCACGATTCGCATCCCCGTCCATATGGTCGAGACGATTAATAAATTGACGCACACGCAACGCCGTTTGGTGCAGGAGCTCGGGCGCGAGCCGACCGCTGAGGAAATCGCGGCGGAAATGGATCTCGACGTAAAAAAAGTCCGCCACATTCTGAAAATCAGCCAGGACATCGTTTCGCTCGAAGCACCGGTCGGAGCCGAAGAAGATTCGAAATTGGAAGATTTCATCGAGGATGAGCAGACCCTCGCTCCGAATGACGCGGCGAATCGGCAACTAATCAACGAGGCGATCAATGATATGTTGCGATATTTGACTCCGCGCGAAAGGAAAATCGTCAAAATGCGCTTCGGGCTCGGCGACGGCATCGGACACACACTCGAAGAAGTCGGCAAAGAATTCGGAGTCACCCGCGAGCGCATTCGCCAAATCGAGGCGAAGGTTTTGCAAAAGCTAAAAGATCACCCCGCCGCGACGCGGATCAGGAATTTTTAGGCCGCGAGTTTTTCTTCGGGATTCGCGACAATCGCAGAATTTTCTTGAAAAACGACTGTCACGAGAGCGGTTTCACCAACTCTTTTGCGTGCAAAAGAAATAATTTCATTCACTGCTGTGCCGTCGGGCAAAACTAAACTTGGAGCGAAACGAACTCTGAATTTTCCATCTGCAGTTTTGGTACAATCTTCGACAACACCGCCGCCAGCAATAACTTTTTCAGACATATTTTTGAAATTAAAGCCGCGAAATTCTACAGTTAAATTCTCATTTGTCAACTACACTTTCGAGTAGATTTTTTGGAAAAGTCTTTTCCGGCGACAAATTATTTTTGCTAAAATCGTCGTCCCGATGAACCCGAAAAAAGCTCCCGCTCCGAAAGTCGCGCCGCATTCGCTCGAGGCTGAGCGCGGCGTGCTCGGCAGTTTGCTCATCGACAAAAACGCGATGATCCGCATCGCCGACTTGATCACGGCCGAGGATTTTTACGAGCCGCGGCACGAAAAGATTTTTGCCGCGATGATTGAGCTTTTCGTGAGCCACTCCCCGATCGACCTCATCACTCTTTCGCAAAAACTCAAAGATCAAAAGATTTTGAAAGACATTGGCGGACGCGGCTATCTCGCCGAGCTGACCGAGGAGACTCCGACTGCGAGCCATGTTTTGGAATACGCGAAAATCGTCAAAGAGAAATCCACGCTGCGCAAACTGCTCTCCGCTGGGCAGGTCATCGCAGGATTGGCTTTCGAGGAAAATGGCGAACCGAATTCGCTACTCGAGAAAGCTGAGCAAAATCTTTTCAAAGTCACGCAAAATCTAATTAAAGATAAATTTGTTTCGATTCGGGAAATTTTGCAGTCGCGCTTCGATGAATTCGCCGAGCTGCACGACGCCGAGGACAAAGACACAATTCACGGGGTAGCGACCGGGTTTCGCGCGATTGACAATTTATTGTCCGGATTGAAGCCGGCCGATTTTGTGATCATTGCCGCCCGACCGTCGATGGGTAAGACCGCGCTCGCACTGAATATGTCGCAAAATGTCGCCCTGCGTAGCGGCAAACGCGTCGGTTTCCTTTCTCTCGAAATGTCGAAAGAACAGCTCGTCGATCGCATGTTTGCGAGTCTGCTTGGAGTGGATTCCTGGCGGCTGCACAAAGGTAAATTGACCGACGAGGAGTTCGCGCGCATCGGCGGCGTGATGGATGAGCTCTCGAAAGCAAATTTCTTCATCGACGATTCGGTCGGTTCGAGCGTGATGGAAGTCCGTGCCAAAGCCAGACGGCTGCAAATGGAAAACGGCCTCGACCTTTTGATCGTGGACTATTTGCAATTAATGAGCTGCGAGTCAAATGCCTGGGCCGGTAATCGTGTCCAGGAGATCAGTGAAATTTCGCGCAGTCTGAAGTCGCTCGCACGCGAATTGAAAATTCCAATTGTCGCGCTCAGTCAGCTCAGCCGTGCCGTCGAAAACCGGCCGGGCAAAATTCCGCAGCTCGCGGATCTACGCGAATCTGGCGCAATCGAGCAGGACGCCGATGTCGTGATGATGATGTACCGCGAAGATTATTACGAGGAAGATTCAAGTCGTCCCGGGATGACTGATATCTTCATTCGCAAAAATAGAAATGGCCCGACGGGCCGCGCCGAACTGATGTTTAAAAAGGAGCAAATGCGCTTCTTCGACATTGAGAAAGTGAAAAAGGGCGGCTCGACTGTCTCGACGTCCACGCCGGAATTCGAAACGGCGAGCATGCTCGACGACTTTTAATTCACACGAAACGGCAGCAATTTTTCCCAGCTGCCTTCGCGGCATACATCGCTCGGTCCGCCGCCGCGACTAGCTCTTTCGGTGTCGCAGTTTTGGTACTCAAAAAAGCCGCGCCAAAACTCGCGGTGATATGAATTTTGCGCCGACCAAAAAGAATTTTTTGCTCCGTGATTTTGCTTCGCAACTCGTTCAACATTTTGCGCATAATCCCCGGCTGCGAAAATCTTTCGTCAAATAAAACTGTGAATTCCTCGCCGCCGTAGCGTGCGACCAAAGCTTTGTCGCGTAAATTTTCGCGCAAAATCCGAGCAACACTTTGCAAAACACAATCACCTGCCTGATGTCCGAAATTATCGTTAATCATTTTAAAATCATCGAGATCGATCATCGCGACCGCGAGCGCGGTGTGCGCTTTGCGCGCAGCACGAAATTTTTTGAGTAATTTCTTTTGGAAAAAATGGTGATTCGCGAGACCGGTCAATCCGTCCATTTCGGCAAGTTGCTGCCATTTGCGCTCAATTTTTTTACGCTCGGTAATATCAGTCGTCACGCCCGCGACGCGCATAATTTCGCCAGCGGAATCGCGAATCGGAAACGCGCGATCGTGAATCCAGCGCAGCGATCCGTCGGGCAAAACGATGCGATATTCTTCGTGGTAATTACCACGATGCTGCGTTTTAATTTTTTGTGCAATACGCACGCGATCGGCTGGATGGATGAACTGCAAAAATTTTTTCGGCGTCTCGAAAAAAACTTTCAGTGGTCGTCCCCAGATTCGCTCGTAGCCGGGCGACAAATAAAATAAATGTTTTTTGGGCGGATCGGTCATCCAAAAACCCTCCTCGATATTTTCCGCGAGCTGCTGAAAAATCTCTTTGGAATCCCAAAAGTTTTTTTCGCGCGTTTGCTTTTGGACGCGAGTCACTTCGGAATAATTTTACATGACTCTGGAATTTGCGAAAAAAAGCTCCCGCCGCTAAAATTTCGCGGCTTTTTGAAATCGTGGGGCCATCGCCTGCCTGCCGGCAGGCAGGTCTAACGGTCAAATATCCCGCCTTGAAGTAGCGACCGAGGGCTTTACCTCACAGCACAACAAGCTAAATTGAAATCACGGGGCCATCGTCTAACGGTTAGGACGCCAGGTTTTCATCCTGGTAATCGGGGTTCAATTCCCCGTGGCCCTGCCAAAAGTTTTCAGATTAGCTCGCCGAAATTTTTGAGAACCTGCAATCCGACCTCGCCGGATTTTTCCGGATGAAATTGCACTGCCCAAATATTTTCGCGCTGCACGACCGCGGGAAAAGTCTCGCCGTGCTTAGTCGTCGCTTTCACGATCTCGGAATTCGTCGGGCGCGCGACATACGAGTGGACGAAATAAAACGGCGTTTTCGTTTTGATTCCAGTGAGAATGCGCGGCGTCTTGCCGAAGTCGACCGGATTCCAGCCGATGTGTGGAATTTTGACTTTCGAATTCGGCAGCTTCACGACTTCGCCGGGAAAAATCCCGAGACATTCGACGCCGTCCTCGGCGGATTTTTCGAAAAGAATTTGGAGACCGAGGCAAATGCCGAGAAACGGTTTGCGCGGAATTTCTTCGCGCAAAACTTCGACCAAACCGTCTTTTTGCAAATTGCGCATCGCCGCGCCAGCCGCGCCGACTCCCGGGATGATGATCGCGTCCGCCGCGCGAATTTTCGCCGGATCATTCGTCGCCTCGTTTTCGAGCTGCAGAAAATCGAGCGCGCGCGTCACGCTTTTCAGATTTCCGGCAGCATAATCTACAACTGCAATCACGAAAGCATTTTCTCACGATTTGACAAAAAAAGAGAATTGTTTGAAGATGGAGAACTTAATTTTTGGAAAATGGTTGAAGTTACAGTTGCTTACCCTCCCGAAATGTTAGCCGCGTTGCAAAAAGATTTTCGCGCCACTTTAGCTCAGCTTTTTGGGTCGGAAGAAATTGAGAAATTTTCGGCCATTTTCCCGCCAGAGTTCCAAAGCTTAATTGTAAAAGCCACTAATCATTCATTGAGAATTGAAAAATTGTCTTATCTTATGGCCGCAGCCGTAAAAATCCGAGACCAAAAATTATCAGACGAAATCAAAACTGCCTTTCTTCAAATTGTGGAAAAATTTGGATTCGGAAAGTCGCTTTTTGGCGCGCTTTAAATCTTCCCTTTCGTAGACGGAATTCTTTTAGAATTTTTTTGATCTATCGCGACAGCTTCACGCAAAGCACGAGCAAATGCTTTGAATAAAGCTTCGACTTGGTGATGCGTCGAGCGGGAATTTTTCGTCTCGAGATAAACATTCGCGCGTGCGCCATTCGCGAAACCTTCGAAAAAATCTTCAATCACATTCGTCCGCAAACCGCCGACTTCTTTTTCCGCAAACTTCACACGAAAAACGAGCTTCGTGCGATTCGCGAAATCGAGCGCAGCGATGCCGAGACTTTCGTCCATCGGAAAAGCAAACGAACCACTACTCCCCGCCCGCATGATTCCCGCTTTATTTTTCAAACATTGCGCGACGGCCTCACCAAGAACGATTCCGAGATCTTCGACGAGATGATGTTGATCGACCTGCAAATCACCTTTCGCAGCGATTTTGAGATCAAAACTCGCGTGCTTCGCGAGCGCAGTCAACATGTGATCGAGAAAACCGATTCCCGTTTGAATTTTGGATTTACCCGTCCCGTCCAAATTTATTTTAATTTCAATCTTAGTTTCTTTAGTTTCTCTAAATACAGTCGCGAGCCTGCCCGCCGAAGCTCCGGCTTGCCGGAGCGAAGGCTGGGTCTGACGCGAGATTTTTGCTTTGCGAGCCACGAAAATATTTTAAAGCAATCGGTTGCCTTCGCCAATGCGGGAAACTAAAATCCCGAGCACGGGCTTGTAGCTCAGTTGGTTAGAGCGCGCGCTTCACACGCGCGAGGTCAGAGGTTCGAACCCTCTCAAGCCCACCAGTTATCATGCAGCATGCAACACAGAACATGAAACATTTTTGCTTCATGTTTCAGGCTTTATGCTTCATGTTATTCCGCCATCGCTTCCCGCTCGACGCCGACACCGACCCACTTCACCGGAATGCCGAGATATTTTTCGATGAACTTCAAATATTTTTTCGCCTGCGGCGGCAGCTCGGAAATTTTGCGCACTTTCGAAATGTCTTTTTGCCAACCCGGGAAAGTCTCGAAGACTGGTTCGACGCGCGCGTAATCCTCAATCGCGGCAGGTGGCGATGAGATTTCTTCGCCGTCGAGTAAATATTTCGTGCAAATTTGAATCTCGGGAAGATCGTTCAAAACATCGAGCTTCGTGAGATTGAGCGCAGTCGTGCCATTCAATTTCGCGGCGTATTTTGTCGCGACGAGATCCATCCAGCCGCAGCGTCGCGGCCGACCGGTCGTCGCACCGAATTCCGCGCCGATTTGGCGAATTTTTTCGCCAAGATCGTTGTCGAGCTCCGACGGAAAAGGTCCCGCGCCGACGCGCGTCGAGTACGCTTTCGCGACACCGATCGAGTCGACATTTTGCGGCGGGACGCCGAGGCCACTGAAAATTCCACCGGCGGTCGTCGTCGATGAAGTGACGAAAGGATAGCTGCCGAAATCGACGTCGAGCAGCGCGGCCTGCGCGCCTTCAGCGAGAATTGTTTTCCCATCAGACAAAGCATTTTGGAGAATCTCGGCAGTGTCGCAAATCATGCCTTCGAGTCGTTCCGCGAAATCTTTGTAAAAATTAATCTCGCGTCCGGCGTCGAATTGAAATGGCATTCCGGGAGTCGCATTAATTTCTTCGAGTCGCGCGCGCAGCTTCTCTGCGAAGCGTTCGAAATTGAGCAAATCGCCAACGCGCAGACTGCGGCGATTGACGCGATCGGAATACGCCGGACCGATGCCGCGCTTCGTCGTGCCGATTTTTTTGTCACCGAGTTTCGATTCGGCGAGTCCGTCGAGCTCTTTGTGAAAATCAAAAAGCAAAGTCGCGCGATCGGAAATGAAAAGCCTGTCGGTGAGCTTCACGCCAAATTTTTCGAGCTCTTCCATTTCCTCGATCAAAGTCGGGAGATGAACGACGCAGCCGTTGCCGATGACATTTTTGGTTTGCGGGTGGAGCACTCCGGACGGCAGCTGGTGCAAAACAACTTTTTTGCCGTCGACGACAATCGTGTGTCCGGCGTTCGCGCCGCCACCGAAGCGCGCGACGAATTGCATTTTTCCGGCGAGAATATCGACCAATTTGCCTTTGCCCTCGTCGCCCCAATTGAGCCCGAGGACGGCAGCGAGACACGTACTTCGAAGCCTTGGCGAAGAAGTATTATTTTTCATGCCGGGATTTTAGCACGCCAGATTGCATTTGACTCTCGGGAATGCGGGATTTAAAATCATGGCTCGATTTAATTTTTTGTAATGACTAAGCCCACAGCCGACAAGCTTGATCCGGTGGCTCAACTCGCTGAAATTAATTGGAAGAGACATCCTTTTAGATATACACTTGAGCTCGCGTTAGGTTTACGAGCCAGAGGTCTTGCCAAGTTAAAGCAAAAAAAAAGATCCTCGTTAGGGCGTGGGCTTTGCCACATGCCTGTCAATCAAGAATTTGGGGAACAGCCGCCGGAACGTTTTTAGTCGTTTTTAGTGGACAACCCTGAAACAAGTCAAACCGAGCAGCTCGATAAACAAGCTATCCGATTTTTTTATCGCTGGAACAAAGAAAGTGGCGACTGGGAAATCATACCAATCCGGAGTGAGGTTACGCTAGATTATTTCCGAAGCTTAAGCGACCAAGGTTGGCGAGAAGCTTTGGGAGCTGGTGTTCCAGTTAAAGTGGCCGAGACGATTGCACAAATCAAGGCAGCACAAGAATTACAACTATCAGTGACTAAAAAAACAACTACCACGAAAAATTAAAAACTTTAACAAACAGTGTTTTGATAAAATCAAATCCGTGCCAATCCAATTTTTCAATTCGCTCGGACGAAAAAAAGAAGTTTTTCAGCCGATTGAAAAAAATCGCGTCAAAATTTATTCCTGTGGACCGACAGTTTACGCATCACCGCACATCGGCAATTTCCGCGCGTTTATTTTTGCCGACATCCTCCGCCGGTCGCTCGAATTTCTCGGCTTCGCAGTCGAGAGCGTGATGAATATCACCGACGTCGGACACCTCGTCAGCGATTCTGATTCCGGCGAAGACAAAATGGAAAAGTCCGCTGCGGCGCAAAAAATTCATCCGCTCGAGATCGCGCGCAAATACGAAAAAGAATTTCTCGACGATCTCGCGAAATTGAATATCGAAACGCCGACGCATCTTCCCCGCGCGAGCGAGCACATCACCGAGCAAGTTGAATTAATTAAAACGCTGGAAAAAAAGGGTTTTACTTACACGACCTCCGACGGCATTTAT
>JAZDPN010000005.1:0-4186 GCA_043797545.1 Patescibacteria group bacterium | reverse complement strand
AATCGCGCGAAACTGGCGGGTAGTTTCATCAAAATTAAAAAAGGCGAACTTTGGCTGACGGGATTTGAGATTCCGATTTACCGTTTCGCGAAAGGCGCGCCGCACCAAAAAAATCGCGATCGTAAAATTCTCCTCAATTCGAAAGAGATTCAAACAATCGAAAAAAATCTGAATCAAAAGGGGATGACGCTTTTGCCGCTCGATCTGCATCTCAAAGGTAATTTGATCAAAGCCAAAATCGGTCTCGCGCGTGGCAAGAAAAAGTGGGACAAACGCGAGACGATTAAAAAGCGCGATGTCGAGCGCGACATTCGTAGAGAAGCGAAAGTTCGCTAAATTTAAAGTTTTTGAAGTTCTGCGATAATTGCTTGAATAGCAGTTGGGTCGATTTTTTTCGGAAAGCCAACCGGATTGTTGACGGCGTTGGTCAACTGTCGGACTGCGTCAGCAATATTTGCTTTCATTCCAGCGTTTTCCTTCTCTGCATTATCTTTTGCTGCTTGAGCCTCTTTCAATTGTCCTTGTAAACCCGCGACTTCGGTTTGATGTTTAGTTGCTGCTTCGACTCCTGCTCGAGTTGCGTCAACCAAAGCTTGTTGAGCTTGTTCTAATTGTTCAGCAATTACTGACTTCGGAGTCGTCCAGTCAGCCGGCATTGGACCGGTCAATTGAATTGCGATATCCATGGGTTGAGCTCCGCTTACGCGAGCTAAAATCTTTGCCAAATCTCCGCCAGTTTTATTTTGAGATTTTGCTCGGTTTGGGCGCTGCTCATCAATACGGTCTTGCCAGTTTTTAATTTTTACATTTTCCACAAAAGCCGCCATCCAAAATTTGGCAATCGGAATTAATTCTTCACAGACTTGTTTTTTGAGAGTATCCAATTCTTGTTGGTATTCTATAGGCATTTGAAACTCGTATCCCTGCACAGATCCTTTTAACTTCCAAAATTTATCAACTCCGTATTTTTGCATTAGTCTTTGCGTCGCGATGTACCCGATAATTTTATCTACCCCTTTTAAGTCCGAGCCGTACATCAATGAGTTCCTGATAGCCTTTGTAAATTCAGCAATCGCTACCGCCTGATTTCCAATGTGGTCGTTACCACGATCGAATTGCCGCTCAAAACCATTCCGCCCATCTCGAGATTTTTTTGACCAACCATCAAATTCGCCCAAAAATTTATTCAAAAACGGCTGCAATCCAGCATTAGGATCTCTGAGAGGTGAATCCTCGGCAGGATTGAAAGATTCTGCCAATCCCAACGCCGCAGAATCATCCCAACTATTAGCCATATTGGGCGTTTTCAATTCTCTATTTAAGCTATTGATTTTTCTGGAAACTTCGGGATCCTTTTCCAAAAGCGCGAGATTTTCGGGCAGTGGTTCATTAGATATCAGCTGGGGCTGAATCCCAAGACTTTGGTCAATTGTTTGACGAAGAGGTGACATAATTTTGAATTAGAGTCCGTATATTAAAACAATAAAAAACAAAAGTCAATGGGCGATAAATCAGTAATTCCTGACATCACTTTCGCCAAAAAAATAATTCTCCGCTAAACTCACCCAGCTTTTATTTTGCAACATTAACTTAATCCTTACTAACTTAGTTCTTAATCCTTAATTTCCAATGCCCAAACTATTCATACCTGGACCGACTGAGGTTTTGCTTCCGCAGCGCACTGCGCAGACGCGACCGATGATCGGCCATCGCTCGAAAGATTACGCGAAATTGCAGGAATCAATCGAGACGCGACTCAAAAAAATAATGTTCACTGCGAATCGCGTTTTCATTTCGACTTCGTCCGCGACGGGTGTGATCGAAGCTGCGCTGCGCAACGCGGTGAAGAAGAAAGTGCTCGTTCCGTTCAACGGCGCGTTTTCCAAAAAATGGGCGGAGGTTGCAGAAATGTGCGGACTCGAAGCTGTCCGCCTCGAATACGAACTCGGCAAAGCGGTGAAACCGGAAGACATTGAAAAAGCGCTTTCCGCTGATTCCGAGATCGACGCGGTGATGCTCACGCATTCCGAAACGTCGACCGGCGTTTTGTCGCCGCTCAAAGAAATCGCGGCCGTCGTGAAAAAATTTCCGAACGTCGTGCTACTCGTCGATTGCGTTTCGAGTTTTGCCGCGACCGAGATTCGCACTGACGAATGGGAGATTGATTTGATTTTGTTCGGTATGCAAAAAGCACTCGCGCTGCCGAGCGGACTCGCGTTTTGTTCGGTCACGCCCGAGATCCTCGAGCGCTCCGCCGCGCAGCCGCAAGGTCGCAAAGGTTATTATTTCAATTTCACCGAGTGGGAGAAAGCAGCACAAAAAAATAATACGATCATTACTCCGGCAGTTTCATTGATGTTCGCGCTCGACTTCCAGCTCGACGAAATCGAGAAAAACGGCGGCATCGAGAAGCGCTGGGCCGATCACGCCGAGATGCAAAAAATTACGATGGACTGGGCGAAGAAAAGAGGCATCGAATATTTTTCCGAAGAAGGCTTTCACTCGCCGGGAGTTTCCGTGCTCCGAAATTCACTCGGCTGGAATATCGGCGAATTGAATGAAAAACTGAAAACGCAACACGACACAGAAATCGCAAACGGCTACAAAGATCTCAAAGAAAAAACTTTCCGAATCGGACACATGGGCGATCACACTCCTGACGGCGTTCGCGAATTGCTCGGCTGGATCGACGGACTGACGCAATAATTATTTACAGCAGAGAATCGCCATCGGATAATTTTCCGCGCAGCTCGAGACGGCGGGGTAGCTGCCGAAAATCGTGCCTAGTCCGGTCGTACGTGTCCAGCCGCCGCAGTCGTTGATCTCGTTCGTGCTATTCGCGTAAAAGCTGACGGAGAAAGTATTGATCCAGCCGAATTCGCCATTCGCGGGGCGACCATTTACCAAATCGTTCGTAATGCACATGCGTGCGCCAACGCCAAATTCTGTCGCGCATTTTTGGTCACCGCCAGCGTAGCCGCTGACTCCTGCGCCGGAATATTTTTTCGTGGTCGCGCCGACGTAGGTTTTGTAGCTGGCTGGTCCGGTCGTGCCACGGTCGCCTTTTTCGCCGCGATCTCCAGTGTCACCTTTTTCTCCCTTCGGACCAATCGTACCAGTTTCACCTTTTGGACCTTGTAATCCTGTCGCACCAGCTGGCCCGGTTGCGCCCTTGTCGCCTTTCTCTCCTTTTGGGCCAATCGCACCAGCCAGACCAGTTTTCCCCGTCGCGCCAGTCGGACCAATCGGTCCAGCGTCGCCTTTTTCTCCCTTCGGACCAATCGCACCAGTTTCACCTTTTGGACCTTGTAATCCTGTCGCTCCAGCAGGTCCGGTTGCGCCCTTCTCTCCTTTATCTCCTTTCTCGCCTTTCGGACCAATCGCACCGGTCAATCCAGTTTTTCCCGTTGGACCCGGATCGCCTTTGTCTCCGCGTTCGCCTTTGTCGCCTTGCAGACCTTGGCTACCTGTCGCACCCTGCGGTCCAATTTGCCCAGTCGCGCCGGTAGCACCCGTTGCTCCAGTCGTGCCGCGCTGACCTTGCAAATTTACCCAGCCACTCCAAACTCCATTCGGTTGCAAAATTCGTAAATAAGTCCCGCTCCACTGGCTTTGTCCCGGGACGACAATTGTATTTTTATCAACTGTTTTTTCGGCTGAATTGTCGGGCTCAGAATCGCTGCTCTCGAACCAATTGGTCAAACTAAAAGCTGCCGCCAACTTTGCTGAACAGAGAATTACCAATAAAAATAAGACTGTGTGCGGAATTATTTTTTTAACTAGCCGCAGAAAATAATTTAACTCAGAGTGCATGAGGGTGATTTAATTTGTCTGCGGAGAAATTTTACCAGAATTTACCGCGGGATTTGTGTTTCGCCAAAGAAGCCAGCTAAAATGCGCGCGCTTTAACTTTTTATAATGCAGCTCAAAAAAATTTTTGCCGCGGCGACACTTGCTCTTTTTATGGCTGGATGCGGCGGTCTTTCGCAGATCGATGCGAAGAATCTCGCCGTCAAATTTATCAACGACAATTTGCTTTCTGGTGGGATGACTGCGGAAATTACCGATATTTCTGAGGAATCCGGACTTTGGAAATTGAACGTGAAATTATCCGACGGCCGTGAAGTGAAATCTTTGCTCTCGAAAGACGGCAAAATTTTCGTGCCGGAGGCGATTTACATCGACG
>JAZDPN010000062.1:0-2361 GCA_043797545.1 Patescibacteria group bacterium | reverse complement strand
TGGTTTGTGCTCACGCGCGAGCTTTTCAACTTCGTCCATCTCGACACGACCGGTCGCCGGGTTCACGCCGTACTGCACGAAATTGTAAGTTTTGCCAGTGAAATTGATCGGGTGGCCGTGCGAAAGATGTCCGCCGTGATCGAGCTTCAATCCGAGAATCGTATCGCCCGGCTGCATCAGCGCGAAATAAACCGCGAGATTCGC
The DNA here is from genome assembly GCA_043797545.1 of Patescibacteria group bacterium. Classification (GTDB taxonomy): domain Bacteria; phylum Patescibacteriota; class Gracilibacteria; order JAHISY01; family JAHISY01; genus JAHISY01. Next base: position 2,157 of record JAZDPN010000062.1, on the reverse strand, counting down.
GGGCGAACCGGAGAGTGCTTGGACATTCACGAAGTTCGCGCCGAAGAGTTTTTTCGCGCGCTCAATCGCCAAAGTCTCAACCGAATCGACAACTTCATTGCCCGCGTAATATCTTTTGCCCGGATAGCCCTCGGAATATTTATTCTGCAAAACCGAACTCATCGCCTCGAGCACTGCGGCGGAAGTGTAATTTTCCGACGCGATCAATTCTAGGCCGGATTTTTGCCGCGCTTCCTCGGCGCGAATCAGATCGAAAACCGCAGTGTCAGCCGCCGGGAGAAATTTGTAGTCCATTTTCGGAGAAAATTAAAAGACGAGCGCGAGTTTAACCCAAAATCCGGTTTTGCTAAAATTGCAGCAATGCAAAATCGAAAAGTCCTTCTAGGGAGCGGAATCGCGGGCGTGCTTTCGTTGGATATTCTCACCAAGTGGCTGGCTCAGAGATATCTGCTCGCGCCGATTGAATTTTTGCCTTTTTGGCGCTTGGAATTTACTGAAAATTCCAATCTGGCTTTTGGGATTCCTTTTCCGCGCGGCCTGACTGTCTTACTTTCAATTTTTGCCGTAATTTTCCTAGGCAATCTTTTCGTGAAAAATGTGCGCAAAAGCTCTAAAATCGGAGTAATCGCGTTCGCCTTGATTTTCGGCGGGGCAATCGGAAACTTAGGAGAGCGCATTTTATTTGGCCGGGTCACCGATTTCGTTTACTTGATCGGTATCCCCAATTTCAATCTGGCAGACGCCGCACTCTCGGCTGGAGTCGTCCTGCTTATAATCTTTTACTCGAAAATTTTCGTTAAAAATTAATCTTTCAAAATGCCTTTCATCCCACCCCGCGAAGTTAAGTTCTCCCTTTTCTTTTTCAAATCGCTCTCGGGCATCGGTATTGGCATCATCGGTATGCTCGTGCTCCTGGTTTTCGTCCTGCTTGGCCTCGATACGCTCGGCAGCGAAGCAGTGACTGGGCCATTTCTGACTTTCGCTGCGGTGGTGATGGGATTCATCACCGCTCTAGCGACGAACTGTTTGGGCATTTTTCTTTTCGGAGCACTCGACCGCGAAAAATACGCAGACATTCACGGCGTGATGAAACACGTTGTTTCGCTAAATATTCTGATTTTTATTTTCCTTTTGCCGATTTACTTTTTGGCAATCGTCGGCTCGGACCAAAATCTGAAGACGATTTTGCTCTTCGCGACTGTCCAGCTGGTCGTCTCGGCGCTGGCTAGTATGTTTGCGCTTGAGTTGTCGAATTCGCAGTCTTCCCGGCAAAATCTGATTGCGGTCTACGGGATTATTTTCGCTGTCTTGATGACGATCGTAGTGAATATGCTGATCTACAATCTCGGACAGAATCTTTCGACCGCAGCCGAATTGGCCGTCGGCGGAAGCGGAGGCAAAGGTATTACAATTGTTTTATTTTCCATTCTCCCGACGACTTGGTTTTTCTTCGGCGCGTTTACGACTATGGTCGAGATGGTTTACCGCTGGATTTACCAGACTTGGGGTAAAGATCCACTAAGCGAACAATGAACGATTCCAATTCCAGTGACGAAAAAAAATCGGGCGGCGGCAAGTTGCTGGCTGGTCTGATTATCGGCGGAGCGATTGCTTCGGTTCTAGGATTGCATCTCGCACCGAAAAAAACAAAAACAGCTTTGAAACAAAAAGCCAAAAAAGTTTGGGATCGAATCGAAGCCAAGATCCATGACCTTGAAGAAAAGGAAGAATGAGCTTGGAAAATTTGAATCCGCTCGATGACGAGAGCGGCGGCTCGAAAGCCGCCGAAATTAATGATGAAGTTTTTCGCGATCAAATGCGCAAAACCCAGAAAGCCCAAAAGGCCTTGAAGAAAGCTGAGGGCAAAGCGCGCGCTAAAGATGATCGGCTAGCGAAGGTAATTGGGAAATTTCTGCAAAACCGGTCGAACACCGGAGTCATGATTTTGATCGCGCGCTGTCTCGATCACAATATTCCGGCCGGTTTGATCCTGGGAATTTTGGCCTTGGTCGAGACTGAAGCGCAAAAAGAATTCGAGGTCGTCTTGGGAGAAAGTGCGCAGATTCTGGTTGCGCCGAAAGTCGGCGAACGCGCGCTGGTCGCCCATGCCGACTTCCCGCCAGAGGTGAAACAAGCGCTCGACGTTTGGAGTTTCGG
>JAZDPN010000051.1:0-46432 GCA_043797545.1 Patescibacteria group bacterium | reverse complement strand
AATGCAGGACATCAAAAAAATTCTTCACGATTCGACCGAGCTGATTTTGGAAGGCAAGAAAAGAATTCAAGATTCTGATCTAGCTGCCAAAATCGCCGAACTTGAAAATAAAATGGGCGCGCCCGGTTTTTGGGACAATCCGACTGAAGCGCAAAAAGTCGCCCGCGAATTATCCAATCTGCAAAAAACGAGCGATCTTTGGGAAAGTCTCGCCGCGCAGCACGCCGATCTTTTGGAATTGGTCGGGATGACTCGCGAAGATAATCTGCGCTCGGTCGAGGCAATTCGCGTCGAAGCCGCCGATTTCGAGGCGAAATTGAAGGCAGCCGAGACGACGCTTTTTCTCGGCGGCGAATACGATTCCAGCGACGCGATTTTGGAAATTCACGCCGGCGCGGGCGGAGTCGACGCGGCCGATTGGGCGGAAATGTTGCTGCGAATGTATTTGCGTTTCGCAGAGCAAAAAGGCTGGAAAACGGAAATTCTCGAAAAGTCGGAAGCCGAAGAAGCCGGGATTCGCTCGGCAACGATCGAGATCAAAGGCGAAAATGCGTTCGGACTTTTGAAAGGCGAAAAAGGCGGACATCGCTTGGTGCGAAGAAGTCCTTTCAACAGTGCGCACTCGCGGGAAACGAGCTTCGCGAAAGTCGCCGTTTTGCCGATTTTGGCGGATGAGAATGAAATCGCGATCAAAGACGAAGAACTGAAAATCGATACTTTTTGCGCGAGCGGCGCGGGCGGCCAGCATGTGAATCGGACTGAATCGGCCGTGCGCATCACGCACCTCCCGACTGGAATCGTCGTGAGCTGCCAAAACGAAAGAAGCCAGCACCAAAATAAAGCGCGCTCGCTCGAAGTTTTGCGCGGGAAATTGGCCGAGCGAAAATTGGAAGAAAAAGAAGCGGCCGAAGCGAAACTCCGCGGCAAAAATTTGAAAGCCGATTTCGGCGGCGACACGATTCGCAGCTATGTCTTGGATGACAAACGGGTCAAAGATGCGCGTACTGGCTTCGAGACGCACGACCCGGAAAAAGTTTTGGACGGTGACCTCGAAGAATTTTTGCGGGCTTATTTAATCGCCGAAAAATGAAGCTGAAAATTGAGACCGGACCGGACAATCCGATTTTGCGCAAAAAGTCGGTAAAAATAGTGAAATTCGACAAAAAGTTGAAAAAGTTTTTACGAGAAATGGCGGAGATAATGCTCGCAAAAGATGGGGTCGGACTCGCCGCGCCGCAGGTCGGCGTGAATGAACGCGCCGTGATTTTGAATCTCAAGATCGCGCCGAAAAAATGGCAGACCGTCGCACTCGTGAATCCAGAAATTTTGGACGCGAGTCTCGAGCTGATTTGCGACGAAGAGGGCTGCCTTTCTTTGCCGGGAATATTCGGCGAGGTTGAGCGTCACGCGACCGCGACTGTGCGCTTTTGGGATGAAAACGGTACACCGAGAATCCTCGAGCTAGAAGGCCTGAATGCGCGCGCAATCCAACACGAAATTGATCACCTCGACGGAATTCTCTTCACTGATCGGGCAAGCAAAGTCCGGGAAGCGAAGGCAAAGTAGGTTTAACACAAACTTTGTGTTAAGCTGCGGGCATGTTTGAAAATTTTGCTCATTTTTTCGTTTTCGAGATTTTGCAACTCGTACCCGGACGACTCGCCGACGTGAGCGAATTTTTTGTCGCGGATGCACTGCAAATCTCGCTTTTGATGTTTGTGGTCATTTTCGTGATTTCGCTCGTGCGAACTTTTTTGCCGACACATCGATTGCAAAAATTCTTCTTGCATTCGAAGTTCGGTAGTGCGTATTTGCTCGCCGCGTTTCTCGGCGCAGTCACGCCGTTTTGCTCATGCAGCTCGATTCCTCTTTTCCTCGGTTTCCTCGAAGCCGAAGCGCCACTCGGCGTCGCGTTCGCTTTCCTTGCGACTTCACCGCTCGTGAACGAAGTCGTGTTCGCAGTGATGGCCGGCAATTTCGGACTCAAAATCGCAGCACTTTACGCGGCAAGCGGGATAATTTTGGGCGTCGCGGCGGGAATAATCTTGGAAAAAATCTTGGGAAAGAAGATTGAAATTTTTGGCAAAGGCGCGAATATTTTTGGGACGCAGTCAGATCTGCCGACCGAATTTTTGGCGAGAATTAAATATTCGGCGCGGCGCGCGCTGAATATTTTTCGGCAAATGTGGTGGATTATTTTGCTCGGAATCGCGATTGGCGCAGCGATCCACGGTCTCGTCCCGGCGGAATTTTTCCTCGCGATTTTGGGTGAAAGCTCGAAAATTTGGGGCGTACCGGCTGCGGTAATTTTGGGTTTGCCGATTTATGCTCGGTCAGCCTCGATCGTGCCAATTATTTTTGCGCTAACCGAAAAAGGGCTGCCACTCGGGACAGCCCTCGCTCTCATGATGTCGGCCGCCGGACTTTCGTTGCCCGAAGCGGTGATGCTGAAGAAATTAATTCCCTGGCGTGCGCTCGCTTGGTTTTTCGGTATTGTCGCCGTCGGGATTATTTTGCTCGGCTGGGGTTTCAACTTTTTCCGCATCTGACTTCTGGCAGGTCGGCGCCGGGAGACAACCATTGGCATCTTTTTCACCTTGAACGATTTTGCCGTTCGGACAGAAGTCCGGTCCGACTGGTGCGAGCTGCGGACAATCAGCCAAAGCTTCAGTCCGAGTCGAATCAAGTGGCGTAATCGCGGAATCGATCTTCACTGGCTCACTATTCAAATATGGCACAGGCTGATTTTTGTCTTGATTAGCCAAGATCTCAGCTGCAAGCGGGATCACAATCGCTTTTTGATAGACATATTCTCCCTCAGGAACTTTGACGACCGGAAAGCGCAAAGCCGGAATAAGCAGCTCCGTGTTTTCGTTATCCTGGTAATTCCAATATTTCAATAAAACCATCTCCGGATCGCCCAACTCTACTTCAACGATTCTAGCGTTTTGGGAATTTTCCGGAATCCAATTCCACAGTCCGCCACGCTCAAGAAATTTGCGGAAAAGTTTTTCATCTCGGACGGGCTCGTAAGCTGAAGCTTGATATTTCTGAGTTTGCAAATTCCAAAGACCAGTTGCGGCTTTGAGACGCTGGTCGATATTGACAGTCAAACCATCGACCGTTCCGCCATCGTTGTAGACTTTTTGGCCAGCGACTTGAAGCGGATAAATAACCGCAACTTGCTCAGGGAAATAAAAACCGATTTTCTCAGTCGAGCGGGCCAGCTCCTCACGCCAAGAGTTGAAAATCTCGGGCTGGCCGAAACTTTGCAAATCAACCCCGAATTTTTGGACGAAGTCGGCCGCGATTCGGAGATCCTCTTGATCAGAAAGCATATCGCCCTCCTTCATGCGGTTTTTCTCATAACAATCCTGCGCCGCGCCATTACATTGATCATAAACATTCGGCCACTTTTGCCAGTTTTGAGAAATCGAAACACTGCCATCCTCCGCCCCGACATAGACGGCATAACCACGGTCGCGATCTTCGGCAAAGCCAAAATTTTGTAATTTCAAGTTTTGGAGCGAGCTGAAGTCGGCTAAGCCAAAATTGAAATCAGCCAAAGACTGCAACAAACTGCCGCCGATTGTCTGATTTTTGACCCTTTTGAGAACTTGAATTGGGCTGGTCGGCAGATTGATTGATCCTCTGTAAACGAATTTGGTGATCGTGAACTCGGGAATCGCACCATCGCGGTAGGCCATCTCGGCTGCTGCTCCTCCGCCGCCTCCGCCTTTACCCATAGCCGGAGCAGCACCTGAATCATTCGCCAGCGAGCCAAAAGCTTTGGGCCCGACCGATTCGATTCCAGCTGAGAAATCGAAAGCGATGTGATTTTCGAGCTGCTGGTAGCTGAAAAAAAGCACTACCGCGAGTGCTGCACCGCCCAGCGCGAAGAAAAGTTTTTGCATAGAAAAAGAATTAGAAAGCTTAATTTGTTCCGACTCTATTTTGAGATCGGACGCCTGCGCGCGCAACTCGCCTCGCAGTCTCTGCCTGAAAATCAGATCCATCTCGGCATCAGGTTTGGCCGCCAGAAGTTTGGCGGCTAGTCGGCGCAGCTCGACTTCGATTTTGGCAAACTTAGGATCAAGCGCGATTAGATCAGCTACGATTTCGTCCAGAATTTTGGAATTCATTTTCAGAAAGTTAGAGGTAGCAAGATCAGCGCAACCACGATTTCCTGGCGCAAACTTTTGATACCGCGAAAAAAATCCATTTTGACGGCGGCCTCACTTTTGCCGAGAATTTCAGAGATTTCGCGAAACTTGTAGCCTTCCCAGATGCGCAAGACGATGATTTCGCGCTGGCGCGGAACGAGCTTCTGTAGAGCTGCGCGCACTTCGGAAAATTCACTTTTTTGGGCAAACTCGGCGGAAATATTTTCGTCTGAAGATAGATCGAAAACATCTTCGATCTTTTGGTGTTTTTCGGGCGCGCGAAAGTGATCGATGACTGAGTTGCGTGCAATCCCGTAAATCCAGGAATTGAAACTGCCTTTTTTGGGATTGAAGGTCGCGATTTTTTCCAAAGCGCGAATGAAAGTCTGAGAAGTCAGATCTTCCGCCAACTCGCGATGAAAAGTTTTGTAAAAAATGAAGGCGTAGATTTTCTGAGCGAAGAGCTCGTAAACTTCGCTGAAAAATTCTGTTTCGCCATTTTGGACACGCGCGATGAGCTCGTCTGGGGTGGAATGCATGCACAAATTATTACGCCACAGAGCGCCGAAAGTAACTTAGTGAAAGAGGATAATCCCCGCTACGATTGAACCATTGACCAAAATCCACAAAAAATACATCCGCGTAATCATCTTTTCGCAATGCACGATGCCGTAAAGCAACATCGGGATATTGAAAACAAGATAGCTGCCCCAGGAAATTAGCGAGAGGCCTTCGACGTTTTGCAAAGCGTAGATTTTGTAAATCTGAGGCAAAGTAAAGATCGGCCCGAGGATCGCGACCAACATTGCAATCTTGTCTAAGATTTTGACCCACCGCTCGGGAAAAAGCGGTCGCCGTAATTTGACTAATTTTTTTTGACGGTAAAGATGATAGAGCGGGTGAGAGGGCATCCGAATTTAAGCTGATTTTAAAGCATCTTGGCGAGAATGGAAATTCTAAGAACTTGCCGCTAAAATCCTGGTCAATCTAAAATTGGATCAATCAATACAAATAATTACTAATCATTTTGGGGCTGTAGTCTCGCTTAGCGGGATGCGTGGCTTCGCCGGCAAATCTCGGGGCTGTAGCTCAGTTGGTAGAGCGCACGGTTCGCAATCGTGAGGTCAGGGGTTCGATCCCCCTCAGCTCCACCATTCTTCGTTCGCTGCGACGAACTTCGAGTGGTTCCACCAAACCAAATCTTAAACTCACCAGACACCTGGCTGACCAATCCGCTACTATGAAAAATCAAGGTCAATTTCTAAAAATTGCTAGCTACCTCATTTTGGCTTTGGGTCTGCGATTTTTGGTTGTGGACCGACTTTTAGCCAATGAGCCGATCTGGTGGCTGCAATTACTGGGCATCGCCCTGATTTTCGGAATTGGAATCGGTTATGTTTTTCGCGGGACGGCCAAGGTGATCGAGGAAACAACCGATGTATTGCAAGACCGGACTCGACTGGCTGGTGGTCTTTTGCAGGCTTTTGGAACAGCCTTCCCAGATATGGTCATCGGAGTCGTAGCAGCGGCAATTTCTCTGAAAGTCCGGGATACGGATTACACTAGATCGGTAAATCTAGCCATCATCGCAGCCTCGACGACTTTTGGCTCGAATATTTACAATATCTTGCATGCGACTTGGTGTATCGCGCGCCAAAACTTAGCCAATTTGAAAAACAAAAGCCTGCTGATGTTCCCACCTTTTCAATTTGGAGGAATACTCAAACCGCTTGCCAAGCACGCTCGCAAGCCAGTCCGAATCGAGATGGATAATGCAATTCACATTTTGACCGCGCTGACCGCTCTGACCGCTTTTTGTGCGATTAGTATGGTTCTCTTCGGTAAGGTCGAAAATACAACTCTGCATCTCAAGGGCGATCTCTACCAATTGATCCAACCAGTTGGATTTGTTTTGTTGGGGCTTTGTTTCTGGACTATTTTTCGTTTTCGCAAAAGTAACCGCCCGCTTTCACACGCAGTCGATATTTTGGAAGAAGGGCTCTTCTATTTGAAAAGCAAAACTTGGCGGATTTGGCTCGATCTAATCCTATCTGGCGTGGCAATTCTTTTCGCGGCCGAAAGCATGGTCAAGGCAATGGAAGTCTTTTCTGATTTGCTACATATCCCTTTTGTCATTACCGGTGTCCTGGCTGGCTTGATCGGCTGCTTCGGCGAAATGGTCGTGGTACACAATTTTTCGGTCAATCCGAAAGGCCGAATCGGCGACGCGATCGTCGGAGTTGCGATGGACAATATCGTGACGACCCTCGGAGCAGCGATCGTCGCAATCATGGGTGGCATCTTCTTGGGAGGCAATTCCCTGATTCTGATTTTTATTATTATCTTGGCTTCCAATACTTTGCTGGTCGAACAGATTTCAAAGTTAAAAAACAGTTTGCAATAAAGCGTTGCGCGGCAAGGGAATTTTTGGGAAAATCGCCCGGCTCGCAGTCTGGTTTTGCTCTTTTAAATTCACTCAAACGGAGAGGTACCCAAGTTGGCTGAAGGGGCGGCTTTGCTAAAGCTGTAGGCGGGGGTTTACCTCGCGCGAGGGTTCGAATCCCTCCCTCTCCGCCATTCGACTCGTCCTGCTATCGCGGGACTCGTTCACGGCAAGCTAATTTTCAAGCTACAACTTTCCTGCCAATATTTTCCCGAATCCGCGTCGTCACTTCGTAATTAATCGTCCCGCCCCACTCTCCGATTTCCTCGGCGGTGATTTCTTCGTCGCCGGATTTTCCGAGCAAAACAACCTCGTCTTCGATTTTCAAATTTGGAATCGCAGTGACATCGACCATAAAAATATTCATGCAAATGCGACCGACTATTTTCGCACGCTGGCCAGCGATCAAAACCGCACCCTGTTCGGCGTAATTCCGTGCGTAGCCGTCGTAATAGCCGACCGGAATGATCGCAATTTTCATTTCTTTTTCCGCGGTGAACGAACGACCGTAGCCGACCGACTCGCCTTTTTGAATTGTTTTGATTTGCGCGATGCGCGTTTTCCAAGTCAGCGCTGGCTGCAAAACAATTTTCTTTTTGCGATTCTCGGCGAGCGAGATGAAAGTCTCCTCGCTCGGCCACAGACCGTAATTCGCGATGCCGGTGCGGCAAATTTCGAAATGCGTCGCGTCCCACAAAAGTGTCGCGGCGGAATTCGCGGCGTGAAATTTCAAATGCGAAAAACCGAGCTTTTCGATTTCGCTGCGAATTTTTTGAAACTCGGCGAGCTGCTGTTTGGCAAATTCGTGGCTCGTCGTGTCCTCGATATCGGCGAAATGCATCGCGACGCCGATCAATTCAACTTTTTTCAAAGACTTAATTTTCTCGAGAAATTTGGGGATTTCGGGCAACTGAATCCCCTGCCGATTCGTCCCGGTCTCCACTTTGAGATGAATCTTCGCGGCCAAATTTAATTTCTCGAGCGCGAGCAAAGTTTCGAAATTGTAAACGACAAACTCCGCGTCCGCGGCGACGGCGTTTTGCAGTTCGGACTCCGGCGTGAATCCGGCGATGTAAATTTTGCCGGTGTCTCCTGTAGCGCGAATTTTTTCAGCTTCGAAAATGGAATTGACTGCCAAATATTCGGCTCCAGCCTGGCGAAAAATCTCGGCGCAAATCTCGAGTCCGTGGCCGTACGCGTTCGACTTCACCATCGGCGCGAGCTCAATTTTTGCCACCTGTTCTGAGCTTGTCGAAGAAACAATTTCGCGGAAAACTTGAAAATTGTGGCGCAAAGCGGATTGCGAGATTTCGACCCAAATCAAGGGATTGTCGCGAGACATGGTTGAGTAATTTTAGCATGCAAGCAAATTTGACTTTGTGAGATTTAAACATTTACAATAGGACACTTTTAACCCCAATAAAATAACTAAGCCGATAAGACTAGAAACTAAAGAGGATGTTCTAGGAGCGATAGGTAGGTTGAGCGCACAAACTACAAGGAAATTTCTAAGACGGCTTTGGGAAGCTGGAACACAACTAGAAATGAGCGATAGTGAACTCTGGATGGGACTCCCTAGCAGGAATGATGTCAGAAAACATGTCGGGGGTATGCTTATCGATATAAGCAGGGCAAAAAAAGATGCCCATGAGAGAAAAGTCATGCAGGCATAATACGTAACCGCTGTAAGAGCCCAATAAATCGTGCTAAAGCAATCAGTGTTTGCAACAAACGGCTGACCAAATATTTTTAGATGAATTTTGATTTGTTGTTAAAAGTGTCGTAAAAGAACTACGTGGAAGCAGCTGAGGAAATTGATTCTCCGAACACGCTCGGGAGAGCGCTCTTAAACTGGGATGGCAGTTTGCCGAGCGCGAAAGAAATTGTTCAAAAGTTTGGTGATCAATTCTCGGCGGAAGAAATGTCGAAGGCTCTCACTGCCGCCGTTAGAGAATATGCTGCGGAAGATCGTAGACATCTAAGAGTTAAGTTCAACAAAGCATTGGCGGGAAAACCACGAAAAAAAAGAGGTCGGACTTGATTTTTTGAACTAAAAGAATAAAATATCGGGTGCTTCGAAAAAGCTATTTTTAACCTTTTTTCAAATGTCCTACATTATTGGTATTGATCTCGGCACGACGAATTCCTGCTTGGCTGTGATGCAGGCCGGCAAGCCGGAAGTCCTCGAAAACGCCGAGGGCAATCGTACGACGCCTTCGGTAGTCGCGATCAAAGACGGCTCGCAGCTCGTCGGCACGCCAGCCAAAAATCAGGCGATCATTAACCCGGAAAACACGATTTTTTCGTCAAAAAGATTTGTCGGACGACAATTCGACGAAGTCACCAAAGAAATCAGCGAAATGCCTTTCAAAGTCGTCAAAGGTGCGAAGGGCGAATGTGAAATCATGATGGGTGGCAAAAATTACCGACCTGCGGAAATCGCCGCCATGATTTTGCAAAAAATGAAGGCTGATGCGGAGGCGAAACTCGGCGTGAAAATCACTGAGGCAGTCATCACTGTCCCCGCTTATTTCAACGACTCGCAACGCAATGCGACCAAAGACGCCGGAAGGATCGCTGGACTCGATGTGAAACGCATCATCAATGAGCCGACAGCCGCTGCCCTCGCCTACGGCCTAGACAAAAAATTAACCAAAGACCAAAAGGTCGCTGTCTATGATCTCGGCGGTGGTACTTTTGACATTTCGATTTTGGAAATCGCAGACGTCGATGGCCAGAAGCAATTCGAAGTCATCTCGACGAATGGTGATACGCACCTCGGTGGCGATGATTTTGACCAAAAAATTATTGAATTCCTGGTCAGTGAATTCAAGAAATCGGATGGCATTGATTTGAGAGAAGACAAACTCGCCCTGCAAAGATTGAAAGAGGCGGCGGAAAAGGCAAAGAAAGAGCTTTCCTCGGCGAACGAAACGGAAATCAATCTCCCGTTTTTGACCGCCGATGCGAGCGGACCAAAACATTTCAATTTGAAGCTTTCCCGGGCGAAGTTGGAAGCTTTGGTCAGCGATTTGGTCGAGCGAACCGTCGAACCTTGCAAGAAAGCCCTGAAGGACGCCAAGATCGAAGCCAGCGCGATTGACGAAATCATCCTCGTCGGCGGCATGACACGTATGCCCGCCGTCGTCGCGAAAGTGAAAGAGCTTTTCGGGAAAGAACCGCGCAAGGATGTCAATCCGGACGAAGCCGTCGCGATCGGCGCAGCCGTCCAGGGCGGCATTCTCCGTGGCGATGTAAAGGATGTTTTATTGCTTGATGTCACGCCGCTGACACTCGGAATCGAAACTTTGGGCGGCGTGAGAACTCCGCTGATCGAACGCAATACGACGATTCCGACTTCGAAGAGTCAGGTCTTTTCGACGGCAGCGGACAATCAACCCAGCGTGGAAATCCATGTTTTGCAGGGTGAACGCGAGATGGCCGGAGACAATAAGAGCTTGGGGAGATTCATCCTCGACGGCATCCCGCCCGCACCGCGCGGTGTCCCACAAGTCGAAGTGACTTTCGATATCGATGCAAATGGAATTTTGAATGTTTCAGCGCACGACAAAGGCACAGGTAAGAAACAGAAAATTACAATCCAGGGTTCGAGCGGACTATCTGACGACGAGGTCGAGAAGATGCGGAAAGAGGCTGAGGCGAATGCCGAGGCCGACAAGCAAAAAAAAGAACGTGCGCACGTCGTGAATGAAGCTGATGCGCTGGTTTACTCGACCGAGAAAACGCTAAAAGAACATGAGTCGAAAATCGCCGAGGCTGATGCGAAGTCGATCAAAGAAAAATTGGAAGCTCTCAAAAACGAGCTAGGCGAGAAAGAGTTGAATTTGGAAAAAGTGAAAAACGCGCAGGCAGAGCTCTCGAAAGTCAGCCAATCCGCTTTTGCGAAGCTCTACGAGCAGCAGGCCACACAATCGACCGACGACGTGAAAGTCGAGGACAAGAATAAAAAAGACGATGACACGGTCGAGGGCGAGGTGGTAGATGAGGAGAAAAAAGAATAATTTAAATTCAGCATTAAACATTTATATCAAAAGACAAAAACCATGTCGCACTTAAATATTTACCCACCGCAAAAAATTGTCTTGTAGATAAAAGTAAAATATACGGAGGAGTTGAAATGGACGGTGAAAATAATAGGATCACAAGATCACTAATCAGTGTAGGAAAAAAAATCAAAGACCATCCAGTGCGAACAATTTTCATCGGAATAATAATAACTATTGCTGGACTAATAATTGAATACCATTTTTTTATAAAATAGTCCCCGCCATCAGCGAAAATTTGGGCGACGACTCGTGAGCGCGCGTCAAAAAAAATCCGGTGAACGCAGTGAACATCGGATTTTTTCGCGCGCGAACGACCAAGTTCGCGGAATTTTCGCGTAGGCGGGCAGTTTTTTGTGCTACTTTTTTGCTGTCAAAAAAGTAGCGGCGCGCGCCAGCGAAAAAATTATTTGTTAAAATGCTTTTTGTCATGTCTCCCAAACCGCGCACACTCGTCGCTCTCGTCGAAAACAAAACGGGTGTTTTGAATCGCATCGCCAGTCTTTTTCGCCGCAGAAGATTCAATATCGAGAGTCTCACGGTCGGCCATTCTGAGAAGAAAGGTCTGAGCCGCATGACGATCGTGGTCGAGGAAGGCACCGATATCGACCAAGTCGTCCGCCAAATGTACAAGATCGTCGAAGTTATCCAGATCAAAAAACTGGACTCTATCGATGCCGTGATCCGCGATCTCGCTTTGGTCAAAATCGCGGTTAGCGCGAAAAATTCAGCCCAAATCTCTGCTCTGGTGAAAAAATTCAAGGCGCGTGTCCCCCGCAAAAACGGAACTTTTTGGGTCTTAGAAATCTGCGAATCGCCTGAAAAAATCGAGGCGTTCCTGACGGCCGCCGGTAAATTTAAGATTCTGGAAATTTCACGCGCTGGCGCGACTGCGCTTTCGAGCTGAACCGGATTGCGCTAAACTCACTCCGCTTTTGTTTTTAATACTTTTTGAGATGAAAAAGTTCCTTCTCGTCTTCATCGCGGTAATTGTCCTCGGCAGCGCAGCCTTTTTCGGCAAGGTCTGGTTCGATCGGCCGGGCGACGCGCAAAAATTCGTCAATACCGCTCTGGCCAATTCGCTTGCGCTTGATTCGGCTAAATTTGCCAGCACGATCCAGGTCATTGCTGATTTGGGCGAGAGTGGCAATGGCCAACTTCAGCTCGACCTTTCTGGCCAGATCGCCAATGCGACAGCCTATCTGCCGACACTGGATTATCTGGCCAAGATTCAGGGCCAAGGCACACTCGCAGGTAAACCGGCCAGTCTCGCGGCAGGCGGTGAGTTGAAGATTTTGGACGAAATTTTTTACGGTCGGCTCGATAAAATCACTCTGACTGGATTCTCCCCCGAAGCACTAGCTCAATTCGATAAACTCAATGGATCAGCAGAAAAATGGTTTTCGCTTTCCTTCAAAAAATTAGCCGATTCCGATCCCAAGATTGCCGAAGTGCTCGAACAGCAAAAAACACAACAGGTTGCTTTGCGCGAAAAATTGAAAGATTTCTTGGCTGGCAATAATGTCCTTCTCGTCCAAAAAATGCCTTGGGTTTTTGGCGGCGATGTTCAGCCAGTCGAGGTTAGTTTGAACCAAGAGCTTCTCGGTTCGGATGCTTTCTTGACCGAATTGGCGAAATTCCTGACTCCGTCCGGATTACCCGAAGGAGCGGAAAACCCTCTGGCCGCTCAGACCCAGCTCTTGCAGCAAATCTTGAAAAATATCTTACCGAAACTCAATCCCCAGATTACGCTGGAGATCAGCAAGTCTGATGGTTTTCTGAATCGGGAAATAGTTAGTCTAGATTTGAATCTAGCTGATCTCGGTCAGCCCAGCCTGCCAGCTGGCAAACTGAAAATCATGATTAATTCCCAGCTCTCAGAAATCAATCAGCCGCAGACTGTCGAAGCACCGACTGAGCCAGCCGAGGAATTTGACCCGGCTAGCTTGACGCCTGCCCCGTCCGAGGAGGCTACCAGTCCGAAAGAAACTACCACCCCAGAAAGCGACCAAGCTCAAACTGATGCAAATGTGACTCCGACTCCCACCAAAATCGAACGATCCGAGCAGCCGGTCCAGTCCGCTGAGAGCTCGGCAAATCCGGCAACCGAGCCGAAAACTGAAGCGACTACACCTGCCCAATAAATTTTATTTTTAATTTTTTTGCAATGAAAATCTACCACGAAAAAGACGCAGATACGCGTATCCTCAAAGATAAGACAATCGCGGTGATCGGCTACGGCGCGCAGGGTCGCGCGCAAGCTCGGATGCTCCACGATTCGAAAGTGAATGTCATCGTCGGTGTCCGCCCGGGCGGACCGTCCGCGAAGCTCGCGAAGCAAGACGGTTTGAAAGTCGCTTCGATCGCCGACGCCGCGAAAAAAGCCGACATTATTCACATTTTGATTCCGGACGAAATTCAAAAAGATGTTTACAAAAAAGACATCGAGAAATTCGTGACGGCTGGGAAAACGCTGTCTTTTTCACACGGATTTAATATTGTTTTCAAGCGAATCGTCCCGCCGAAAAATGTGAACGTGATCATGGTCGCACCGAAATGTCCGGGCACGGAAGAACGCAAATGCTATTTGCAAGGCTTCGGCGTGCCGGCGCTGATCTCGGTCGAGCAAGATGCGACGAAAGATGCTAAAAAAATTGCGCTCGCGATGGCGAAAGCGATGTATTTCACGAAAGCGGGCGTGATCGAAGCGACTTTCGCGGAGGAAACTTATGAAGATCTTTTCGGCGAACAAACTGTGCTTTGCGGCGGAACAGCGGAACTGATCAAAGCCGGATTCGAAACTCTGACCGAAGCGGGCTACCCACCCGAGTTCGCGTATTTCGAATGTTTGCACGAATTGAAATTGATCGTCGACCTCATTTACGAAGGCGGCATCGGGCGAATGTACGACGTCGTGTCGAATACCGCGGAATTCGGCGGTCGACTCGTCGGTCCGAAAATCATCGACGCCGGGACGAAGAAACGGATGAAAGCTGCGCTGAAAGATGTCGAGAGCGGAAAATTCGCGAAAGTCTGGATGGCGGAGTATGCCGGCGGAATGAAGAAAATGAAAAAGTGGCGCGCAGCAGAAGCGAAACATCCGATCGAGGTCGTCGGCGCTCGCATTCGCAAAATGTTTGAGAAGAAGTAATTCACTGCCCGAATCCACATTCGCGAAGCACATGAATCGGCGTTTGCGGATGAGGTCGCGCGTGCGGATTAATTTCAGTTTTAGCGTCTTCAGCGATTATTTTAAGATCCCCCACAGACCGGAAAACAAACGCGCAATGACCGTTGTCTCCAGCGATTTTTAAATGCTGAACTATATTCAGTGCAAGTAATCTCGCGGCAGCATCGATATCGGACTGAATATCTTGACTTGCGACGGAACTAATGTCGTCAACAGCGAGCTCGCCGGCTCCTTTTCGGATACTCCTATTTCTTTCCGCGATAAAAAATAAAGCTCGTTGTAATAATAAAATTTGCTGCTGCGATAATTTTATTTCGCCGATGATTTTCTGTATTTCTTCAGCTGTTAAATTTTGACCTTCTTTTTTCTCGGCAACTCTCACGGCGATTAATTTTTTGACAGCTGCATCACACAAATCTGAGAGGACGGAAAATGGAATCAAAATCGTGCAGCTTTGTTCTTCTTCGCGAGGAGTAATTCGCATTAATTGAGCAAGCACTTCATCGAAACATTTTTGAAATTTAGTCAACTCGGGACAAATTTCTTTCCGTCCAGCTTTGTCGTTTTGGCGCAAAACAAATCCAATTTGATTCCTGTATGTGTGCGCCATGAGCTCGATCAGCTGACGCCAAAAAGACAACGAAGGCTCTTTCTCGTCATTAATTTCCTCCAAAGCCTTGTTGAGCACTTGAAAAATACCAACGCTTCTCTGACCATTTGCGTCCAGTTCGAAAATCTTTGCAAGTGGGATTTTAATTTGGTCATCGGGAACACCGATCGTTCTTTGCATTAAAGATTCTCCATGTCGCTCTTTTAAAAAATTAAACAAATCGATCAGCGCTGTGCGAACAAATTGAATTAATTCTTTCGGCGAAAGACATTCCAAACAAGCTTTCTCGGCGGGCTCACTTTGTTGCTCAAAAATCAAAAATCTTTCTCCGAAAACAAATTCCTCCCTTCCGACTCTACGGTCGTGGAGCATGATTCGCGATTCAGAGAGACTGAATTGCAAATATTAAATTTAGATGAAATTGTAGTATGAACATCGTTTACAATGCAATATTTTTCCGACTTGCGCAAAAAGAGAGTCCTTTCAGGATAAGGTAGCTCGCTCGAATCGCAACAACAAGATTTGGTGCTTTAAGCCCTCCAGGCAAAAATCAACAGCAAAAGATTGATTAAATAAATCGAAGTGCAAACCACACAAAAAGTCTTAACTTTGAAATAAAGCTGGTAGCCGAAATAAACCGAAAATAACATTCCGATGATCGCCAGCGGCCAGAGGTAATTTTGAAACTCAGACAAAGTCGCGACTCCAATCGCAGCGTAAAAACCAATTCCATAAACTCCATTTGGTAGCCCAAACATCTTGCCCTCGGCGCTACGAATGCTCTTCATACAAGACATCCGATCGCTCAAATCGCAAGCGGCTTTGTAATTCTCCGCGCGTTTCGATTGCCAGTGCAGATACAAAGTGTATAGCGAAAGTAGTAAACCGAGACCGGCCAGGATTTGGATGAAAATCATAGCTTGATTCTAGACCAAAGCAGCTACTTACGCGCGAAACGCATGAAACCGCCCAGCGGCACAATCTCGATTTTTGCTTTGGCTGCCTTCTCAACCTCATCAAGCAGTAAATTCATACCCAGCGAATCGGAAGCAATGTGCCCCGCAATCACGACATTGATATGATGTTTTTCAGCTTCTTTCTGGGCCTCCGGCTTCATGTGCATCGCGATTTCCGTCCCGACACCGGCGTGCTTCAGCGATTCGTAAATCTCAGCCGAACCGCTCGTCCCGCCAGTGAACCCGGTCACAGTGACCCGGCCAGCCTTGGAATTTTTGTTGCCGACGAAAGCAAGCGGCGGCACAGCTCGTTTGGCCGATTCACGGAACTCCGGTTGGCTCAGCAAAATTTCGATCACGTCGCCGACCGTGCGCGGCTTTTCTTTAGCCATTAATCTTTCGACAAAACGGTAAGCGAGATTGTCCGCCACAGTGTGAGTGCAGGCATATGGGATGCCAAGCGCACGCGCAACATCAACATTTTTTTGGTGATTGATCGGGTGAATGCCGCGTAAAATTCGTGCAACTTCCTTGTCCATCAATTTCTCAATCACATTAATCGGCACACCGACCGACTCGTACATTTCCTCCTGAATTTTCATAACTGCATCGAGCCGCGCCAAAGCACTACCCTCAGGATGATGTGAAAGCGCGAGATCGATTTTGGCTTTGGCACGATTTAATTCGTGGACCAGCAAAAGCTCGGCGGCTTCGAGATCGATGCCAACTGCGATTTTCTTAACCTCGGTCTTAGGACTGCCGAAAAGAATGCGCGTATCCGCATAAGGATTTTTCAATCTCTCTGGATCGAAGAAATCGCGCTCTTTTTTGTCGAGCTTGTCGAACTCCTTTTTCTCATTCGCGAGAAATCGGTCAATATCGGCCTTCGAGCGCGGGTCGGCAGAGCGACCCTTTTCGACCGCAAGGTCGTAAAATTTTTGGAGCTGCATGCCCGGGATTGTAGCACCTCGGAAAGCCGAACGAAAGACGCTTTTTATTTAGCAGCTTTTTCGATAGACTTTCCCCGCTTTAATTTTTCTGCATGGATTTCAATGATTTTGCCGATTTACTGAGACGGCGCTGGCTAGTTATCCTGATAATCACTCTCGCCGCGACTATCGCGGCTGGGACGGTTTACTTTTTACAGCCGCCGCGCGATAAACTGACTCTGCTTTTTTCAGTCGGAGTCAAAGCCGAAAGCCCAGTCGAACAAGGTTTTGATTTCACCAAGGCTAGTGATGATTTTGCGAATTCAGTCGCGGGCTGGCTGCGCTCCCCGACTCTGGCAGAGCGCATCAGCGGTCTGGCCGGCACGCCGGTCGCGCTGGGAGGCGAAACCCAAGCCAAGCAAAATTTCTTGGTCGAGGCGACTTTTTTGCAAGCGAATGGCGAACTGGTCTCAGCTGCGGTCAAACAAATTTTGGCCGAAGAGCTCGAGAAGTATGACGCCGACTCGAAATTCAAATTCTTCATGAGCCAGCACGGCGAATCGGTCAGTGACGCACGCAGCAGCTTGGCAAAAACGCTTTCGGCAGCGGCCTTCGGCGGAATTTTATTGGGGATCGCCTGGTTGATTTTAGCTGCCGCACTGGGCGGCCAGATCAATTCGGTGCGGGAAGCTGAAGAAATTTTGGGCAGCAAGGCCATCGTGATCTTCCGTAATCCGAAGAAGGATGAGGCGCACTTTTTGAAAAAACTAGCCAAA
This sequence comes from Patescibacteria group bacterium, assembly GCA_043797545.1. GTDB lineage: Bacteria > Patescibacteriota > Gracilibacteria > JAHISY01 > JAHISY01 > JAHISY01. The sequence continues at coordinate 29,301 of JAZDPN010000051.1, read as the reverse complement.
AAGGGCGGCGGCGTCCAGCTCGTCGGCATCGATTTCGATATCGCGAAGTTGCGCGCCAAACTCGACCTCGAGCTCAAGACTCTGGAACTACCGCGCGATGCCGAAAAAATCGGACGCAACGAAACCAAAATCGTGGTTGTCCGGCTAGACGAGAGCCGAGTCAATACTTTGCGCATGCTGCGCGCACTGGCTGAGGAAAAAATCGAGCTGGTCATTTGGGCTTGAAAAATCAGCTTTTTCGAATTAGAATCTCGCAACTTTAAGATTTCAAAATGCCTCTTCTCAAATCAGCCATCAAGGAAATGCGGAAAGACCGCAAAAAAACGGCTCATAACCGTTTACAGAAAGAACAGATGCATTCTGCGATCAAGTCGGTCGAGAAATTGGCCAAATCCAAGGCTAGCGAAAAGATCTCCGAGGCTGTCAAAAAGGCCTATCAATTGATTGACAAAGCCGCCAAGCGCAATTTACTACACAAAAAAACAGCCGCGCGACGCAAATCCAAAGTCGCGAAACTGGCTAAATCAATCACGAAAAAAGGTTGATTTGCGGAAACCACGCTGATCGAGGGTTTGATTGACTAGCTGGTCTGCCAAGTGGTTTTTGGCGCGCGGGATATGGGAAATCTGCCATTTGGAAATCTGAGCCAAGCCAACGTGGACTTTTTCGGCTAGCTTTCTCAATTCCAAATCTTTGATTTTCCAACGACCCGCGATCTGCTCAACTAGTAATTTGGAATCAAGCAGGATCTCAAGTTCGGTCGGCTGAAATTCAAGCACTTTTTGCAAACCGAGAATAACCGCGGCATATTCAGCCTGATTGTTAGTCGCGTTACCGAGAAATTTCGCGACTGCGGCCAATTTATTTTTTTGGACGTCGAAAATAACTGCGCCCGCCGCCGCTGGTCCGGGATTGCCACGCGCCCCGCCGTCGCAAAAAAGACTCAACTTCATGAAACCTAAAACTTAAAACATGGAACAAGATAGCACAAAAACTGTTTCATACTGCATGTTCCACGTTCCATGCTTCATGTTTAATGTTTACTGGAAAATCACGTACGAGAAGATTGGAATCGCCGATTCGCGGCGGAAGCGCATTTCGATCGTTTGCTTCACATCTCCTGCGAAACCCTCTGAAACAATACGGGTATATTCATCTGACCAAGGTTCGTCACTGACCAGTTTAAATTTCAGAGCATTCGAAGGAACACCGGAGGTCTCGGACAAAGTAGTAATGAGGTTAATCGTCAAACGCACGCTCACCCATTGCTCGTCCGCGTTGATACTATGCATCGCGGTATCGAGATCCTCGATGAATTCTTGAGGTGTGGCATAGCGAAAAGTCTCTTCGACAGCAGAAACTCGGTTGAAGCTTGTTCCGATTGATTCGCGGCCGCTAGGTAAGTTTTGGTTAATGTCCTCGCCAGCGTAAACATCTCCATCTGGCGCAGCCGGATTGTGAGAGGTGGAATCATTTAGATCAAAAATGAGGCAGGTCCGACGGCCATCGCCACAGTCCTGGGTAAAATCCGATTCCCAAGCAACCCCCTGCAGAGTGTGTTCTCCGCCTTCTCCGTCCAGAGCTGAGAGCGTCCAGGTAAATAACTCATCTGCGTCATTGCTGTTGTAATTCGGATTCCAAGACGGACCCGGATCAAAAATGATTTTCTTATCGAGCGAATCGGAAAGGTAGGTAAAACGGTCTCTAGGGTCGGTCTGGCTGGGACTGGAATCCGTCAGCAAGCTCAAACTGATCGGCTGGCCCTTGGTTAAGTTGCCCCATTCCGAAGCTGACAAATTGCCATCCTTGTCGCCCGTGAAGTAAGGATTGGGAACGAGATACTCAGAACTGCTCGGAAGCGTCCTAGCGAAAAGCCGCCAAAACCCACGACCACCGGAATTTTCCGAACCGGTTAAATTAACGAAACGATAAGGATTATCGGCATCACAGACAACATTGAAGTTGTTGGACTGATTGAGATCAATCCCGCTCCCACAGACTATCTGCGATGAGTCGGTCTGGTAGCCATCCTGATAGGCCGCCAAATCGTAAAGTGCCATTTCGACTCCGCTTTCAGCCGAGGCATAGGCAACATTGGCCCGCTCGACTTGGTAAGTCGTTTCCATGAAAGCCAAGATCAGCTTGGTCACTCCGGTCGCGACCAAGACAAGGACGAGCGTCATACCAAAAACGACCATCAGCGAGACGCCGCGTTGATCGCGGAGATTGGAACGGAAACGGCTTAGAAATTTTGGCATTTAGCGCAAACTTTTAACTTCATTTTGGGCCCGTGCCCCGACTGTAGTCTGAATCGTAATCGAAGGCTGTTCGCCACGGATCCCGCTCGCCCGACTCACGCTCGGTTCGGCCGTCAGGACGATCGTGACATGCGGCTGTTGCTGAACGTCATCAGTAAATTCGGCAAAAGCCTTGCGCGGATCTTCCCGCGGAGAAATGTAAAACTTCAGGGAAGTAATCTTGATTGAGTCAGGTTGAATCTTTTGGAAAATCGGATTCTTACAAATATGGGTGTTGTCATCGTATTCCGAACAAAAATCAAAAAAACGTGAAGGGCTCGGGTCAACCCCGTTGCGGATTTCCCAGGAATCAATCTGGCCGTCCACGTCAGAGTCACGACCCGGTAGCTTGAGCATCGCCAAGCGATATTCACGCACACTATCAACCGTCTCAGGTAATAGCTTGAAAATCGTTTTTTCGTCACCCTCGGCCGTAATGAGATAAAGCTCGCACTGATCATAGCCGGAAGATCCAGGGTATGTCAGAACAGCTGGCGGTGAACAAACCGTGAGCGAACTGGCATCGCCAAGCGGATCGGGTCCGGCGTTTACGCCGACATTTTCATCATAGCGCGTCACGGTCGCCGGGATGTCATCAGAGGCGTTGCGGTAAAACTGACGCGCGTAGTCGCCATAATGCTGACCGTAAGCCAGACTGGAAACGGAACCGGCCTGAAACTGGAAACGATTCCAATATTCTTCATAATCAATGGTCCCGCGCTGAACTTCTTTGGCAATGCGCTCCAGCGCAATGCGCGCCTCTTCGAAAACCATTTTCGAAATCTCAGCTTTGCGCTGACTCGCGAACGAATTGGTAAAAAGACCAGTCGACATCGCGATGATGATCATAAAAACGGAAAGCGCAACCAGCGCCTCGACCAAAGTGAAGCCTTTGGATTTGCGAACGAGCTGGGGAATTTTGGGAAACATTTTAATCATGGTTTTTGCGTCCGAGATAATCGGTCAGAATAGTCGACAGAGTGACCTCGCTCATCTTGCCGCGATCGTACCACTCGACTTTGGAAGTGACCCGCAAAATATTGGCGCTCGGGTCGATAGCTAGAGTTTGGTTGGGATTGAGATACTCGGTATAGATTTCGCGGTAAAAAATCGTGTCGCTGCCACCCGCACTAGGGTAATTGTAGAGTCCCAGACCATCTAGTTTGAGGCGGTATTTTTCATCATCCGAACCAACTCCATCGCTCAAATCGAGACGATGATTCAGACCTGAAGAGTCCAGCCCCCAACGATAATTATCTGCATCAAAAAGAGCAATGTAGTTTTTCTGTTGCAAAATCACGTCATCCGGCACGCCATCTAAATTGGTATCGTTGCACTCGGCCGGATTTAGATTATTCCAGCAAGTCCGCCGCTCTCCCGCGAAGCGCAACCAGTTCGTGTCGCGAATATTGCGCACTGCCTCGAGTCCTTCGCGGGCAAGATTGGTCGCGATCACTCGCTCTTTGGTGAGCTGGTCATTGACCGTCGCAATCGCAAAAAGACGAGCCGCCGCTAGCGCGCCGACGATCAGGACGATCGTCGCGACCAAGACTTCGATCAAGGTTTCACCACGACGCGATTTAATTTGGGAAAACATTAGTTCTTGATGACTTGAGTCGCAGTCGTCACGCGATTAAATTTGATTGTCCGGGTTGAGCTTTCGGTCATTAGTTTAAACTCCGCCTCGAAATTCTGGAGCGGCGTAATACCATTACCGAGGATGGTTGCATCAGCATAAGGTGGCTTGAAAATAGTCGTAATCGTATTACCAGCCAAAGAATCCCAGCTCAGTCCGTTCAAAAGTTTCTGGCCGCGCAGACCAGTCAGCTGGACATAGGCCGGATCGTTGATTGCGATCGTGGTCAAAGCAGAATCCTTACCAGGTGTGTAAATACCATCCGGCAAAACACGGTTCGCGATATCGGCATCGCCATAATTCAAATTGACTGGCTTACCATCGGCAAAATTACCGTCATTATTAGGATCGTTATTCCAATTGTCGGCGAAAAGAACGACTTTTTGATCAGTCGGAGTAGATTCGCTCGTGAAATCGAAAAACACACCATAACCGCCAGTTGTGATCTTTTGGGCTGAGTCCAGCTCACTCGCAAGCGCTTGCGTACGCGCTTTTTCGAGCAAGGCGACTACCCCGTTAACTGTTTTTTCGAACTGGGCGCGACGCAAAGCCGCGATAAAACCCGGCAGTGAAGCGACTGTGATCACGGAAATAACTGTAATCACAACGATCAGCTCGACCAGTGTGAAGCCTTTTTTGCAGCGAATGAGTTTTGCAGACAATTCCACTAAAATAAGTTAGATTTGGCTCGCAATTTTACCAAGTTTTTAGTTAAAAAGCAACTAGATGGCTCTCAAAATCGGAATTGTCGGTCTGCCGAACGTCGGGAAATCGACTCTTTTCAACGCGCTGACGAAGTCGCACGCCGCTGCCGCGGAAAATTATCCCTTTTGCACGATCGACCCGAATATCGGAATTGTCGAAGTCCCCGACGAGCGGGTGGACAAATTGGCGGATTTTTCGCAGTCGAAAAAGAAAATTCCGACCGCAATCGAATTTGTCGATATCGCCGGACTAGTGAAAGGCGCGAGCGAAGGCGAAGGACTCGGAAATAAATTTCTCGCGCATATTCGCGAAGTCGACGCGATCGTCGAGGTCGTCCGCGATTTCGTGAATCCGGATATTCAGCACGTCTCGAGCGAGCCGGACGCGGCCGAGGACATCGAAGTAATCGAGACGGAATTGATTTTGGCCGATCTCGCGACGCTCGCTAAACGCGGCGCGGATTTCGAAAAACGCGCCCGGGCGGGTGAAAAAGATGCGAAAGTCGCGGCGGGTTTAATTGCGAAATTGCGGGAAAATTTGGAAGCGGAAAAACCCGCGCGCTCGGTCGAAATCGAAAATGAAGACGAAGCGAAAATTCTCCGCGAGCTGCAGTTGCTCACCGCAAAACCTTTGATTTATGGGGTAAACGTCGACGAAAAAAGTTTGGCGAATTTCGATATCGAGAGTTTTCGTGCAAAAACTAAGCTCCCCGCGGATGCGAAAATCGTGCCAATCTCCGCGAAAATCGAGTCGGAATTGGTCGAACTTTCCGACGACGAAGCTGCGATTTTTCTCGCCGATCTCGGGCTCGCGGAATCGAGTTTGAATCGGTTGATTCGCGAGGCGTACGCTCTTTTGAATTTGATTACTTTTTTCACGAGCGGCGAAAAAGAGACGCGCGCGTGGACGATCGAAAAAGGTTCGACCGCGCCGAACGCCGCCGGAAAAATTCACACCGATTTCGAGCGCGGATTTATCAAAGCCGATGTGATCGCGACGGAAAAACTTTTGGAAGCGGGCAGCGAGTCGGCAGCGCGCGATCGCGGTTGGATTCGGAGTGAAGGTAAAACTTACCTAGTCCAAGACGGCGATGTCTGCGTTTTCAAATTCAATGTATGAATTTTTTGAATACAAATTGTGTTGATTTTGAATACATATTTTGTTAAAATCCCGGTGAAGGCGATACCGTTGAACTACGGCATCTCTGCTTGCTAGAAAAGAGTCCCCTGTTTGGGGGCTTTTTTCGTGTAAAATTTTTAGCGGTGGAGTTGGCGCGAGCCAGCCTCGATCACTCGGGGTCGTAGTTTAATTGGTAAAATTTCGCCTTTAGCAAGCAGAAGATGCGGGTTCGAGTCCCGTCGACTCCACCACTTTTTACTGAAATGAAGTTCAAAATAATTTTATTCGGCGCGGACGGCCAACTCGGAAAAGCTTTGAAACAAGTGCTTTCCGTCGATTTTGAAGTTTCGACTTTCGGGAAAAAAGATCTCGACATCACTAATTCCGAGGAAGTCGAAAACGTTTGCGACAAATCACGACCCGACTTTTTGGTGAATGCCGCGGCTTACACCGCCGTCGATCATGCGGAGTCGGAGCGCGAACTCGCGCTGAAAATCAATTCCGACGCGGTCGGAAATTTGGCGCGGATCGCGAAAAAAATTGGCGCGAAGTTGATTCACTTTTCGACGGATTATGTTTTTGATGGCAAGCCGCAGGCGCAGACCGCCGAAGCTCAAAGAGCGAAGGCGGGAGAAAATTTTGCAGGTTATCTCGAAAATGACGCGCCGAATCCGGTGAATTTTTACGGCGCATCGAAGCTCGCCGGAGAACAAAAAATTTTGGAATCGGGCTGTGATTTCGCAATCGTGCGAACGAGCTGGCTCTTCGGCGATGGGCAAAATTTCGTAAAAAAAATGCTTGAGCTTGCGAAAGAGAAAGCTGAAATTAAAGTAGTTTCCGATCAAATCGGCTGCCCGACTTTTACCGAAGATCTCGCAAAAATGACGCTCGAAATTATCTTGAATTGTCATCCTGAATCCTCTCTTTGTCATTCCCGCGAAAGCGGGAATCCATACAAAGAAATTTTTCACGCAACGAATTCCGGCGCGACGAGCTGGGCAAATTTCGCACGAAAAATTTTTGAGTTGAAAAATCTACCGACGAAAGTCATCGATATTCCGACAAGTGAATTCCCGACTCCCGCGCGGCGACCGCGGAATTCGATTTTGCGCAACTCGAAATTGCCGGAAATGCGAAAATGGGAAGATGCGCTCGCGGAATATTTGCAATCACTTTGATTTTTTGCGCACCGCCGCCAAACCTTTCCAATCTTCCAAATCAAGTTTTGGCCTTTTTTTACGGTATTTCGCGTAAAGCTCGATGCCTTTTTGATCTTCGAGAATTTCAACCGTGACCCCCTTTTTGCGTAATAATTTTTCGTTGCCCGACGCATTCGTGACATCGCCGACGACGACTTTCTTGAAACCGCGCATGTAAATCAGCGCGGCGCAAACATCGCAAGGACTGAGACTCGTGAAAATCGTCGTCCGACTGAAATCGATCCGGCCAGCGTCGCGAATCGCGGAAGTCTCGCCGTGATTGTACGGATCATTTTCTTGAACGAGTGTGTTGTGACCTTTGCCGACAATCGCGCGCGTTTTGTTGTCAATAATGACCGCGCCGATCGGACAGCCGCCTTCGGCAAAACTTTTTTGCGCGAGCAAAACCGCGATGCGCATAAAATCCTTATTTTCCAGCATTTTCCAGAAATTCGGCTCAACTAATTTCGACAAACTCGCGGTCGGCAAATGCGCGATCAGATCAAGCAGCGCGTCCGAAACCGGAGTTTTTTTGTGAATGAAAAATGACATCGCCGGAATTCTAATTGCCAAGATTAGGGATGTCTATTTTGGAAAAATTAAACTTGAGTTAAAGCGATATTGTTAATTCTAAACATTTTTAATTAAAATTGACCTGTCCGTCTAACAAAAAATTTTATGCTCAAAAAGATACTCGCTTCCGTTGTCGCGATAATGGTTTTTACTGTTTTTGCGACTCCGGCTTCGTTCGCGCGAAGTTATTATCGCAGTTCGAAAACTGGAAGATTCGTGACTCCGAGCTATTCTCGAAGCCACCCATCAACAACTTATCGGCACAAGTGGTAAAAAAATAGCAACAAAAAAGCAGGCGATCTTGCGACCGCCCGCTTCTGAGAATTTTTAGGAATTATTTGAGGGTTACTTTGCAGCCAGCCTCTTCCAATTTCTTCTTCATTTCCTCAGCTTCCGCTTTCGGAACATTCTCTTTAATGACTTTCGGAGCACCTTCGACAGTCGCTTTCGCTTCACCGAGACCCTGGCCTGTGATTTCTTTGACGGCCTTGATCGCGCCGATTTTATTCGCACCGGCATCAGTCAGCTCGACCGAGAAGGAAGATTTCTCCTCCGCAGCCGGAGCACCAGCCGCCGGAGCCGCTGCAGCTGCGACCGGAGCCGCCGCTGAGACGCCGAACTTCTCCTCCATCGCTTTGACCAAGTTGGCCAAATCGAGGACTTTGAGCTCGCTCACCGCGTCGAGAATTTTTTGAGCCTCTTTGGAAAGCTCGATTTTGGTCTCTTCAGACATTTTGAATTGGGTTAAAAAATTATTAGAGAATTAAGCTTGGGCGTTTTGTTTCTCGCGAATCGCATCCAGCGCTCTGACAAACCCGGACAAAACTTGATTGCCGACTCCGACGAAACCACGTAGCGGCGAAGCCAGCAGACCAACGATTTGACCCAGTAAAGCATCCCTGGAAGGCAGCTTGGCGAGCTGCTGTGCTTTGGCTTTGTCGAGGACTTCACCATCGAAAACTCCGCCCAGGATTTCGATTTGCTTGAAATCACTTTTGGCTTTCTCGAGAATCTGGAGACCGGCCAACTCGTCGCCATGCGAAAAAACCGCGGCGATCGGGCCTTCCAATGACTCGGCCGGGATTTCTTTCAGGCCTGCGTTTTTCGCGGCCAGCTTGATTAGAGTTTTTTTCGCGATAATCATCTTGGCCTCACCAGCTCGCAGTCTTTTGCGCAAATCGCGAATCGCAGCAACCGTGATACCGGTATAAGCCGTAAAAGCGACTGAAGCAGCGCTTTTGAACTCGGCCTCCAGAGCGGCGAGAATCGCGGCTTTCTGGGATTTTGAGATAGCCATTGGAATTGAAATAAAAAAGGTTTGCGTCGAACTGAGACGGCAAACCCTTTGAAAACTATGGTTTTGCCTCGGCAGGATTTAGCAACCTGCTTTCTTCAGCCCGAAATGTGGATGGATTCTAGCGAAAAATTTTAGGAATGCAAATCTTTATTGCGCTGGATTTTCGGTCGGCGCGGCCGGACTCACTTCGGACGAGATCGTCCCAGCGGAATCCTGGACAACCGGTTTTTCGCTGGATTGGACTTCGGTCGACGGTTCGATATTTTCGGTCGGTTTTTCAGCTTCCGGCGTAGGAGCGCTTTGGGAAACCGGAATCAGTTTGCAGAAATCAGGCATCTTGCCGACAATCGCGAGCGAAAGCTCTTTTTTGCTAGCCTGATCGGCTTCGACCGTTTGCTGGTAAGTCCCAAAATCAGCCTCGTTTACCCCAGCTTCGGCCAAAATTTGCTTGGCAAATTGCTCAATCTCAGCCTTGGAGGCCTCGGGATGATTGGATGGCAGACAGAGAATCTTGGCGGAGAGCGTAATGAAGAGATCGTCATTGAGGACGACAGGAGCGGGTTCGGTTGCAATTTCCTTTTGAATCTCGGTCGGGTCGGCTGGACCAGAACCGAAATTGCAGCCAAAAAGCAGAGTCGAGACGGCTAAAGCCATGAAAATCTTTTGCATTTTTTAGGGTTAAAATTCGCAACAAGTTTATGCCAAAAATATTGAAAGTCCAAAAAGCCGCCAAGCTAACCGAAAAATTTTTGGCTGGGAAACCGACCAAACCGGTCCTCGTGGTTCTCGGTCCGACTGCGAGCGGCAAGACTGATTTCGCGATTAAACTCGCGCAAAAACTTCGCGGCGAGATCGTGAATTGCGATTCGCGGCAAATTTACCGCGAACTCGACATCGGCTCGGCTCGGCCAACCGATCAAGAAATGAAATTGGTTCCGCATCATCTCGTCGGAATTTTTTCCCCGCGAAAAGTCGTCTCCGTCGCGGCGTACCGAAAACTCGCCGAAAAGAAAATCCGGGAAATTTTGAACCGAAAAAAACTGCCGATTTTGGCGGGCGGACACACTTTATTGCTCTCGGCGATTATTGAAAATTTTCGTTTCCCGGGCAAAGCCGATCTCGCGCGGCGCGCGGCACTCGAAAAAATTTGGCTGAAAAATCCGCAGAAATTGTGGGAAAAATTGCGCAAAAGCGATCCGAACGCGGCGGCGAAAATCCCGCCGGAAAATCGCCACCATTTAATTCGCGCGCTCGAGCGCGCGGAAAATGCGGAAAAACCGACGCACGGAAAACGCAAATTCGATTTTTTGATTTTCGGAATCGCGACCGACCGCGAAAAACTTTATGCGCGCATCGACCGCCGCGTCGGTGGAATGCTGCGCGCGGGACTTTTGAGCGAAGTCGAATCACTCGCGAAAAAATTCGACCGCTACTCCCCCGCACTGCGCGGCCACGGTTATCGGGAAATTTTGGATTTTTTGCATGGCGAAAAAACTTGGGAAACTGCGATCGAGGAAATCAAACGCGACACGCGCAATTACGCGAAACGCCAGACGACCTGGTTGAGAAACTGTAGCTTCGCAAATGAAATAATTTGGATTTAACAAAGTGGCGCAGTCCTCCGAAGTCCCGCCAAGGCGGGACGAAGGACGGATGGCGCAATTGCGACTTCGCGAGCGAGATTCACTGGATTTGACGGCAAAAATCCCTCAGTTAAAATCAGCTACTTAAAAAATTTTTGGCTGAAAAATTTGAAATTTCCGAACCAGATTGGGAGCGAATCCAAATTTTAGTTAAAAGAATTAAAAATGTTTTAGACCCTGATCCAATCGATCAATACATCTGTAAGAAAAATAATCCTAATTTTTTTACAAAAAGCCAACTGAGGCTAAATTTATTTGTGGTATTAAACCATCTTGGTAACATTTTAGAGTTTTTGCCAAAAGAAAAAATTGGGAATCTAGCGGGAATAGCTGATCAAGCATTATTAGTAGCCCCAAATTTTTCAACAAGTCCAGAACATCAGGATCTTCGAATCGATAAATTGACGGAAATCGCACGCAAAATTTTTGGAAAAGTTTGCGAAATTTTGGGAGAATTGGGTTTGCAAATTGAAGAAGCTCGCCCGCCATCTCGTCCTTAAATTCCTGAGTCTGCATGCGAGACGACGCGTTTCGGCTAAATCGACGATCGTCGGAATCACCGGTTCGGTCGGCAAAACGACGGCGAAAGACGCGGCTGCGCAAATCTTGGCCAGCCGATTTACAGTCCTAGCCAACGCGAAAAGTTTTAATTCAGAATTTGGAGTTCCTTTGACTTTGCTTGAGGAAGAATCCGGTTTTTCCAATCCTTTGAAATGGCTCGGAATTCTCTGGCGCGCGGAATGGCGCGGAACGCAAAAATTGGAAGCGGCAAAAATCGTCCTCGAGCTGGGGGCCGACCGACCGGGTGACTTGAGCCGACTGCTGGAAATCGTGCGGCCGCAGATCGGCGTCTTCTTGAACGTCGCACCGGTCCATCTCGGCCCCGGCCAATTCGCAAGCCTGGAAGCGATCGCTCGCGAAAAAAGAAAGTTGATTGAAAATTTACCCAAAAACGGAGTCGCAATTTTGAACGCCGATGATGAGTTTTCGCGAAAGACGAAAACAAATGCGCGGAAAATTTTCTTCGGGCTGGACAAGAGCGCCAATCTGCGCGCAAGCAAAATCCGGGAAGACCTGACTGGACTTTCGGCCCAGATTGCCTGGGGTCAGGAAAAAGCCGAGCTAAAAATTCCCATCCTGGGGCGGCAAAATCTGGGTTCAATCCTGGCCGCCGTGGCAATCGGCCTGGCGAATGGCATTAGCTTGAAAAAAGCGATTTCCGCACTGAAAGATTTTCATTTACCGCCCGGGCGCTTGAATCTCCTGGCGGGAATCAAAGGCTCGAAAATCTTGGACGGCTCCTACAATTCGAATCCCAAAAGCTTGGCGGCCGCGCTCGAAACTTTGGAAAATTTGCCTGCCAAAAGGAAAATTTTTTTGGGCGGACAGATGAACGAGCTGGGAACAAATTCGCTAAAGTTTCACCACGAGCTGGGCGCCAAGGCCGCTAAAGTCTCTGATCTTGTGATCGGAGTTTTTGGGGCAGCCGAGCAATTCGTCCAAGCCGCGAAACTCGCCAAAAAACCAACCAGGTTTTTTGAGACGGCCAGGCAAGCCGGCGAGTTTTTGAAAAAGGAAATTCGACCGGGCGATTTGATTCTCGCCAAAGGCAGCCAAAACCAAGTCCGACTTGAACAAGCTTTGGTAAAAATTCTGCGCAACCCGGCCGATCGTAGACTCCTGTGTCGGCAGGAAAACGCTTGGAAAAAGCGCTAAAACGTGCTAGAATGGCGCGATCTAAAAAAATCAAATGTTTGACCTCGAGAAGCTGCTCATCCAGCAAATCGAAAACGCCTGCTCCGATCTGCATATTCTGACTGATGAGCCACCCTTTCTGCGTGCCAAAAATGGCCAGATCTGGCCGGTACCAGATGCTGAACCAGTCAAGCGCGAGGAAATCGAAAAAGTCACGCGCGAAATTATCGGCGAAGAGGGTTTCAAAAAACTAGCCGCCGAGAAAGAATTTGATTTCTCGATTGAGCGACCAAATCTGAGCCGCTTCCGAGTCGCGTTTTATGAGGAAATGCACGGTCCGGCCATCGCCTTTCGCGCGATTCCTTTTGAAATTCCGCGACCCGATGAAATCGATATTCCAGCCGAAATTTTGGAATACGTCCTGCGCGACGAAGGCTTGATCCTAGTGACCGGCCCAAATGGAAGCGGCAAGACGACTACTCTCGCGAGCCTGATTGATTTTATTAACGCCGAACGTAAAGTGCGCATCATCACGATCGAAGATCCGATTGAGTTTATTTTCAAAAGAAAAAAGGCCGTGATTTCGCAGCGCGCAGTCGGGATCGATGCCGAGAGCTTCGCCAGCGCGGTCAAGCACACCGTACGCCAGGACGTAAACGTGATCGTGATTGGCGAAATGCGCGATCTGGAGACAATCGCGACCGCGATCACTCTGGCTGAGACCGGGCATCTCGTTTTGGCCACTCTGCACACAGACGATGCGCCGCGCGCGATTCAGCGAATTGTCGATGTTTTCCCGGCTAATCAGCAGCAACAAATCGCCGTCCAGCTTAGCCATTCGCTCGCGGCCGTGATGAGCCAACGCCTCATTCCGACCAAAGACGGCCTGGGCCGGGTCTGCGTCAGAGAAATCATGTTCAATAATTCCGGCATTGCACATGCGATTCGCGAGCGCAAAATTTCGGAAATTTATTCCCAGATCCAAATCAACGGCAAAAGCGGCATGCGTCTTTTTGACGAGAATTTGCTGCGATTCGTCAGAAGCGGTGATATCTCAGCCGAAGAAGCGCTCCACGCCGCCCACGATCCGACTCAAATGGCCGAGAGCTTAGGCCGGGTTATTAATTGAAACGACGCTTGATCAGATTGATGAAAATACCCAACATGGTGAAACCGAGCAAAACCTCACAGCCAACCACCATTTTTTCGGCGACTGTGATCGGGGTGATATCACCGTAGCCCAGCGTAGTGAAAGTGACGACCGAGAAATAGAAATAATCGAAAAATCCGGTCCGTGCGGGATAGTCCGCGAACATTGAAGTCGATGAAGTGAAATCCAGCAAGGCGTAGATCGCAGCGAAAAAAGTGATAAAGAGCAAAACAGTCATCCCCCAGCGACCTAGAGAGTGACCGTAGCGGGAAGTTTTGTCGAGGAAAAGATGGCCGAGATGCGCGAAGTGGTGACCCGAAAAATAAGCGAGACTTTTGCGAAAATGCATTTTGTCCTCATAAGCGCGCTCGCCCGCGCCGAGAAAACCTTTTTTTTGATAAATCTTTTCGAGCACGATGAAATAGCTATCGACCAGTCGGTAAAAGTTTTCGATCTGGGAGCGCGAATTTTCCTTCTCTTCACCGCGCTTCATTTGGAAAAAATTCTTCTTGTATTCGCGTTCAGCCGCGAGAAAATTGTCCCGCATCCTCTGGTAGGCGTCGCGCGTGTCCTTATTTTCAAAAAGCAAGTGCTCGCGCAACATCAGGCGCAAAAGATAGTAATTGCAGGTTCCACGCTCTTCGCTCTCCTCGCTCTCTTCAAGTTGTTTTTGAATCGCACGGCGCGCCTCGACAAAACGCTCGTCTTCCTCGCGCCCTTCAATGAAATGCAAGGCACTATGAAAATCCATCTCGGCGTCTTCGGGCTTTTCGGCGACAATCTGCCGAAAAACTTCATTTTTGGACGGCAACTGCAGCGTATTTTTATCCATTCAGTTTTGTTTTTGTTCTTCGATATTTTAACAAAAAGTGGAGATAAAGGCAAGTTAGCGAGCTCCGAATTCGGTTAAAATTAAAATGATGTTTTTAGGCGAAAAATCACTTTCGGCCAGCGATGCAAAGCTCGCAAAATTGCACACCAATATCACGCGACGGACGAATTTTTTTCCAGGACAGCGCGCCAACGAAGAAGTCGAGATTTGTATTCGCACTCACTGGCTGCAGCGCGCCAAGATTTTTTTGTGGTTCTTGCTCTTGGGTGTTTTCTTGCCTGGAATAATTTTTATTTTTTTTGTTTACATCAACCTGCCACTGGCATCTCAGCTGATTTTGAATTTAATTGCTGTCTTCTACTTTTTGTTTGCCTGGCTGGTAACTCTAATTGAATTTATCAAAAGCGAGTTCACCGTCGTGGTCGTGACCAATGAGCGCGTAGTCGATATCACTCAAACCAGTATTTTTGACTGGCAAATCGCCGAGACTAATCTCGACCGAATTCAGGAAGTCGGCGGTCAAACGCATGGTTTTTGGCGCACTCTTTCTGATATCGGTCAGCTCGAAATCCAAACTGCCGGAAGCGATATCCCGCTTCTGATGAACTTCGTAAAATCACCGCAGATGACTGCGCGCAAAATCTTGGATATTCAGAAGGCCAGCCACCAGCGCCGGCGTATGAGCGATTTTAGTAAGCGTGACGACGATCTGGTGCATGCACGCAAAGGCGAGAAATTTTCGGCTGAAGAATTAAAAGCAATGCGTGACCAGCCCAGACCGATTCGCAAAACAGAAGATTCTCTGTAAAATGTCAACTTATGAAAATTGTTTTTACCGGTGGCGGCACGGGCGGGCACGTGATTCCCAATCTCGCGATCATCGCAGCGGTCAAGAAGCTGGCTGGTCATGCTCAGATTTTTTATCTCGGTTCGCAAGACGGGCTGGAGCGTAAACTAGCCGAAAAAACGGGGATTGAATTTTATGCAATACAAACTGGAAAATTGAGGCGCTATTTCGATTGGCAAAATGCGGTCGACGCGCTGCGCGTCCCGGTCGGGATAGTCCAAGCCTTACATCGGCTTATCAAAATCAAGCCGCAAGTCGTCTTTTCTAAAGGCGGCTTCGTGAGCGTCCCGGTCGCTCTGGCAGCCGCACTTTTGCGCATTCCTTTAATTATCCACGAATCCGATCTCAGTCCCGGGCTGGCGACTCGGCTCACGGCCCGCTTTGCCAAGAAAATTTGTCTCAGTTTCCCAACTACCCACCCCGGCCACAAAATCCAAATTACTGGGAACCCAGTCCGGCCCATTGGGTCGGCTGAACACGGGCGAGAATTTTTGGATTTTGGGAATGACTTACCGATTGTCTTGATCGCGGGCGGTTCGACCGGAGCGGTTTTTCTGAATCTTCTGCTTGAACGCAGCGTTTTTGCCCTAGCGCACAAAACAAACGTCGTCTGGCTGACTGGCGCCGGCAAGCTGCCCAAAATGGATTTGCCCGAGAATGTCAGACTCTTTGATTATCTCGACCAAGAATATTTGGACGTCTTGGCTGCAGCCGATCTGGTCGTTTCGCGGGCCGGCGCCAATGCCCTTTTCGAAATCGCAGCCGCCAGCCGACCCAGCGTCTTGATCCCTCTACCGGCTGAATCCTCGCGCGGTGACCAAGTCGAGAACGCGAAATTTTTTGAAAAAGCCGGAGCTACGATGGTCATGCCCCAGGAAAAGGCCAAGCCGCACGACTTCGCCAAATTAGTGATCTGGCTTTTGTCTGATTCAGCACGACTCGCCAAAATCGGTGCAGCCGCCAAAAATCTAGCGCCGAGCGACGCAGCCGAGCGGATTGCTAAAATCATCTTGGATGCCGCAAAGTAGTTTTTAATTTAAAACTAGAAATTTAAAATTCCAATGAGTTTCTCCAAAAAACTCGACCGCGCGGCCTTCGCAATTTCGATAGCCCTGATCGCACTCCTCCCCTTTCATGCTTTTCTTTTTACTTGGCTGAAAAGTTTTTTTTGGACTGACGCTTGGACGATCCTGATTCAAGCCTGGAAAGAAATCTTGGTCGGAATTCTGGGAGTCTTAGCTCTAGTGAAATTGGTTTCCAGCCGCAAATTTCCCCGCTCGCGGACATTTTGGCTCGGTTTGATTTTTGTAATCTCGGCAATTCTTTACGCAACTTTCGGCAGTGGAATCTGGACGCAAAAACTGCTCGGCCTGCGAACCGCAACTTTATTTTTGCTTGCTTTTTTGGCCGTGCAATTTTTTGATTTTGACGAGCTGAACATCGAACGACTGAAAAAAATCTTTCTGTCAGCTGGCGGTCTAGTAATTCTTTTTGCCCTGGCACAAAAATTTCTTTTGCCTTCCGACTTTTTAAAATATTTTGGTTATTCGGAAAATGTTTCGAGCTGGCAGCCGGGCGGCAATCTCCCGATCTATCATCTCGTCGGCGAGTCAGGCCAAATCCGCTCCCAGGCGACTTTCGCCGGGCCGAATCAGCTCGGCGCGTTTTTGCTTTTACTTTTGCCAGTCGCGCTGACTGAATTTTGGGCTAAGCGCAAAACGAAAAATTTCTGGCCCTACTTTTTGGGGATCGAAATCTTAGGAGGAATTTTGGTTTTGGTCTGGACTTTTTCGCGTTCGGCCTGGCTCGGCGCAGCTGTAATTTTTTTGCTCTTTGCGGGAAAAATGTGGCGAAGAAATTTGCCTGCTAAAATAAAAAAACGGCTTGCTTTTGGCGCTTTTGCCGCAATCTCAGGAATCATGATTCTGCTTTTTTCTAATCAAAATTTGGGAGCAATCATCGGTAGAGCCGCTTCGACCGGAGAACATTTCACGAAAAGCATCCAAGCGGCTGCTCTCGTTTGGGCGCATCCTCTGGGATTGGGTCTGGGTCAGACTGGCGGCATCTCCCAAAGATTTAATCATGCTCTGACTCCCGAAAATACTTTCTTGGGAATCGCACTTGAGCTGGGTTGGTTGGGCGGAATTTTGTTCCTGGTTTTTTTGCTCAGTCTCGCTCTGGATTTGAAAAAGGCTGGCTCTGAAATTTTTTACGCTTTGATCGGGATTACAGTAATAATGTTCTTTTTACATCCGCTCGAAGATGCGCCGACGGCGCTCAGTCTTTTTCTCCTGGCAGGGATGGTAAACTCGCCCAAATAATTCTCTCGCAATGGAACTGACTAAACTGCCTAACGGACTCAAAATCGTCACTCAGACTTTGCCCGGGACGGAGGCGATTACTTGTCTCGTCCTCGCCGGAGCGGGCTCACGCTACGAAACGCGCGGACGGAACGGACTTTCGCATTTTCTCGAGCATATGTTCTTCAAGGGCGGTGAGAAATTTAGAAACACCAAAGCGGTCAGCGAGGCCATCGATTCGATCGGCGGTGAATTCAATGCCTTCACCGGTAAAGAATATGCGGGCTACTTCGTGAAAGTCGCCGCGAATCACGCGGACACGGCATTCGATGTTTTGAGCGATATGCTGGTCAATGCGAAATTTCCGGCCGAGGAAATCGAGAAAGAACGCGGTGTAATTCTCGAAGAATACAACATGTATCTCGACACGCCGATGTACCAAGTCGGTTGGGATTTCGAGCGATTACTTTTCGGTGACCAGCCGATGGGCTGGGATCAGATCGGCACACGCGAAAATATTTTGAAATTTCAGCGCGACGATTTTGTGAATTACAAAAATGAGCTTTATCAGCCTGGTAATCTCATCATCGCGGTCGCGGGCAAATGCGAGCACAAAGAAATCGTCGGAAAAGTCGAAAAATTTTTCCAATTTCAAAATGGCAAAAAAGCTTTCGACTGGCAGGCTTTGGAAAATTTCGAGCCGCAAAGTCCGGTCAAAATTCAGAACAAAAAAACTGAGCAAGGTCATCTCGTGCTCGGTGTGCGCGGCGTCGCAGCGGAAGATCCGCAGCACTGGGCGCAGCGTATTTTGGCGATTATTCTCGGCGGAAATATGAGCTCGCGCATGTTTCTAAATGTGCGCGAGGCGCAGGGACTGTGCTATTACATTCGGACGAATACCGACGACTACACCGATGCAGGCGTGGTTTCGACGAGTGCCGGAGTCGATCTGAAAAGATTGCCAAAAGCGGTCAGCGCGATTCGCGCGGAGTATGAAAAAATCGCCGCGGAAAAAGTCGGGGCGGACGAGCTGAAACGTGCGCAGGAATTTTTGAAAGGCAAACTGACTTTGCGACTCGAAGACAGCGAAGAATACGCGCACCTCATCGGCAAACAATTTTTGCTTTATAAGAAACAGGATTCACTCGAAGAAATTTTCGCGAAAATCGACGCAGTGAATGCGGAGCAAATCCAAAAACTCGCGCAGCAAATCTTCGTCCCGGGAAAATTCCGCCTCGCCGCGATCGGGCCGTTTGAAGGACGAGAGGAAGAACTCTCAGTATTGTTGAAATAAAAAAAGCGGCGCGGCGAGCGAAGCGAGCCGCACATCCCCGCCATTCGAAAAAATTGGGGCGGCGACTTGCGAGCGCGCGTCAGAAAAATTCAGCGAACAAAGTGAGCAATTGAATTTTTTAGTGCGCGAGCAACCAAGCTCGCCGAATTTTTGAGATCGGCGGGCAGTTTTTTGTGCTACTTTTTTGCTGTCAAAAAAGTAGCAACACCGCGCCAGCGAAAAAGTGGAATCCTACGATAGCAAGAATTATTTAATCCGCGTATTCTTCAGCGCATCCCCCGGCGCGACCATCGGAAAAACATTTTCCTCCGGCTCGATCAAATACTCGACCAAGACCGGGCCTTTTGTCTGTGCGGCTTTTTGCGTAATTTTCAAAGCCTCGGAAACCTTCGCAACTCGAAAAGCTTTGATCCCACATGCCTCAGCCAATTTCACAAAATCCGGATTGAAAAGCGGCGTCGCGGAATAATTTTTGTTGTAAAAAAGCTCCTGCCACTGGCGCACCATCCCAAGAAAGCCGTTATTGAAAACAGCTATTTTCAAAGGGATTTTCTCCTGCGCGAGCGTCGTCAATTCTTGAATATTCATTTGAATCCCGCCGTCGCCGGTGAGACACCACACCGGAATCTGCGGGTGCGCAACTGCCGCACCCATCGCCGCCGGAAGACCGTAGCCCATCGAGCCGAGACCGCCCGAGGAAAGCAATCGCCCCGGTTTGTGAAATTGAAAATGCATCGCCGCCCACATTTGATTTTGGCCGACGTCGGAAACGACAAATGCGTCGGGCGAAGTTTTATTGATCGCGTGAATCACCTCGACGGCTTTCAGTCGTTTCGGCTTTTTAGCTTGGTCAATTTTCAATAATTGCGCCTCGACTTTCGCGCCGTAAGTCTGAATTTCGGCGAACCAGCTGGCATGATTTTGACTCGGAACTTCGCGATTGAGACTGTCGAGCGCGGCGCGCGCATCCGCGAGAACCGCCGCGTCCACTTTCACAATTTTGCCGATTTCCGCGGCATCGATGTCGATGTGAATCACTTTCGCTTGCGCAGCAAACTCGGACAATTTGCCCGTAATCCGATCGTCGAAACGCGCCCCGACCGCGATAATCAAATCGGCGTGTGAGATCGCGAAATTCGCTTCGGGCGAACCGTGCATCCCGAGCATTCCGAGGTAATTGCGGTGACCAAAAGGAATCGAAGAAATCCCGAGCAAAGTCGCAACAACCGGAACATCGAGCTTTTCGACGAACTTTTGCATTTCGCGGGACGCGCCGGAAATCAAAACTCCGTGTCCCGAAATCACGACTGGCTTTTTGGCTTTTTGAATCAACTCGAGCGCGCGCACGATTTGCTTTTCTTTGGCTGGACCGCGCACGAGATAGCCCGGCAAATTAATTTGCGTTTTCGCGTAATCGAAATCAGCGAGCTCGCACTGCGCGTCTTTGGTGACATCGATATGAATCGGCCCCGGTCGACCGCTGCGCGCGAGAAAAAAAGCTTCTTTGATCGCAGGCGCGAGATCTTTCGCGTGCGTGATGAGGTAATTGTGCTTCGTGATCGGAAGCGTGATACCGGTGATGTCAGCTTCTTGGAATGCATCTGAACCGACTAAATTGCTCGGCACTTGTCCCGTAATCGCGACGAGCGGAATCGAATCGAGATACGCGTTCGCGATCCCGGTAATGAGATTCGTCGCACCCGGACCGGATGTCGCGAGACAAACGCCGACTTTGCCTGACGCCCGCGCGTAGCCTTCCGCAGCGAAAGCCGCACCCTGTTCGTGCCGCGTCAGAATGTGCCGCAGCTTTTTCGCATAATTCGTGAGCGCGTGATACAGCGGCAGCACTTGTCCGCCCGGATAACCGAAAATCGTCTCGACCCCTTCGGCGATCAAACTTTCGAAAACGATCTCGCTACCTGTCTTTTTTCGCACGAAATCAATTCTAACGGCTTGAAATCTTGACTTCAAGACATTAAAATCCAGGTCCGCAAAATCATTTAATTTTTTTCAAATGTCCAAGATTCAACCAGTCAACGACTACATTTTGATTGAGCCGGAAAAAGCCGAGGAAAAAACCGCAGGCGGGATTTTCATTCCCGACACGGCAGACAAGGAAAAACCGCAAAAAGCTAAAGTTGTCGCGGTCGGCCCGGGCAAAATCGGCGACGACAACGAGCGCGTTCCCCTTTCGGTGAAAGCCGGCGACGTGATTTTATATTCGAAATACGGTCCGACCGAAGTCAAACTCGGCAAAGACGAATATTTTTTCATTCAAGAAAGCGACGTGATCGCGATTTTAAAATAATTTAAATTAGGCTTTTTAACCCTTTTAAAATGATTTATTTTGAGTTTTCAAAAGACGAATCAAAATATACATACGACCAAGTTCCAGGAATATTTTTTGGTGATTCTGAAATCGTTGATGAACTGACCAAAAAATACGAAAATGAAAAGGATTTAGACAATGAAAAAAGAAATGCTCCTCGAGGCGGAATGCTTAATTTTTTGGCGCAAAACGACTTCATCCCTGTTTCCGAAAACTTTTTTTACAAAGAATAATTTTGCATTTTTAATTTTAATTTTTTTTTAAAATCTCCCCAACCCCTCTTTACAAAAGAGGGGCTACGAAAGTCCCCCTTTCGCAAAGGGGGAAACGAGCGAAGCGAGCGGGGGATTTAAATCACAAAACTTAATCCCTACCAACTTACTTCTTATTCCTTACTAACTTAATCCTTCTACCATGCCAAAAGACATCATCTTCTCTGAAGACGCGCGCAAAAAACTTTTCGCGGGCGTGACGAAACTCGCCGACGCGGTGCGCATCACGATGGGACCGAAAGGTCGCAATGTCATTCTCGAAAAATCGTACGGCTCGCCGACGATCACGAATGACGGAGTGACGATCGCGAAAGAAATCGAGCTCGAGGATAAATTCGAAAATATGGGCGCGGAAATGGTGAAAGAAGTCGCAAGCAAAACGAACGACGCGGCGGGCGACGGCACGACGACCGCGACCGTTCTCGCGCACGCGATCATCGCGGAAGGTTTGAAATATCTCACCGCCGGCGCGAACGCGATGAATTTGAAAAAAGGCATCGGAAAAGCGACCGCGGCGGTCGTCGCGGAATTGGGAAAATTGGCGGAGCCAGTCAAAACGAAAGAACAGCAAAAACAAGTCGCGACGATTTCGGCGCAGTCCGAGGAAGTCGGAGAAATTATTGCGGAAGTGCTCGCGAAAGTTGGCGAAAACGGCGTCGTGACGGTCGAGGAAGGACAAACTATGGGGCTCGAGACCGAAGTCGTCGAAGGCATGCAATTCGACAACGGCTATATTTCGGCTTATTTCATGACGAATTCGCAGAATCTCAAAGCCGAGTTTGCGGATGCGCAAATTTTGATTACTGACAAAAAGATCAGTTCGATTCAAGAAATTTTGCCTTTGCTCGAGAAGCTCGTGAAAGCTGGACAAAAAGAATTGGTCATCATCGCGGAAGATGTCGAAGGCGAAGCGCTCGCGACTTTGGTCGTGAATAAATTGAAAGGTGGCTTCGCGACGCTCGCGGTGAAAGCGCCGGGTTTCGGGGAAAGAAGGAAAGAAATGCTGAAAGATCTCGCCGCACTGACCGGCGGAAAAGTGATTTCCGAGGAGCTCGGTTTGAAGCTGGAAAATGTCGAAGTTGGTGATCTCGGCCGCGCGGCGAAAGTGATCTCAGACAAAGAAAAAACTGTGATCGTCGGTGGCAAAGGCGACAAAAAAGCGATCGCGGCGCGGGTCGCGGCGATCAAAGCTGAGCTCGAAACTTCGACCTCAGATTTTGATAAAGAAAAACTGACTGAAAGATTGGCGAAATTGACCGGCGGCGTCGGCGTGATCAAAGTCGGCGCTGCGACGGAGGTCGAGCAAAAAGAAAAACAGCACCGCGTCGAGGACGCAGTCGAGGCGACGAAAGCCGCGATCGAAGAAGGCATCGTCGCGGGCGGCGGCGTCGCGCTCATTCGTGCGAAAAAAGTTTTGGAAAAATTGATTGAAGCCGAGGAAGACGCCGATATCAAAAGCGGTTTGAAAATTGTTTCCAAGGCGCTCGAAATTCCGGTTCGGCAAATCGCGGAAAACGCGGGCGAAGACGGCGGCGCGATTCTCGCGAAAATTGTCGAAGCGAAAACGAAACATTTTGGTTTCGACGCCGCGAGCGGAAAATTCGTCGACATGGTCGCCGTCGGAATTATCGATCCGAAAAAAGTGACGCGTTCAGCTTTGGAGAATGCCAGCTCAATCGCGGGAATTTTCCTCACGACCGAAGCCGCAATCGCGGACAAACCGAAAAAAGAAGAGCCAACTTCTCCGATGCCGGGCGGCATGGGCGGAATGATGTGATCCCGCTGGAATAAAAAAGTAGAGACGCATTGCATGCGTCTTTACTTTCTCGCGTTTCTACTTCTTAACCAATATTCTGGAAATTTTCGAGCGCGCTGACCGACCCCGGCGTCGTCGCTTTGAAAATAATTTTCGCGACATTTTGGACAATCAGCAGTGAGAGAATAATCACCGCCAAAGCAATAAATATCCATTTGATTTGTTTTTTTGCCGCCTGCAGCGAATCCTGACTGCCAGTCGCAACGACGAGTCGAATCGCCGCAACGACGAGCATCACGACCGCGAGAATGCCGACGAAATTGAGCAAGCCGCCGACGATTTTGAGAATAAAAGTTTGTGTGCCAGAAGTCGAGTACGCTGTCGCTTCGCCCGATTTGACGCAATTCACCGAGCCGATCGGACACTCAATTTTGATACCCGCCTGCGTCGCGGCATTCATCACACCGACCCCACCAGAGCCGGCTGCACTCGCGACTGGCAGCGCGACAAAAAACAAAAGTGCGGTGAGAAAAATGCGGCGCAATTTGGCGAGAAAAATCATTTACGATGTTTTTTGCGTTGGACTGTTTTCCAGAAAATATAGAGGAAAATGAGCAAAAGTAGAATCATCAGCCAGAGCAAAATCTGCTCGAGCAGCGGCGAATTTTCAACGACGATGACGGCAGACTTCACCCGACTTTCACCCGCGTTGTCCGTCACTTTCAGCTTCAGATTATATTCCCCGACTTTTTGGTAAATGTGAGTTACTTGCGCGGTATCAACGACTGGTGAACCGTCGCCGAAATCCCATTCAAACGCAACTAACGAACCATCAGGATCAATCGACTGCGACGCGTCGAAGGAAACTTCTTCGCCGACGACCACGATGCGGTCACCGCCGAAAACGACATTAGGACCCTGATTGGCATCATTTGGATCGGCGTTGTCACCGAGTCCATCGTGATCGCTGTCCTGCCATTCACTCGGGTCAAGCGGAAAAGCGTCCTCCGTGTCTGGGTGGCCGTCGTTGTCATCGTCTGTATCGACCGCATCGGCGATCCCGTCGTGATCGTTGTCGACGCAATCTCCCGGATCATTCGGATTCGGATCGGAATTGTCGCCACAGCCATCACCGTCGGTGTCTTTGCACTCCGCACTTTGTAGCGGAAATTTGTCGAGTAAATCATTGCATTGCTCTGCTCCGTCGCCATCTGTATCCGGATTCAATTGGTCCGTCCCAATTTCTTTTTCGGCAGTGTCCGGTAATCCATCATTGTCATCGTCTAGATCGGCATTATCGCCAATTCCATCGTGGTCGCTGTCAATTTGCTCATTCGGATCAAGCGGAAAAGCGTCCGAACCGTCGCCCGCACCATCGTTGTCTGTGTCGTATTTTTTAGGATTAGTCCCGGCCGCTATCTCGTCTTTGTCGTTCAATCCATCGTTGTCGTCGTCGATATCGACCGAATCGCCGACTCCGTCCCCGTCCGAATCCGAATCGACAAATAAAGTCGTCTCGATATAATTATTCGAAGAATCGTCGTTCGGATCGTCCGTAGGGAAAACTTGCGCCGCGACTTTGTGATTGCCAGCGACTGCGACCCAGTGCACGAAAACTTCGTCCGGCACACTATTTGCTTTGACACTCACCGGCTGGTCGGTCGCGATTTGTGCGCCATCGACGAAAAATTTGACCGTACCAATCAAATCCGTCGCCCCGGAATTGCGCACCGTCGTATAAATTCGAACGGTTTGTCCGGCGACGACTCCGTTGCCTGGCTGCGTTGTGATCGCGTCACCGGAAATTGATAATTCCGCGAAAACTGGTTGCGCCAAAATTAGGACTACCAGGAAGCCGACAAGAGTGCGCAAAATTTTCATTTGAGTTTTTTAGTTGGCGAAATTTTAGCAGATTCAAAGCTTCCGGTCGGGGTCGCAATTGCGCCCATTTACGTCAATCCACTGGACGACCGTGGCCTTTTGATCGTGCAAAATATTGCCGTGAACATCAGCGACGCCGTCGAATCGCAGCTCGTACCACTCGCGACATTCGGGCGTCACGCCGGAAACTTCGAGCCGAATATTTTGCGGCGGAATGAAACGAACGCGTTTAATTTTCACATCATCAAATCTTTGGTTACGGTAATTTTCGTCGGCGATGGAGAAAGTCGCATTCGCGACGGAATCAGCATCGAGCGGCTCGTTGAATCGTAAATCAATCGCACCAAGATTTGGACCCGTGAATTCTTGCCACGCAAGTCGCGGCGGATGTGTGTCCGGCAAAATTTTGAGCGACAAATCTTGATCGGAATTTAATTCGGTTTCGAAAATCGCGAGATCTTCGCGCGCATCGAAATTCGGCGACGCGAGCAAATATCCAGCGGGCAATTTCACCGTGACGCGCACGTGATCGGCCGCGCTCCCCGGCTGTTTTTGTAAATGCAATTTGTAAATTCCATCATGCAAAATCGTAATCGGCAGCTGATAACTCAAATTAATTTCGCGCGACTCGCCCGGATTCATTTCGACAATTTTGCCGAAAACTTTGTGCGCGCCATTTTCGAAAACTTGGTCGACGGTTCCGGAAATTTTTTCGGAACCGAGCGGCGTGAAAATCCGCCAAATGCCTTTGTAATATCCGGAAATCGGCTCGGCCGGATCACCCAAATGTTGAATTTGAATTTTGAGATTGGCCGTCGCAGTCAATTCTTTTTTATCATTTTCGGTGAAATCGAGATCGTAAAAAATGTCGCGCACAAGATAGCGGCTCGACTTCATTCCGCCGAAATTTCCCTCGATGATCGCGAGAAAATCAGAATCGGTCGGCGCGGGCAAAATCCCGCCCCAGTTTTTTTCGGCAACTGTTTTTTCGGTATCCGGGTCGGTGAAATAAAAGAGCAAATGCTTATTTTTCAGGCTTTCGAGCAAACTCACGACCGCGACGCGCGGATGGAAAAAAGCTTTTTTGATTAAATTTTTCGCGACATCACCGAGGAAATTTTTGCGATTCGCGATCTGATCCGGATCGTGCAAATCGATATTTTGAATTTGATTTTCGAGCGCCGCGAAAAGTCCGGCCTCGCCGCCAATCTCCGGCGACAACTTCGCAGCGAGATTTTGGAACGCCGTGAAATCGATCGCGATCACGCCATCGAAATCCTCGTCGGGATAGCCCAATTTATAAAGCCGCATCAATTCTTTCGCGGTCGTCGGAAAATCCGCGTCGAGATTGCCATCGCGAAAACCGTGTCCGGGATAAAAATCGCCCGCGAGTAAATCGGCAACCAGCGGATCGGGCGGCGTCGAACCCGGCTGAATTAATTTGGGATCGTAAACATTGCCAAATTCGAAAAGCGGGATTCCGAAACGAAATTTGAGAATCGCGAACGAAGTGATGAATCCCCCGCTCGGTCGTCGCTCGGCGTCATTCTGGAAAACAATCAGATAATCGCGCGCGCCGGGAAAACCAGTGATTTCACGCAATCCGAGCGCGCGGAATTCTCCCAAAGCGAGCTCGAGAAAAATGACGATCACGATGAAAAACGCGAGTAAACCCAAACCAATCCATTTCCCGAGACGTCTTTTTTTGGGATGAATTTTTTCGAGAATTCTGGCGAAAAACATTTCCCCAAAATTTTATCACGCCGTAAAATCAAAGAAATTTAATTTCCTACGATGCAAATCATTTCCACTTCGAACGCTCCGGCTGCGATCGGTCCGTATTCGCAAGCGATCAAAAATAACGGTTTGGTCTTTTGTTCCGGCCAAATCGCGCTGACGAAAGACGGCGATTTTCGCAACGAATCAGTCGAGATTCAGGCGCGCCAAGCTCTGGAAAATTTGGGCGAAGTTTTGAAAGCCGCGAATTCCGATTTCGCGAAAGTCGTGAAGACGACAATCTTTTTGGCCGACATAAATGATTTCGCGAAAGTGAACGAAATTTATGCCGAGTTTTTCGGCGCGAATAAACCAGCCAGATCAACAATCGCGGTCGCCGCTTTGCCAAAAAAAGCCAAGGTCGAAATCGAAGCAATCGCCCTGGTCGATTAATTTTTCGCAAGCACGACAACCTCACGGCCGACGATTTGTCCCGGTCGCGAGTAAATCAGCTTTTCGGAATTCTGCATTTTCCAGCCGAATTGCGCTATTTTCGGCAAAATTTCTTGAGAAGCGAAAAATTTTGGCAGACCTTTTTCTAGATAAACCGGGAAGCAAATCGCGACACGCTCGCAGTCGAGCCAGCTGAAAAATTTTTGGTAAAGGTCAGCGAGATCGGCAAAAATTTTGGCGCGCATCCTTTCGTCCGGCAAAGTTTTGCGCGGCGGCCCGAGGTAGCCCTCACTCGCGATGAAATCGAATTTTTTAGAATTTTTTTGTTTGGCGTCGTGAATGAAAAGATCGGCGGATAAACCAAATTCAGCCAGGTTTTTTTGCGAAAAATCAACCATCCGCGGGTCTAGATCACTGCCGAGAATCGCGTGGCCGAGCAGTCCGGCCTCGACGAGAATCCCGCCGGAGCCGCAAAACGGATCGTAAATTTTCGCCTTTTCGGAGTCGCGCGCCGCGAGATTGACGAGAATCTGCGCGAGTTTCGGCGGAAGCATCCCTACTTTCGCGTCGCGGAATTTTTTTTCGTAATCGCGAAATTTGTAACTTTCAAAAGGCTGGACGGAATTTAATTTCGCGAGCCACCAATTTTGACCAGAATTCGCAACCAAAATCTCAGTCCCGTTTTTTTTGAGAATCTCGAACTGCGATTGCGCCGAGCTAAGATTCGCGAAATTTTTATTCGCAAAACGGACTGAAATTCCTGCTTTTTGTAGGTTTTTTTTCACTCCGATCAAAAGCGTTTTTTGTGTCTGCAGATTTTCCGGCAAAACCGAAATCGCGAAAGTTTGCTTCCCAGATTTGCCCGCGAACTCGGATTCGAGAAAATCGGAAATCAAGCCAATCGGAAAATCGAGCGAATGCGCGAAAACTTTTCCGGCTTTGACCACTCCGCCGATTTTTTTCAAATCCAGCTCGAGCAAATTTTCAAAAATCGCAAAAGAATTTTCGCGCGCGGCGATGCGGGAATGTAGAAATTTCGCGCGGATTTCGGCGAGCGAAATCGCGGGATGACGACCGAGCACGAGTAGAGACTGATTTTTTTGGGAAAACATTGCGAAAATTTTAAACGATTCAGAAAAATAAAACTGCTAAAATCTCTGCGTGCCAAATTTAAAAAAATATGCCGCGGCCGGGGTGAATATCGATGAAGGCGACGCCGCCTCGAGTTTGGCTGGTAAATTTGCAGGAACAACTTTCCCGGGCCGGAAAGGAAAAATCGGTGCGGCTGTGAAATTGCCGGGCGGATTCGCCGGGATTTTGGACTTTGGGAAATATTATTTGGTGACGGGCGACGACGGCGTCGGGACGAAAATGGAGGTCGCCGAACGAATGCAAAAATTCGACACGCTCGGCGCGGATCTGCTCGCGATGGTCGCGGACGACGCGGTTTGTCTCGGCGCGGAAATGATCTCGATCACAAATACTTTGGACACGCCGAAAATGAATCGGAAAATTGTCGGCGAGCTTTTGAAAGGTCTTGCTGAGTCCTGCCTCGCGGAAAAAATTATCATCGCGGGCGGCGAACTCGCGGAAGTTGGGAAAGCTGTGAACGGAATGGTTTGGAACGCGACCGCACTCGGGATCGTCGATAAAAAGAAAGTGATCTTGGGCGACAAGATCAAACCGGGCGACGCGGTTATTTCGCTTCAAGAGAAGGGTTTGCGCTCAAATGGTTTTTCGCTTGCACGCAAAATTTTGCGCGATAATTTTGGTGAAAATTGGCACACAGTGAAATTTGGGAACAAAACCTGGGGCGAACTTTTGCTCACACCGAGTCAGGTTTATCACGCTGCCATACTCGATTTGGTGGGCCGTTTCGGTAAAAAAAGTAAAGTCGCAGTGCGTGGAATTTGCCACATCACGGGAGGCGGCATTCCGGGAAATCTGCCGCGCATTTTGAAATCGCGGAAAATCGGTGCGCGACTCGACAATCTTTGGCCGATGCCTGATTTTGCGGAAGAACTGATTCGCATCGGCAAAGTTTCGACTGAGGAAGCGCGCGAAGTTTGGAATCTCGGCAACGGGATGCTCGTCGTCGTCGCGCCGCAAGATGTCACGAAAACTTTGAAAATTTTGGCGAAAAGTAAAATCGCGGCGCGCGTCGCTGGGAAAATCACCAACTCCGGAAAGATCGAAATCATTTGATTTTAATTTTTCGCAATGCCTCCAAAAATTTGTGCCGCGTGCGGACTCGACTGTGCGCAGTGCGGCGCCTATTTGGCGCACAAAAATAATGATGACACGCTG
>JAZDPN010000025.1:0-7066 GCA_043797545.1 Patescibacteria group bacterium | reverse complement strand
CGCGCAGGCCGGGACGCTTCCGCCGAAAGTCGAGTTGTGTGCGCCCCGAATATTTTTGTCGCCAAAAATGTCCGCACGAAATGCGGTCGCGCCAAACGGATAACCGCCACCGAGCGCTTTCGCGAGACAAACGATGTCTGGTTTCCCGTCAAAATTTTCGAACGCGCAAAATTTACCGGTTCGACAAACTCCGCTTTGCACTTCGTCGAGAATGAGAAGCGCTCCGTGTTTGTCGCAAAGTTTGCGCACACCGGCGAGAAATTCTTTTTCTGCGACGAAAACTCCGCCCTCGCCCTGCACAGTCTCGAGAATCACGGCCGCAGTTTGGTCGTCGATTTTTTCTTCGAGACTTTCCAATTTATTGAACGCGAAAAAGTCGAAGTCGGGCACGAGCGGCTCGAAAGGTTGTCGGAATTCCGGTCGCCAAGTTGCCGACAACGCGCCGAAAGTTCGGCCGTGAAATGCGCGTTTCGCCGCGAGAATTTTTTTCCGACCAGTCGCGAGCCGAGCGATTTTGAGTGCCGCCTCAACTGATTCCGCGCCGGAATTCGAAAGAAAAATTTTCGTTTTTGCGAAAGGCATTTTCGCCGCGAGCGCTTCGAAAAATTTTTCTCTGATTGGGTGCGGATGTCGCGCCGTCGCGAACGCGAAATTTTCCCACGCGGCTTGAACCGCCGCGGCAATTTTTTTGTTGGAATGTCCTAGATTCGCGACGCCGTGGCCGCCGACACAGTCGATGTATTTTTTGCCCGCGGCATCGAAAAGAATCGCGCCTTCACCGCCAATAATCGCGAGCGCATCGTCTGCGTAAAATCCGGCTGCGAAGTCCTTTTCGGCCATTGGAAAGATAATAAAGGTTATAAGGAGCTTTAAAGATTGTAATGATTTTTAAGCTTTAATCCACTACCGAAGCCCGCCATAGTTCGCCTTGGCGAACGGAGGAGGGTTGAAAATTAGGTAAAAATATTTTAAACTAAAAGTCCGCTCTTTGAAAGATCAGCTTACCTTTTCCACCTTCGAAAAAGCGCGAGTGAGGTTTGGGTGGTCTTCCGACCGGGACCCAAGCCAAACGAGCACTTTGAAGGGAAAGGGAGTCCGTGAGGGAAAACCGACAAGGTTGTCCCTCGCGATTCAGAATGGGGGTGCTAGGCTTCGACAAAAAGATTTGTGGTCGAGACGGCAATCACGGGACGCGCTTCTCCCGTCAGATCCGGAGCGCAAAAATTATCTGCTAAAGATAGTATTTTTGCTCGCGTTCAACGCGGGCTTCGCACAGCCTTCGGCGTGAAAGCTCCAGCTTTCGCCGCTGTTCCGGCTTTTGCGTAAATCGGCTTGAGCTTCGGCTCGCCGTCGCTTGCGAAATTTCTCTCGCGGGTTTCGTAAAGTGTCTTCAGCGGGATAGCGAATCCGTCCGCCCGTAGGATTAGCGAAAATTTAGGGCAGCAAATTTGAGATTTTTTATTTCGCTTTCTATTCTCAAATTTAATTAAAGCGAAATAAGATTGTAGATGTCACGCTTGCAACTTTTTGGACGCGAGTTCAATTCTCGCCACCTCCACCACTCGACTCGTCCGCCAATGGCGGACTCGCTCGTGGTCTGCGACCAGTCGATATAAGGATAAATTCCGATGAATAATGTCGGGTGTCCCGCCATCGGCTCTGAGGCTTGACGGCCTAGCCGCTCAGGCTCGAAGAGAGCGATGAGCGAAGCGAAGAGCCGAGGGACAGACAAACACAATTATATGTCTTTTTATTTTTACTTAGCCCGCTGTTCAGACGAATCACTTTATGCGGGATTTTGTGTAAATTTAAAAAATCGTGAACGGGCACACAATGAAGGCAAAGGTGCAAAATATACTCGCGCGAGAAGACCGGTGAAAATTGTTTATTCGGAAGAATTTTCTAGTCGTACGGAGGCAATGCGCCGAGAAGCTCAAATCAAAAATTGGTCTCGCATTAAAAAAGAAAATTTGATTTTATTTTCTGCGAAGAATTAGCGGAATAATCTAAACGAGTTAAAATCGGACTCGTGCTTTTGAGTTATTTACTTTTCGTGGTCGGTTTCGTCCTCCTGGTGAAAGGTGCTGATTGGCTGGTCGACGGCGCAGCCGCGCTCGCCCGCCGCTTCGGAATTTCAGAAATCGCGATCGGACTCACGATCGTCGCTTTTGGCACGAGCGCTCCGGAGCTCGTCGTGAACATTTTGGCGTCGCTCAAAACCGAGGGCGAGCTCGTCGTCGGAAATATCATTGGCTCGAATATCGCCAATCTCGGTCTCGGTCTCGGTCTCGCCGGACTCATCGCACCCTTGAT
Organism: Patescibacteria group bacterium; assembly: GCA_043797545.1. Lineage (GTDB taxonomy): Bacteria > Patescibacteriota > Gracilibacteria > JAHISY01 > JAHISY01 > JAHISY01. The sequence goes on along the minus strand of JAZDPN010000025.1, from coordinate 4,753 downwards.
TGTGAAAAAAAGTATCATTCGCAAAGAGATCCCGCTGGGGCTGCTCGGCGCCGCATTAATTTATTTGCTCGCCGCCCATCCCGGGCGTCTGCCGGAAACTTTGACGATTCAGCCTTTCGGCGGAATTGTTTTGGTTCTTGGTTTTTGCATCTTTCTTTATTTCATCTGGAAAGCGGAAAAGGCCGGTGAGATTCCGCAACCAGAAAAAGATTCGCTCGGACTCGGTATGGCGATCTTTTTAACTTTGGCTGGGCTCGCTGGTCTCGCGCTCGGCGGAGAAATGGTCGTGAAAAATGCGATTTTTCTCGCGGAGAGCTGGGGTGTGAGCGAAAAATTAATCGGGCTAACTCTCGTCGCGGTCGGCACGAGCCTGCCGGAATTGGTCACCTCGATCACTGCCGCGCGGCGCGGCAAAAGCGATATCGCGATTGGCAACATCGTCGGCTCCAATGTGTTTAATATTTTTTGGGTGCTCGGCCTCTCGGCCATCATCGCACCAGTAAATTATTCTTCCAAAATGGTGGTCGATTTGGTCGTCTTGGCCGGCGTCACGATTTTTTTCGTCCTGGCGACTTTTTTGGGCAAAAGCGGATTTCGTTTGCGTTTCTGGAAAAAACGATCCGCTCTGGAGCTGCTTGGCCAGGAAAATGTTTTGAATCGTTTCGGCGCAGCCGTACTCGTGTTTGCCTACGTCGGCTACGTTGCCTTTATTGTGACGCGCGGTTGAGTTAAAATCGGACTCTCTAATTTTTTGGAAAATGGAAAATCGTTTGGTTTTTTTCGCGGCTGCAGCCGAAGCGCAATCGGAAAATCCCGAGGCCGCCAAGGTCGATCCTAGCGCGGATGAATTGAAAAGTGCGGCTGAGCAGCTCGCCAAGACGGAGGGCGCGAAAGCCAAGCCCGGTGGTCATCAAGCTGTCTCGCAGGCGCGCAGTCTGATGGACAACCCCCAGCTGTCTGATTTCGCGAAGCAGCTCCTGCAGAAAAAAATCGGATCCGTCGAAGCAGCAGTCAGCGCGCGCCAAAACAAGCTCACGCCGGAAGCAACGGCTACTTTAAACAAGGCCGTCGCCGATTTACAAAAAAGCGTGAACTTTCAGAAAAGCCGCTTGGCCGGCAATGCCACCGCCAACGCTGAATTCGGCCGCCTCGCAAGCCTAGAGAACGCCAATGAACTTTTCAAAGATGTAAAAATTTCCGTCAATGGTAAAGAGTTCAAGTGGAAAAAGGGCGGGACGGGCGATTTCCGATTGCTCTCGCTTGAGGGCAAACAAGCTTTGTTGAAAAAAATGAATGAGCAGGTGCTCGCCAATCCAGGCGCGACTGCGGCTGCACTTGAGAAATTCGCACACGATCCGCGCCTGCCCAAAAAATGGCAGGAGTACGCCAAAGAACCTGCAAAATGGGGCCACGCAAAAGATCACGCGGCGAAGTGGTTGCTTGAAAATTCCGATAAGAAAATTTTACAGGCCGAGACTGCAATGAAGTTTTTGGAAGGCAAAGCACCCTTACTCGCCAAAGCGGGAGAGCGGATGCCAAGTCGTGATGAAATTTTTGATAAATCGACTAGTGAGTTCAACACCTATTTTGATCAACTCAAGGCCAAAATCGGAAAACTAGATGCAGCCCAGGCTGCTCAGTTTGACCAAATGAAAATTGCCGATGCCGGCAAGATTCAGACTGCGAAGGCTGAGAACACTGAGGCAGTTAAAAAAATCGAAGCGAAAGATAAGAATCAGGCCGAAAAGCTCGCACCACAATTACAGCAATTCGCAATCAACCAAAAGCTCGCCCAAAAAGCCGCCGCGCGCCAGCGCGAACTCGAGGCAGCTGGGAAAAAAGAAGTCGGAACCGTCGAAGCAGCTATGAGTTTACGGCAGCGCGCGCAGGCCGGCGAATCAGTCGGGCTGGGCCAGAAAATGAAAAATCTTCTGGGCTTTGGCAAAAAGTCCGCTGCGGATAATTATCCTGGCCAAGCAAAAAAGGACGGCTTGCCCAAAGAGAAACGCGACTTCGCGGCTGAGGCTAGAGCCGGAGTTGCGAAAGATACCCTCGGTGACCAGAAAGCAGCTGAAGAATTTTACAAAGGCCTCGGCATCCGACCGCCTGCAGCGAAGGAAGATTCCGCCAAGCTTGCCTCCTTGCTTTCGCTCGAAAAATTTGATGCCGAGAATGTCCGCGCCAAGCTGACCCCCGAGCTGAAGGCGCTTTTGGCGCGGCAGGCAGCTGATGGCTATGAGGTGAAAAAGGCGGCTTGATTTGGTCAGTAAAAAAATTTAGAATGAGAGTCCAAAAAAGGTTTGACTTTTAATTTTCTCTTCCCTAAAATCCCCCGGCTCTGAAAATCAGAATTTCTTTATTCGCGCCCCCAAAGTAGCTTCAGCAGGTTTTGAATGCTTGAGGGGTGGCCGGTTCCACCCCTTTTTTATTTCAATCCGACGATGTCGGATCGCCCCGAGCAAGACCGAGGGGCCAAGCTCATCAACGAAAATCTGTTTATTCTCCCGCCTTCGTCCTCTGGACTTCGGCGGGCTACGTCGCTCCTTGAAATCCCGGATCGAAATCGAGAAAAATAATTTCAAATTAAAAAATTAAATCGGCAATCTTTCATACAGATTGTTGATCGATAAAATTCGAATAAAGTTATTTAAAAGCGTTTGGCGAATGCCTTGACACATTGTTGCGATGAAGGGCGCGATTACCTGCGATAAGCCTCGGCGAGCCGGAAGTAGGCCGTGAACCGAGGATTCCCGAATGGGGCAACCCCGCGAGGTCAACCCTCGTGATCGTATCGTGAATACATAGCGGTACGAAGCATAGCTGGCGAATTGAAACATCTTAGTAGCCAGTCAAAAGAAATCAAAAGAGATCCCCTCAGTAGCGGCGAGCGAACAGGGGCTAGCCCAAACCCCGCCTCGGCGGGGGGTTGTAGGACTTCATCCCTGAAAAAATTTTCTAGCCAAAGGTGTCTGGAAAGTCACACCATAGAGCGTAAAAGTCGCGTCGGCGAAGGAAAATTTTTTCGGCGAAGTATCCTGAGTAGGGTCGGACACGTGAAATCCGGCCTGAAGCTGGGGGGACCACCCTCCAAGGCTAAACAGACAATGTGATCGATAGTGAACTAGTACCGTGAGGGAAAGGCGAAAAGCACCCCGGAAGGGGGATGAAATAGTACCTGAAACCAAATGCTTACGAGCAGTGGGAGCCCGCAAGGGTGACCGCGTGCCTTTTGTATAATGAGCCATCGAGTCTGTTAGTACAGGCAAGGTTAAGGGAGAAACACCCGCAACCGTAGCGAAAGCGAGTCCGAATAGGGCGCTTAAGTCTGTATTACTGAACCCGAAACCGGGTGAGCTAACCATGAGCAGGCTGAAGTCCGCTTAACAGCGGATGGAGGGCCGAACCAATACATGTTGCAAGATGTTTGGATGACTTGTGGTTAGAGGAGAAATTCCAATCGAACCCGGAGATAGCTGGTTCTCCTCGAAATGCCTTTAGGGGCAGCGTCGGATTATTACTCGTGGGGGGTAGAGCTCTGTTTAGGCTAGGGTGGGCAACCATACCAAACCTTGACAAACTTCGAATACCCATCGAGCGTATACCGGCAGTGAGACTGCGACAGCTAAGTGCCGTAGTCGCAAGGGAAACAGCCCATGACCGCCGTCTAAGGTCCCAAAATAGTAGTTTAGTGGCAAAGGATGTGAGATTTCACATACAACCAGGAGGTTTGCTTAGAAGCAGCAATCCTTTAAAGAAAGCGTAACAGCTCACTGGTCGAGAGATCCTGCGCCGAAAATGTAACGGGGCTCAAACTACTTACCGAAGATGCGGGTACAGTGCTTCGCATTGCAATTTTCATAATTTACAAATTTTCAATTTACAAAATAAATTCCAAATTCTAATTTTAAACATTAAAAATTGGAGCTTGAGAATTATTTGAAAATTAGAAAATTGAGCCTTGAAAATTACAGCGCGAAGCACTGTGCGATAGAGGAGCGTTCCGTTCAGCGTCGAAGCCAAATCGCGAGGTTTGGTGGAGCGTTCGGAAGTGAGAATGGTGGCATAAGTAACTTTAATGAAAGTGAGAATCTTTCACACCGAAAACCCAAGGTTTCCCCTGCCACGTTGTTCGACAGGGGGTTAGCCGGTCCTAAGACGAGGCCGAAAGGCGTAGCCGATGGACAGCAGGTTAATATTCCTGCGCCACAATAAGACCGCCCGAGTGAAACCCGAGTGCGAGCTTTTTTCAATTCAATTCCTTCGGGATGCGAAAAGAATTCAACTCAAGCGAAGGTGGAGCTAGCCGGGGGGAATAGCGGAGAGCTAGGCGAAGCTGGTTAATGATTCCAGTCCAAGCGAGGTAGGAGGCAGATAGGCAAATCCGTCTGTCAATCCGAAGACGCGAGTGGGAGTCCTGCGCAAGCGGGATGACTTCGTTCATGCGAGCCGCCAAGAAAAACCTCAACGGCGAGGACTTGTTGTGACCGTACCGCAAACCGACTAAGGTGGGTAGGATGAGTATTCTAAGGTGTTCGGGATAACTAAGCTTAAGGAACTCGGCAAAACAGCGTCCGTAACTTCGGAATAAGGACTCCCCGATCGCCGCTTGCGGTGGTTGGGGCGCAGCGACTGACTCCAATCGACTGTTTACCAAAAACACAGGTCTCCGCGAAGCCGCAAGGCAACGTATGGGGGCTGACGCCTGGCCAGTGTCAGAATATCACGGGGAGGGGTGCAAGCTCTGAACCTAAGT
>JAZDPN010000017.1:0-12269 GCA_043797545.1 Patescibacteria group bacterium | reverse complement strand
CGCGCCGCGCAAAAGTTTTCTCGCCCGCATTCTCAAAAAATAATTCCATGCCAATCCAAAAGCTGGCTTCGCTCTCGCTCGCAGAGCGCGCCGCGATTCTCGCGCGCGGTGGTGCGGTGTCGAGCGAAATCAAAAACGCTGTCGCAGAAATTTTGGCGAAAATTCGTGCGGACGGCGAGCCAGCGGTTCTCGCTTTCACAAAAAAATTCGACGGCGTCGCGCTTGCAAGTTTGGCCGTCTCGCAAAAAGAATTAGATGCAGTCGACGAGAAATCCGCCGAATTCGCGTTTCTCCGCGCCGCGGCGAAAAACATTCGCCAGTTTCACCTCGCCCAACTTCAAAATATTCGCGCGGAGAAAAAAGTGCAGACCGCGCCGGGCGTCGAGCTGTCGCGCGTGTGGCGACCGATTCGCAAAGTTGGGATTTACGCGCCGGGTGGGCTCGCGACTTATCCCTCGTCTGTCTTGATGCAAGCGATTCCCGCGCGGATCGCGGGCTGCCGCGAAATTATTCTCGCGACCCCGCCGCGCAAAGATGGCTCAATTTCCGATGTGGTCATCGCCGCCGCGAAAATTTCCGGCGTGACGAAAATTCTCAAAGTCGGGGGAGCACAGGCGATCGGCGCACTCGCATTCGTGGAAAAAGTCGAAAAAATTACCGGTCCGGGCAATATTTTTGTCACCGAGGCGAAAACACAAATCGCGACCGAGATTCCGATCGATATGCCCGCCGGCCCGAGCGAGATTTTGATTCTCGCGGACGACTCCGCCGTTCCGCGCTTCATCGCGGCTGATTTACTTTCGCAGGCCGAACACGGCCCGGACTCGACCGCGATTCTGATCACGCTGTCGCAAAAGTTGGCCGAAAAAGTTGAAGCCGAACTCAATTCGCAAATCCAAAAATTGCAGCGCCGTGAGCTTGCGCAAAAAAGTTGGCAGTCGCGCGGGCGGATTCTCGTCGCGCAAAATTTGAACGAGCTGATTGCGTTCGCGAATGACTTCGCGGCGGAGCACCTCGAAATTTGTCTCAAAAATCCCGCCAAAGTTCTCCCGCAAATTCAAAACGCGGGTTCGATTTTTCTCGGCAATTTCGCGAGCGAACCGGCTGGCGATTTCGCGACCGGGACGAATCATGTTTTGCCGACCGCGGGTTTCGCGCGAAATTTCAACCCGCTCTCAGTCGAGACTTTCGGTAAAAAAATTCAGGTGCAAAAAATTTCCAAAAGCGGACTTGCGAAGATTCGCCAGACTTGCGAAAAATTTGGCGCAGTCGAAGGTCTCGGCGCGCACGCCCGTTCAATCTCAATTCGCTTCGAATGAAAATTAATTTCTCCAAGCTCGCTAAAAGAAGCGTGCAAACTTCGCCCGCGTATTCTTCCGCGCGTTCACTCGTCGCGCAGGACAAAGGATTAAGGAATAAGGACAAAGTTTTTTTGGATGCGAATGAAAACGCGTTTGGTTCAGTCATTCCGAAGATCGCAGGCGTTGATCTCTCACGCTATCCTGATCCGCTCGCGGAAAAATTGCGTGCGCAGCTGGCGAAATTTGTCGGCGTCGCGCCCAAAAATATTCTCGTCGGCAACGGTTCGGACGAAATTATTTGGTTGCTGCTGCTCGGTTTTGTCGAAGCGCAGGAAGAGATTCTGACTTTTGCGCCGACTTTCTCGATGTATCGCGTTTTCGCCGAATTGCTCGGACTAAAAGTTGTGGAAGTTCCGCTCGCAAAAAATTATTCGCTCGACACACAAAAATTTCTCGCCAAAATTTCCGCAAAAACGAAACTGATTTTCCTCTGCTCGCCGAATAATCCGACCGGACAAACTGTACCGCTCGCTGCGCTTGAAAAAATTCTCGCCCGTGGGAAAATTACGATTGTCGATGAGGCGTACATTGATTTCGCGCCGGGAAAATCTGCGCTGCGTTTGCTCAAAAAATATCCGAACTTGATTATTCTGCGGACTTTTTCCAAAGCGTGGGGACTCGCGGGGCTGCGTGTCGGTTTCGGCGTGATGCGTTCCGAGGCTGTCGATATTTTGAAAAAAGTTCGCGCGCCGTATTCCGTCGACGCACTGTCGCAAAAATTAGCTGGCGATGCGCTCAAAAATTCCGCGAAGATGCAGATGACTGTGAAAAAAATTCTGACCGAGCGCAAAAAGTTAATCCAAAATCTGACCCAGCTCGGAATCAAAATTTTCCCGACCGACGCGAATTTTCTCCTCGCGCAATTTCCGACCAAAGTTTCCGCGTCGAAAGTGCAACAAACTTTGCTGCAAAAATTCGGCATCGTGCTGCGCGATTTTTCCAAAAACGCGAATCTCCAAAATTGCATTCGCATCACGGTTGGGAGCCAGAAAGAAAACGAGGAGCTATTGAGAGCCTTGAAGAGCTTTAAGGATTTGGGGGCAAAATGAAATATGAGAATTCTTTTCGAAAACTGATAGTTTGGCAGAGCGCCAAAAAGTTGGTTGCGCTTGTTTACGTGCTGACCAAGAAGTTTCCACGTGAAGAAATGTTTGGATTAACAAACCAGATAAGGAGAGCTGCGGTTTCAGTTTGTGCAAACATTGCGGAAGGAAATGCACGCTCTGGCGAAAAGGAGAGAGCTCAATTTTTCAATTTTGCTAAAGCTTCTCTGGTTGAAGTTGACTGCCTAGGCGAACTAGCCTTTGAACAGAAATATTTTCTGCAAAAGGAGTTTGACGAATTGATCGAGCTAATTAACAAAACCGCCTATTTGTTGGTTAGATTGAAAAATGCGAAGACCAATAATCTTAATAATCCTAAAAGCTCTTAATTTATCCTAAAATTCCTCCAATGATCTTCGATTTTCATTCCCATACTCGACAACAAGACGGTGCGAATACGGCGCGCGAGATGGTCGAAGCTGCGGTCCGAAAAGGCCTCAAAATTTTCGGCATCTCAGAGCATTCGCCGCGCCTGCCGGAGTTTCGCTATGCCGATGATCCGCCGGGTGAAGTCCGCGGGCTCAAAGGCTGGACGCAGTTTTTAATCGGGATCGATGACCTAAAAAAAGAATTCACAAGCCAGCTCGAGCTACTCAAAGGCTGTGAAGTCGATTGGCTGGGCGAAGAAAATCTGGTCTGGGCCAAAGATTTGATCGACAAAGGCCATTTCGATTATACGATCGGTTCGGTGCATTTCCTGGGGAAGTGGGGATTCGACTATGAGAAGGACTGGCTGCGCGGCTACCGCAAGTTCGCAAACACCGAAGAAATTTACCAGGTGTATTTTGAGGAATACGCGCGCATGGCGCGGCTCGACTTATTCGACATCGCGGGTCATCTCGACTTGATTAAAAAGTTCAATAATAATTTTCCTCTGCCTGCGAAGGCCGACATTACGGAATTAGCACAGCCAGCGCTCGATGCGTTGGCTGATTCGAAAATGGTGCTCGAAGTTTCTTCGGCTGGGCTGACTAAGCCCTGCGCCGAGTGGTATCCGTCGCTCGACCTACTGCGCGCAGCGCGTGAACGCGGCATTCCGATTACATTCAATTCAGATGCACATTCGACTGAGAGAATCGCCGAGAATTTCGCGGCCGCGCAAGATTTCGCTAAGTCAGTTGGTTACACCGAGGCGACGATTTTTCACCAGGGCGGTCGGCGCGAGCGCATCAGAATTTAAGATTCTGAGGATTAACGAGGATTTTGGGACGTTTAAAAATGCTAGAATGACAACCTAGTAGCCTTAAAAGCTCTTAATATCCGCATAATTTTCCCAATGTTCACTGGAATTATTACCGAACTCGGAGTGATCAAAAAAATCTTTCGCGATGGGGACAACACGGTTTTTACGATCGCTGCGCCGCGGATAGCTCGTAATTTAAAAAAAGGCGATTCAATCGCAATCAATGGCGCTTGCCATACCGTTGTCAAAAAAGCGGGCCAGAGCTTTGCCGTCGAGTCGATGCCCGAGACTTTGCGGCGCACAAATTTCGGCGATTTCCAAATTGGCTCAAAAGTAAATCTGGAAAGACCGGTCGGAGTTTCGGGCAGCTTCGACGGTCACTTCGTTTCGGGCCATATCGATGGAGTCGGCCAAATTCTCAAAATTCAAAAGGATAAGAATTCTAAAATTTTCACGCTCGCGATTCCCAAAAATCTGACCAAGTTTGTAGTCGAAAAGGGCTCCATCTCGCTCGACGGGATTTCGCTCACAGTCATCGCGATTCGCGGCGACGAGATTGAGGTCGGGATCATCCCGCATACGCTGAAAGTTACGAACCTTGGAATTCGCGAAGTTGGTGAGAAAATTAATGTCGAAGCCGATTTACTGGCGAAGCATGTCGCCAAACTCTTAAAAAATTAATACTTGCCAAGGGCGCGACCGCGCCTGCAAAAGCGTAAACAACCAATTGTGAAATTCGCAGTCGTTTCATCTCGCTTCGCGGAAAAAGCCGGCAATGCGCTCAAAGTTTTGAACGAAACTTGTGAGCAGAGACTGCGCGAACTGAAAGCCGGATGTGAAAAGTTCGAAGTGCCGGGTGCTTTCGAGATCCCGACTCTGGCCAAAAAAATTTTACTTTCCAAGAGATTTGCTGGTGTGATTTGTCTCGGGGTCGTCGTGCGCGGTGAGACCGCCCATTTTGATTTTGTTGCCAGCAATGTTGCGCGCAAGATTGCCGACCTCGGAGTCGAGTTTGCCAAGCCGGTTATTTTTGGAATTCTCACGACCGAAACGACCAAGCAGGCCGAGGTACGGGCGGAGCGTGGCGCAGAATTCGCACAAGCTGCTTTCGACCTGGCCAGCGAACTTGCTAAAATTCGCGAGTGGAATTGAGAGGTCTTAGTTCGGCTGGAGACTTGGCGGGCAAACGCGTCTTGGTGCGGGTTGATTTCAATGTCCCGATCGAGAACGGTCTAGTCGGAGAGGATGCCCGGATTCGGGCCGCGCTGCCGACCATCGATTTTTTGCGTCGCGCTGGAGCCAAGCTCATTTTGCTGTCCCATCTCGGCCGACCCAAAGGTTTACCCGACCCGCAACTGCGACTCGATCCAGTGGCTGCGCGCCTGACCGAGCTTCTGCAAGTTCCCGTCAAGAAGCTGGACGACTGCATCGGCTCGTCTATCGAGAGTGCGGTCGCGCAGATGCGCAACGGCGAGCTTGTCTTGCTAGAAAATACACGTTTCCATCCCGGCGAGAAAAAAAATGACCCCGAGTTTGTCGCACAGCTGGCTCGACTCGGCGATCTTTTCGTGAATGATGCTTTCGGTGCCGCGCATCGCGCCCATGCCTCCAATTTTGGCTTGGCTCAGGTTTTGCCGAGTTTTGCCGGCCTCTCGCTCGAAAAAGAAGTCGAGAGTCTTTCGGCTATTCTCGAGAATCCCAAAAAGCCGCTGGTCTTGATTCTGGGTGGAGCGAAGATCGACACCAAGATCGGAGTGCTTCAAAAATTCGCTGAGTTGGCTGAGACGATCTTACTCGGCGGCGGCCTGGCCAACACTTTTCTCGCCGCCCAGGGTTTCGGGGTCGGAGCAAGTTTGTTTGAGCCTGACAAGCTCGAGTTGGCTCGCGAAATTCTCAAGCTGGCGGAAAAGTTTGCTTGCCAGATTGTTTTGCCGAGCGATGCGCTCTGTGCTCCAGATTTCAATTCTCCAGCCCAAAAATTTTCCACTACCGCTATTCCGAACGGCCAAAAAATTCTCGACCTGGGAGAGCGGGCAATTCACGACTTTGTCGCAATCATCCAAAAAGCCGGAATGGTCGTCTGGAATGGTCCGGTTGGATTATTTGAAAAAGAGAATTTCGCAAAAGGCTCGCGCGCGATTGCGGAGGCTTGCGCGGCCAGTTCGGCCGATACAATTCTCGGCGGCGGCGACACGCTCGCCGCGTTGACGCAATTTCAAATTCCAGCCGAAAAATTCACCCATGTCTCGACTGGCGGCGGAGCAATGCTTGAATTTCTCGAAGGCAAAAAAATGCCCGCCCTAGAAATTCTCGAAAAATAATTCGAAAACTAGCGAATGGAGTCTTTCAAAGTTTTACCAGCTCGAAAAGCTGGCACTTTGAGTGCTGGGATCTCGATCCTTTGATTCGGATTGCGCGGGCTAACGCCCGAACGCGCCGCGCGCTTGCTAACGCGGAAAGTCCCAAAACCGGTGACAGTTACGTTTTTCCCCTGTTTCAGCTCGGAAGTGATGGTGGCGATCAGGCCTTCCAAAACTTCGGTTACGAGCCGTTTGCTCAGGCCGAGTTTGGCGGCGAGAGCATCGATGAGTTCTTGGCGATTCATCGCGTAAGGGTTAGGAAGTAAACTATTTAAATTTTAGGGCGAACAAAAGCCTAAATGCAACAATTTCACAGCAGGCTAGATTCAGACCGCCAACTAGCCAGCACGTTGCTGGTCTTCGGGACATCCTCTTTGGCGAAAAGCGGCTCGATGATGCTCCAAATTTCCGCGCTGATTTCTGGGATGGTCCGATTTGCATCGACGATCCGCCAGGCATTTTTTTTGGCTAGCTTCAAAAAGCTCGCACGCGCTTTCGCAATTAACCGATCGCTTGACTCGTGCAAATGCACTTTTTCTTTTCCCGCCAAAAAGCGCTCGCCATCGATCAAAATTTCCAGATCAGGCTTTTGCAAAAACTTATTGACGCCGATCAGCCAGTCTAGATCGGCGCCTTTGGCTGCGCCCCAAGCGAGTCCTGTCCCGGTGTAGTCCTCGGCGACAATCGAAACCCCGCTCGCGAGTTTCTTGCGAATTTGCGGATCAAACTGATAGCGATTCAGCGAGTACCACATTTGCAGCTCTTCCTCGGTCACCTGCTGGCGGATTTCCTTACTAGAAACAATCGGCTGCCGCCGAAAAGCAATCGCCTGTTTACGCTTCGGGCTGGGTCGGCGCACCTTCGTTCCCTCGAAAAATTCGATAATCGATTGAACACTCATCTTCTGCTTGCCGCGCAAAATCTCGTTCAACATTTTGCCAGTCGGGTCGAGATCATAGATCGGATATTTCACGTATTCGACCGGAATCCCGGCGCGCACGAGCCGCTGCACCAGCAGCGAAGTCTGAGTGCTTTTGCCAATGTTATTGATTCCGTAAACGGCAATGAATTTTCCGTCCATCGAGGGATGCATTTTACCCGCAAAAGCCTCCCGAGGGGAGGCCTTTTTCTTGCTGGAAAATAGTTAATTCCTAAATTTCCAAATCAGCCGAATAGCTATCCGCTCCGGTTTTTTGCAAAACGATCAATCGGTAAAGCGTTTCCGCGACTTCGCCGCGAGTCACTCCGGCTACGCCTTCAAACAAGTTTCCCTCAAGCGGGAAAATATTTTTGGTCTTGGAATAGGCTGCGAAAGAGGAAAACCAAGCATCAGCCGGGACGTCCGCATAGGGATTTTCCGTCACGCTATCAGGCGCGATGCCAGCTGCAAAAAGCAAAATCTTCAAATACTCGGCCCGATTTACGGTTTTCGCTGGACCGAAAGTGCCGTCCGGATAACCAGCTGCGATTTGACGCGCGACGGCTGTCTCGACGAAAGGCGCGTACCATTCATTTTTGCCAGTGTCCGGGAAATTCAGTTTGCCTTCCTCGGTCGCGATACCGAGCCCGAGCAAGATCATCTTCAGCGCTTCGACGCGGCTGACAGTTTTGTCCGGCTGGAAAGTGCCGTCCGGGTATCCGCCGACGATTGCATTTTCTTTCAAATATTTAATTGCTTTAGTGTATTTATTGGTCGAGTCGACGTCGGTGAAGATTGATTCAGTTGGCGATTGGTCATTGGTCGCTTGGTCGCTCACGGTGGGCTCGACTACTTCCGAGCTTTGCTCGGGACTTGGAGTTGTGCTTGAAGTGTCGGCTACAGTTTGAGTCGAAACAGGTTCAGTGGCTGTCTCAGAATCAGTCGCAGTTGTCTCAGCCTGAGTCTCGGTAGTCGTATCGTTTATCGTCGCGGTGCTATCGCTGGCATGTAAATCAGAGTTGTAAGTCTGATTGCCTGTCACGAGATAACGCTGCACCCACAACATCGGATTGATAGTGTTTTTGATCGCTTCAGCTTGACCGATTCCAGCCGAGACGCCATCGAAAAAGCTCACACCAGCAGCAGTCGTATCTGCACTCGTGAATGGCCACCAAGGATGCCAGGGGGCTGTGTCGCGATCGATCTGAAAATGTAAATGCGGAGTCGTCGATGTGCCGCTGCTGCCGGACTCGCCGATGATGTCGCCACGTTTCACGATTTGCCCAGTCGTCACGATGGTCTTCGAAAGATGAGCATAAGCAGAATAGAGCGTAGTGGTCTCGTTACTATTTAGGTCGGGAACATCGGGATGCTGGATCACGATGTGCATCCCAAAGCCACTCGAGGACTGAGCGACTTTGACGACTTTGCCATTCGCAACGGCGTGGACTGGCGTGCCAGCGGGAGTCTTGATATCGATCGCGAGATGACTGCCTTCGTATTCGCGGCTGCCTTGTTTGTAGCTGCCCATGTAGGGGACGGCGTAGGTAATCAGTTGATCAGCCAAAGTTTTATCCGATTTCCAATTCAAATCGGCCACAGTCGCTCCGAAGATTGCCGGATCGTAATTTGGCAAGGGAACTTTCTTATCCAGGGGAATCTGAGCCATCAGGAGGCTAGCCTGACCGCTCGACAAATTGGCCCAATCTGGAACTTCAGCAATTGGTAAAGCTGTCCCGTCGAATGGCTCTGGTTTTTGCAAATCCAAAACCGAGGCCATGAAATTCCCGGTCTGCTTACCGAAGAGGATCAGCAGCGCCATGATGGCGAAGCTGATGATCAGTCCTTTCAGGAGGCGCTTGTGCTCTTGCCAAAAGTTTCGCATGTATTTTTGTTTTAAAATGAATTTGTTTTAGCCTTGAAATCCGTCTATTTTAGCACTTTCCGCGCTTGAAATCAATCTACAAAACCACCGATTCGGCTACGACGGAGGCGCTCGGCGAGGCGCTTGCCTCCCGCTTCCGCGGCCAAAAAATCCTGCTTTTTGGCGAATTGGGAGTCGGTAAAACGACTTTCCTGCGCGGACTGGCTCGCGGGCTGAGAATCAAATCCAAAATCAAATCGCCGACTTTCGTGGGTGAACATATTCACAAAATTTCGCCAACCGAAAAATTGATTCACCTCGATCTTTACCGCGTCGAATCTTTGGAAGTCGAAAAAGCAGAACGTCTGCAAGAATTATTTGTCTCGCGAGACACAGTCGTGATCGAGTGGAGCGAAAGGTTGCCAAAAAAACTATTGCCACAGAAAAGAATCGAGCTGCGATTCAGTGAGCTGAAGAGTGGCGAGAGGAAGATCACAATCATCTAATTTCCCAAACGGATTTCAGCCGCTCAATGGTGTGACCCCATTTAACCTTGGTTGGCTTGCAGACCGTATTTTGGTTGCCGAAAAAACCAATTTCAGATACAGCTTGTGGAATCTCGACAGCCTTTTCCCAGTTAATTTTTACGATATATTCAGCTTTTTCTTCGTCGTTCAAATATTCTTTGTGATAATGGCCACTTGGAGATAGTTCATAAATATTGAGTTTTTTGCTGCCCGATTCGAAAAAAACTTCATCGGCCTTACGTGCGGTATCGGTGACTTTACCAACCCCGACATACCCGACACTTGGAACATTTACCCAAACACGATCTCCGACTTTCAGTTGGTTAAGCGTGCGACTATGCCAAATCCCACCGCCCCCACTGATGAATCCATATTTTTTGGCATCCGTCCAGCTGCGCGCCTCGCTCTCGCCGAACGAAACATAAAATTCTCCGTTCCACGGTTCTTTTGCAGCCGTTGTCGTAGCAATTTCGGAGGTTTCGTATGGGTCGATGAACCAGGCTCGATTGATAAATTTTTCACCATTGACCTCAAAGACCTTAAAAAAGACAATGTTTATTGGCACATTGGAATTGTCGAGATACGAGACAATTCTCTCCGAACTTGAGTCGAGCTCGGTCGCGACGATGATTATTTGGTGCGAACCGTCTAGATTTTCCTCGTCTATTTTAGAGTTGAATCTTTCGGAAAAGACTTCATCGAGACTTTTACCGGACCGTAAATATTTTTGATCGAAATCCTCAAAGACGGTCGAGATCTCATCTGAAGACAACGATGCGACCCATGAGGCGTAGTCTAGCGACTGCGCGACGACATCGCGGGGAGTTTTGTCTTTTTTTAACTCAATCACGATCAGCGAGCCAGTAATATCGATTGCAAGCAGATCAATGTATTTGTTGAATTTAGTCGGGACTTGTCGTCCGATCACGAGCCAATCTTCGTTCAAAATGGCGATGTTTTTTTGCAATATATTTTCAAGTTCGGCCTCACTTTCGAGCTTGATTTCGTTAACACGCTCCACATTGTTGCCAATCTTCCAGATGCTTTGATTAATGGGCATATCGTTCTTTTAAAGGTTTAGCAATTACTCTCGCCAAATTTTTCTGAAACTTTCTTCCCAAATTTTTTCTAGATCATGCCGCGGACTTGAATTCACGACTCCGACTTTTTGAATTTTCACGCCGAATTTTCGTGCCAAATTTTCGAGCGCCACAAAATCATTTGGCTTGATTTCCAGTAAGAATCCTGGATTTTCCGCGAAAAGTTCGGCATTCGAGAGTCCCGAAAATTCAAAACCGAATTCCGTGCCGAAGCTCGATTCTGCCGCCGCGACCGCGACACCGCCGCGGTGGAGATCACGATTCGAGACCAAAAATTTCCGCGCGGACAAAACAAATTTGACTTCCGCCGCAAAATTTTTCGCGTCGAATTCAAATGCTGGACCGAAATTTTCGCCGAGCGTTTTCTCTAGCTCGCTGCCGCCGAGATTTCGCGAGCGCTCGCCGACCAAAATTAAAAGATTGCCTGCGGACTGAAATTTTTGTGGTACGAATCTCGTTGCGTCGCTGAGTCGTCCGATTGTTGCGACGAGCGCGCTCGGATTGATCGAGTCGCGACCGTTTTCGTTGTACAGACTCACATTTCCGCTCACAAACGGCGTACCAAAATTTTCCGCAGCATTTCGCAGCCCGTCGATCGCCGCGACAAATTCGCCCATTTGTGCCGGCTTTTCCGGATTCCCGAAATTCAAACAGTCGGTGAGTGCGAGCGGCTCGGCGCCGAGCGCGACGACATTCGCGACAGCCTCCGCGACCGCGTGCTCAGCCTGCAACTTTGCCGAATATTTGCCGAGACTCGCATCGCCGCCGACGCCGATCGTGATGCCGATTTTCTGCAAATCGTCCGGCGCGGCCGTATTCACGAGCGGACGAATGATTGCGCTGCCGCCATTTCCCGCGTCGCGAAAAGTCCCGCCCTGCACTTGTTTGTCATACTTCTCGAAGATCGGTTTGCGGGAAGAAATATTTTCACTCGCGACGAGTTTGCGCAAAATTTCTTCAAAATTAATTTTCCCGAAATCAAAATCGATCTGCGGAAAGTGCTTTTTTTCCAGCTCGAACGCGCGATCGTAAAGCAGCCCTTCGGTCAAAATTTTCGCGGGTGCGTCGATGACTTTCGTCCCGCTGAACTTCAGAACATAATTACCTTTTTTCACCTGCCCGACGAGGCTCGCGCGCGCGCCATTCGAAACTTTCGGCAGCGCCCATTTTTCGTTGTAAGTTTTGAGAATCAGCGGCGTAATTTTCGGATCGCAAATCCAACAAAATCTTTCTTGCGTTTCTGCCGCGGCGATGATTTGCGGCGGGAGATTTTTTTCGCCGAGATGAATTTTTTCGAGATCGATTTCCGCGCCGAAATTATTTCGGTCGAGCTGCTCGACGCTCGCGCAAACATTACCGCCCGCGCCCATGTCTTTGAAGCTCACTTTTTTCAAAAGCTTTTTCTTTTTTAGTTCGCGAAAAAGATCGTAAGTCGCCGCGAGGATATGTCTTTCCAAAAATGGATTCGGTTCTTGCACCGCACCTTTATTCGTCTCGGCATCTTCCTCTTTCAGCTCGCCGCTCGCGAAACTCGCGCCGCCGAAACCACTGCGGTCGGTCGCTTTGCCGACAATAATAATATCGTATTTTTTTTGCACAGCTTCTTTCGGCGCGAAAGAATGAATGATTTCGTCTTCGCGTAGCACGCCGAGCGCGACGACATTCACGAGACAATTCGAATTGAAACTTTTTTCGAATTCGATATCGCCGCCGAGATTTGGCACACCGAGGGGATTGCCATATCCCGCGATGCCAGCGACGACTTCGCGCGCGAGCCAGCGATTCAGCGGTTTCTCGATTTCCCCAAAACGCAAAACATCGAGACAGCCGATCACGCGCGCGCCCATGCAAA
>JAZDPN010000001.1:0-38110 GCA_043797545.1 Patescibacteria group bacterium | reverse complement strand
GACGACGAGTCGTCATTTGAAGGCGCTCGCCGAGATCGGGCTGACGCGCGTCGAGGATTTGCTGAATTATTTTCCGCGGAAGTATCTTGATTTTTCCGCGCCGAAGAAATTAGCCGAGCTGGTCCCGAATGAAGTCGCGACGTTGGTTGGACACATTGAGAAATTAAAATTTTTTCGCACGCCGCGCGGCCGCGTCGTGATTTCCGCGAAATTAATTACTGCGGACGGCGAAATTAATTTGACTTGGTTCAACCAAACTTTCATCACCCGCGTTCTTCGTAACGGCGACGTGATCGCGATCTCCGGCAAAATTCAAATCGGCGTGCGCGGCGCGATGAGTCTCGTCGGCGGGACATTCGAAAAAATTTCCGACGAGATGATTCACGCGGGGCGGATCGTCCCGGTTTATCGCAGTCACGGGAAACTCATTTCCTCGAAGTGGCTACGCGAAAAAATTTTTCCGCTGCTCGATTATTCTTCACAGTTGCCCGAAATTATCCCGGACGAGATTCGCGCGCGAGAAAAATTATTGCGACGCGGGGAGGCGATCCGGCAAATTCATTTTCCCGACTCGTTCGCGCAATTGGAAAAAGCGCGCGAGACGCTCGCTTTCGAAGAATTATTTTTACTCCAGCTCGCTGCGCTACGCCGAAAACTCGATTGGCAAATCGGAGCTGCCGGAACTGCGCCCAAAATTTCCGCCGATCCAAAATTATTTGCCGAGTTCGCGACGACCCTTCCATTCAAATTCACCGCAGCGCAAAAAAAAGCGAGTCTCGAGATCATTCACGATTTGCAAAAAGATTTGCCGATGAATCGCTTGCTCGAGGGCGATGTCGGCTCGGGCAAAACGATCGTCGCCGCGCTCGCGATTTTTCTTGCGACGAAATCCCCCCAACCCCCCTTTGCGAAAGGGGGACTACAGGCCGCGCTACTCGCACCGACCGAAATTCTTGCGGCGCAGCACTTCCGCAACTTTCTCAAAATTCTCCATCCGCTCGGAATTCGCGGCGAACTTTTGACTGGTTCGACTCCGGCGAAAAAGAAAAAAGAAATCGCTCAAAAATTAAAATCCGGTGAATTGGATTTGGTCGTTGGGACGCACGCGCTGCTCGAATCCAAAATTGATTTTCAAAAATTGGGTTTGGTCGTGATCGACGAGCAGCACCGTTTCGGCGTCGAGCAGCGATCGCTGATGCGCAAAGATTCGACGCCGCATATTCTTTCGCTCACCGCGACACCGATTCCGCGCACGCTCGCGCTCACAATTTTCGGCGATCAAGATGTTTCGATTCTCGACGAACTTCCGCCTGGTCGCATTCCGCCGATTACCAAAATCGTGCCGAAAAATAAACGCGTCGAAGCGGAGCGTTGGATTGAAAGCGAAGTTGAGAAAGGTCGACAAGTTTTCATCGTCTGTCCTTTAATTGAAGAATCGGAAGTCCTCGAAGTTAAATCGGCAAAAAAAGAATTCGAGCGATTGCAAAAAAAAGTTTTTCCGAAGTTGCAGCTCGGGCTGCTGCACGGGCGACTGCGCCCGCGAGAAAAAGATTTCGTGATGCAAAAATTCGCGGTCGGGGAGATACAAATTCTGGTTGCCACCACTGTGATCGAAGTTGGCATCGATATTCCGAATGCGACGATCATGTTGATCGAGGCGGCCGAGCGTTTCGGACTCGCGCAACTTCACCAATTGCGTGGTCGCGTCGGTCGCGGTTCGGCGCAAAGTTATTGTTTTCTTTTTTCCGAATCGGATTCGCAGGATGCGAAAAATCGGCTCGCCGCGATCGAAAAAAATTCGAACGGTTTCGATCTGGCGAAAATCGATCTCGACAATCGCGGCCCGGGCGAAGTTTTCGGCGTGCGGCAGTCGGGCATTCCGGATCTCAAAGTCGCGAAATTAACCGACCACGATTTGATCAAGCGCTCGCGCGACGCGGGACAAAAACTTTTAGCCGCCGATCCGCAGCTCAAAAATTCTCCCGCAATTGCGGAAAAATTAGCTGAGATGGAATTGCGTTTCGCACAAAATCAAAAATAAATTTTTTATTTAATCATCCGCGTGAGATTCGAGTAATTGTTTGAGCTCCGCAAGATACCATTGCTGATCAGCAGATTCTGGATTTCCAATGAGTTTGATTTGCGATCGAATAGTATTAATAATCTCACGAGCTGCTTGGCCTCCTTGCCTTAATATTCCCTGAAAACGACTAACTTCGTTTTCATATTCCGTCCTTATTGATTCGACAGTCATTTCAATTTAATTTATAAGGAAGCAATTTTAACAAATACTTTTCAAAAATAAATTTTCCCATCGCGAAACGACCGAATCACCTCGCCCCGCTTCGTCCCGACTTGTCGGGACTTCGCGGGACTCCACTCATTTTTCTTTTGCTCAAATCAGATTCCTTTTATTTAGAAATAGATTTTTCCGTCTCTGAACCATCTAATCGTTTCGGGATACCATTTTTTTTCGAGCTCCTGAACTTTCGTTCGCAGCGATTCGACAGTTTCGTCTTCCGCGATTGCAACTGATTTTTGGCAAATGATTGGTCCGGCGTCGACTTCGGCAGTCGCGAGATGAATCGTCATCCCGCTCTCTTTTTCGCCTGCCGCCAAAACTTCCGCGTGTACGCTTCCGTCCATTTTGCCCGCGAATTTCGGAAGGAGGGAAGGATGGACATTTAAAATTTTATTTTCGAAAGCCGCGCAAAAATCCGGCTGCAAAAATTTCATCCAGCCGACCATACAAATCAAATCCGGTGCAAGATTTTGCACCGTCGTCAAAAGTTCGGCGTGAAAATTCGGCGATTTCCCATCGAGCACGAAAGTCGGCACTCCGGCGGCCGCGGCGCGTTCGACCGCTCCGCAATTTTTATTCGCGACGAGTCCGACAAATTCGACCCCTTTCAATTTTCCGGCCGCTTTTTCGGCCAACATCGCGCCAAAATCCGTCCCATTAGTCGAGGCGAGGATTACCACGCGAAAAGATTTGGGGCGTTTCAAGATGAATGGAATTTTAGCAAACAAGCAAAATGGGTCGATTTTGGCTACTTTTTTCAAAAATTAAAACGGCATTTTTAAGCCAAAAAATTATCGAACAAATATTTTATACAATTACTTTTGTGCTTCGACAAGTCATCTTTGCTTGACCATTCGCGAGAGTGCGATTACACTAATATGAAACGCTGAGAAATCGGAAACAGCCTTTCCTTCAAATCTTGGACAGGAACGAACGGCGGAATTCAAAATAAATTCTGGCCGCATTAAATCAGCTTCGGCTGTTTTGCTTCGCGATGGAATTGGCCCAAATCACCGTTCCACTACGAAACCACGCTTTCGCATAGCGTTTTCAAACAAACAGCAAACCTAAAATTTGCTACCCCGAAAACAAAAACAGAAAGTAGCCGGCGTGAGGCTCTAACCACGCAAGTGAGGCAAAACATTTTGGGAAGGAGAAAACCTTTCTTTGTGGAAAGGGCACTTAAGCTCTCAGTCGCAACTCGGCATTTTTTGCCACCCGCGACCGATAGAGCTGCCTGGACTGCAATTGAGCCCCCTTCGGGGGGCTCTTTTTTTATCCCGATTTCAGGATTCTGAGAAAGCTCGCTAAAATCTAGTCCGCCTTGTTTCGTAAATTTTTTTCTCACTTCCGACCCAAAGCGCCCAATGGCAGCAATGTCGTCTTGGCGCTCGATATTGGGAGTGAATTTATTAAAGCTCTGATTTACCGGATTGAGGAGAATCATGGTTTTGTGATTGGCTACTCCAAAGTCCGCCAAAAAATGGGAGATATGGCGGCCGGGACAGTCGCCAATATTGCCGGAGTGACCGAGACGGCTTTCGCTGCGATGGAGCAGGCCGCGCGCTTAGCGGGAGTTCAGCCTGAACAAGCTGTGATGGGAATCGCGGGCGAATTGGTGCGCGGTGCGACGACGACGATTTCTTATTCCCGGGAAAATCCCCAGGTTCGGATCGAGCTACCGGAGTTACGCGCCATCGTCCAGAGAGTCCAAACCCGGGCCTTTGACCGAGTGCGTCGCGAGCTGGCACGGGACACCGGTCACGCCGAGATCGACGTGAAATTGGTCAATGCAGCCGTGATCGATTCCAAGATCGATGGTCAGCGCTCTTCCAATCCTATCGGCTTCCAGGGCAGCGAAGTCACACTTTCGGTTTTTAATTCTTTCGCGCCACTAGTTCACTTCGGTGCTTTGCAGACTATTGCTGCAGAGCTGGAATTAGATTTGCTCACGATTGCGGCTGAGCCTTTTGCGGTTGCGCGCTGTTTGCCGGATGAGGATTTGTCCGCGATTTTTATCGACGTCGGTGGTGGCACGACAGACTTGGCTTTGTTGCGGGGCGGCGGCGAGTTGACGACCAAGATGTTTGCGGTTGGCGGGCAGACTTTCACCAAGAGAATCGCCCATAATCTCAATATTTCCCAGACCGAGGCCGAGCAAATCAAGCTCGATTACTCGCAGAATAAATTGTCCGAGCGCAAACAGAAAATTGTTCAAAATGCTCTGTCTGGCGATATTGACGTTTGGGCGGCGGGAGTCGAGGTCGCTTTGGCTGAGATGATCGGGGAGGCCGAGCTGCCTCCCAAAATTTTGCTTTGCGGCGGCGGTTCGAAATTACCCGAAATCAAGAAAATTTTGGCTGATCCGAAGTTTTCCCAAAATTTGCCTTTTCGTGGGAAGCCGTTGGTCAAATTTCTCTGCCCGGACGATATTTCCAATTTCACTGACCAGACCGGCCTGATTCGGACGGTCCAAGACGTTACCCCGCTCGCTTTAGCCAATCTCGGTATTACTCTAGCAGGCGAGGAGGGATTGCTGTCGACCATTTTGCGCAAGACCGTGAAGCTGCTCCAAAATTAATACGCCTGACTTCATTTCTTTTTAGCTTCAGCTAAAATAATCCAGCAGTGGGCATTCTCGAAACAAAATCCGAAATTATTTATGTTGACCTCGACGACGAGGTGACTACGATTTTTGAGCGCGTGCGTCGCACCTCAGCCAAAAAAATTTTTCTGGTCATTCCAGCGCGCGCCCAGCTCTTGCAGAGCCTAGTCAGTCTCAAGATTTTGCGTTTCAAGTCGGAGCACGCCAACAAGACTCTGACCATCGTGACCAAAGATCCAGCCGGGCGGCAGCTCGCTGAGACGGCCGGTCTGGCCGCGCTCGAAAATCTCAAAGCGAAAAGTGGATCCACTAAAACTTCCGAGCCGACTGCGCTTCCCAAAATTTCGCGCCGCAAATTCAAAATCATTGAGCTGGCCGCCAGGGTTTTTCCCGGATTACAAAAACTTTCGCGCGATGAGATTCCGCTGGCCAATTTGCATCCACTCAAAGGTGCGAAAAAAGTTTGGCAGCGTGTCTCGGGTGCGACCGAGATTGAGGAGGTCGCGGAAAACGGACAGAGACAATTGGTCGTGCGCGCGCCGAGCCGCAAGATTCTTTTCGGCCTTCTGACGGGCGCGGTCGCCCTACTATTTTTCATCGTCTATATCGCTGTCCCGACTGCCTCGATTTACGTCACGCCGCGCTCCGACACGCTTTCCAAAGTCGTTAATGTGGTTTTTACTAATCGCGCTGGCTCGGGTGAGGAGGTTGCAGGGACGCATACAGTCGCGGCTGAATTTCTCAAGCTCGACTTCGTGCGTGATTTGCGGATTGGGGCGACTGGCCAAATTTTCGAAGGCACAACGGCGCACGGCGAAGTTACTCTCTTCAATCGCTTGAACCGCGAAAAATTTCTCGTTCCATCGCGCTTGCGCTCGCCGGAGGGCATTATTTTCAAGACCAAAAAAGCAGTCACGATTCCACCCGCGGTCGGGGGCGAGTACGGCTCCGTCTCGGTCGAAGTCGAGGCCTGTGAGACGGATGATCAGAAATGCGACTGCATCAGCGAGCCGGGTTCCTGCCAAGGCAATTTTATCGGTGATCGCGGCAATCTCGGGCCGAGCTTTTTCACTTTTCCGGCGATTCCTTCGCTCTCGCCCGCGCTTTTTTGGGGCGAGTCGAAAAAAACTTTTACCGGCGGGGTGACCAAGATCACCAAATTTATTTCCAAAGAAGATTTGGCGAACGTCAAAGAAACAGTTGCCCGGGAAGTGCAAGACCTTGCCAAAGAAGAATTGCGCACTTTGATCGACCAAAAAAATCAGATTGAAAAACGCACTCTCACCTTGCTAGACGATCCCAAGGCCATCCAGGTTGAGATTATTTCGATCGATGTTCCACCCAAGCTCGAAAACGTGCAGCAGCCTGATTTCGTAGTCGCAGTCTCAGCCCGTGTTCGGGCGGTTGCTTACGAGTCGGACGATTTGCGCGCCCTGCTCTTCAATCAGCTTGAGACCAAGGTTCATCCGGAGAAATCTCTGGTCAAAATTAATTTCGACAATGCCGCCCTAAATCTCGAAGAAGTCAATTTCGCGGCTGGCCGGGTCAAGTTGGCAGCGACGATTGACGGGGTGGAGGAATACGATTTGTCGACTGAGACCGAAGCCGGGGCGCGCTTGGTTAGCAAACTCAAAGCGCGCATCCTGGGTCGATCGGTTGCCGAAGCGGAAGCTTACATCCGCAATCTGCCGGAAGTCTCGAACGCCGTAATTTCTTCCTGGCCATTTTGGGCGCGGACGATTCCCGAGCTGGCGGAAAATGTGAAATTTCGAGTGAAGAGATAAAAATCTATTTGACAAATAATGTTCTCCCCGTATAATAGAGACTTATTTATTTTGTGATGTCTGAACTTCCGGAAAAAACTATCGACCTAGAACGGATAAAGTTCAAAGAGGATTTGCGCGATTTACTTGCAGCTCTTTTTCAGAGTCCAGTCCTATTATACAAGGCTTTTTGGAAAGCCGGTCTTTCGCCGATGCAAATAGATTTTTTTAGAAGAAATAAAATTAAAGGTTGGACAACTGCCGAGATTGCTCAATTTAAAAACTACGACCTCAATGTTTTGCAATGCCTTTTAATCAAAGCAGGCAGTGCTGAAAAACTAAAAAATCTTTCTCCCGGATTAATATGGTATCTGGGTGCTTATGATTTCGATCAGATCACAATGCTTTTTTCGTTTATGAATATAGATGAGATTATGGGAATTGAAACTACCAAGATTGGAACACTCGGTCGGCTTGTAGGTAGGGACATCGGTAGAATTTTAGATAGAGTTGGCAGAGCAGCCGGTTTGCAACAGGTGTCAGCAAAAGAATTGTCTGATATTGTTGATTCGTCAGGATATATAACTATGTCTATGCTCAAAGGAAAGCTTGCGCCCGAGCAGAGTGTTTTTTAAAAAGAGAGCTAATTCGCAGAATCATTCTTTTCGATCGGCACGACGCGCCAGCGCACTTCTTTTTCCAATCGTCCCGGGACGGCAAAACCAGCCGCTTTCACATGTCCGCCCCCGCCGAATTTTTTTGCAATTGCCGCTACGTCAGTCGCCTCGTCTAGTGTCCGCAAACTCGCTTTGACCATTCCATTTCGTTCGCTCAATAAAATCGAAAACTTCGCGTTCGGGACGGCATTCACATAATCAACCACGCCCGCGAGATCTTCGTCCTGTGCGCCCGCTGACTCGAAATCTTTCCTCTGTGCGATCGCGAGTGTCACTCCTTCGCTGGTTTGCCGCAAACTTTGTAAAACATTGCCCCAAAGTTTCAAAGCCGGAAGCGGTGTCGACTGATAAATATTTTTCGCGATCAAAAAGTTATTCGCGCCAAGGCGCAAAAGTCGGGCTGCGATGCGCAAAGTCGCTGGCTTCGTATTGGAATGTCGGAATGAACCGGTGTCGGTCGAAATACCGCAGAGCAGGCAAGTCGCGACATCCGGCGAGATCGGAATGCCCAAAGTCTCGAAAATTTTTGCGAGGATCGAGCTCGTCGCGCAGAAATATGGTTCGACAATTTGAATCGCCCCAAAATTTTCTGCGACGGGATGATGGTCGATTTTTACCAATCTCCTTGAGCCGTCAAAAAGCTCGGTCTTCGTTTTGTCGAATCCGGTTTGGTGAATATCGCCGCAATCCAAAACAATTACCAAGTCGAATTCGGTCGGATCAAATTCCTGGACGATTTTTTCGCTTGTGGGCAAAAATTTCAAAATCGCAGGCGCGGGATCGTGGCACGCCGCGACGACATCGCGACCAGCTTTCACCAAAACTTGGTAAAGCGCGAGCAGCGAGCCGAGCGCGTCGCCATCCGGATTTTTGTGAGTCAGGAGCAGGATTTTCCGTGCTACGAGCAAGGTATCTTCGAGTTTCGCGATTTGTTTTGAATCAAGTTCCATTTTTTTGAAAGGGATTGATTCTAGGTTTTCTAAAAAGCCGAATCCACTAAATTGGCTTGCGAGCAGGGCGGAATGTTGCCGGACTATTTTTCGGGATGATAACCAGCCGATTGCAGATCGCTGACCAACTTGCCACGCTCGATGCGGATCACTCTTTTTTTGATCCGATCGACTGTCTCACGATCGTGTGTCGCGAGGATGACAGTCGCACCAGCTTTATTGATATCCAGTAAAAGATCAATGATTTCCGCTCCCGACTTGGGATCGAGATTGCCAGTCGGCTCGTCGCCAATTATCAAGGCTGGCTCGTGGACGAGCGCGCGTGCGAGCGCGGTTCTTTGACATTCGCCGCCAGAAAGCTGGGAAGGAAAAGCGTTGCGTCGATGCGCCAGGCCGACAATGCTGATCACCTCATCGACTCTTTTTTTAATCAGGCTGGACGGATCGCCGCAGACTTCGAGCGCGAAGGCAATGTTTTCGAAAACAGTTTTTTTCGGCAGCAATTTATAGTCCTGGAAAATCACGCCGACTTTTCTCAAATACAAGGCGCGTGAAATCTCGTCCAATTCGTTGATTTTATAATTGTCTACCGAAACGCTGCCTTCAGTCGGATGGATCGCGCCAGTTAGTAGATTCACAAAAGTCGTCTTGCCTGCGCCGCTCGGCCCGACCACGCTCACGAATTCGCCGCCGCCGATCTCACAATTCACCCGATCGAGGACGACTCGGCCACCATATTTTTTCGTTGCGTTTTCGAAGACAATCACGGGGGAATTTTAAATTTTAAATTTTAAATTTCAATTCCGGATTTTTTGTTTGGTTATTTGCGAATCAGTTCAGGTGCAAGTTTAGCAATGCTAGGTCTTGGATGCTCGATGATGTAAAATCTCACCCGTGGACAAAATCGCCGTTCTCGACTTCGGCGGGCAGTATGCTCATCTCATCGCGAACCGTATTCGGCGGGCTGGCATCCTAGCCGAGATTCTTTTGCCGCAAAATTTGATTGATCCTGTCACGGAGCTGAAAGACTACAAAGGCGTGATTCTTTCGGGTGGACCCCAATCCGTTTTCGAAAAAAACTCGCCCAAGGTTGACTCGACGATTTTCGCTTTAGGTAAGCCGGTCTTGGGAATTTGCTACGGTCTGCAGTTTCTCGTCCAAGCCCTAGGCGGCAAGGTCAAAAAAGCGGCTGGCGGTGAGTTTGGTGAAGCGAAATTAAAAATCTTGGGCAAATCGAAATTGCTAGAAAAAGTTCCCAAAAGTTCGATTGCCTGGATGAGCCACGGTGATGAGGTCGTCAAGCTGCCAGCAGGATTTCAAAAAATCGCTTCGACGGAGGATTGTGAATTCGCCGCAATCGAAGGCAAACACGCGACACCGAATGTAAAGCGTGAAACACCGATTTTTGGCGTGCAGTTTCATCCGGAGGTGCGACACACAGAGTTTGGCGATAAGATTTTGGCGAACTTCATCCAGATTTGCGGCGCGAAAAAAAGCTGGAATCTCGACAAATTTCTCAAAGACGAGATTGCCAAAATCAAAAAGCAGGTTGGCCAGAGAAAAGTTTTTTTGCTGGTCTCGGGCGGAGTTGATTCGACCGTCGCGTTCGCTTTACTCGAAAAGGCTCTGGGCAAGAAGAGAGTTTTTGGCTTGATGATTGATACCGGACTTTTGCGCCAGGATGAAGCTGAGCAAGTCCATAAAAGTTTACAAAAAGCCGGATTCGAAAATCTGAAAGTTGCCAACGAGGCAGGTCATTTCCTAGCTGCCCTGAGAAACATTACTGACCCGGAAGAAAAACGTCGCGTTATCGGTCGCGTCTTCCTCAAGGTTCAGAGGAAAGTTTTGAAGCGCTTACGTTTCAACCCGCGCGAGTGGTTGCTCGGACAGGGCACGATTTATCCCGACACGATCGAGTCGGCTGGCACGAAAAATTCCGACAAAATCAAAACGCATCACAATCGAGTTGAGGAAATTGAAAGAATGATTGAGCGCGGTTTGATCGTCGAGCCTCTCGCGGAACTTTACAAAGACGAGGTGCGTGAAGTTGGCAAGAAGCTGAAGCTCCCCAAAAATTTAATCGAGCGCCATCCTTTTCCCGGACCAGGACTGGGAGTGCGGATTCTCTGCGGCCAATCCGAAAAACCCAAAACGACCAACAAAATCGAAACTGAGATTTTCCGCAAATGGAAAATTCGCGGCAAAGTCCTGCCTTTGCGTTCGGTCGGAGTTCAGGGTGATGCCAGGACTTTCGCTCATCCGGTTGCACTTTTCACCGCGGCGCGCGATTTTGAAAAATTATCGGCCATCGCGACCTGGATCGTCAATAAATTTTCTGAAATCAACCGAGTAATTTTATGTCTCGATTCTTCCAAAGCTCCTCGTGTCTTCCAGACCTTTGCTGCCAAACTGAATTCTTCGCGAGTTGAGCTGGTGCGTGAGGCTGATGCGATTGTCAATAAAATTCTCACAACGCAAAAACTTTACGCCAAAGTTTGGCAGTTTCCGGTCGTCCTCGCTCCGGTTTTCGAGCAATCTGGCGAGGCGATTATTCTGCGGCCGATCAATTCGGAAGAAGCAATGACTGCGAATTTTGCCCGTTTGCCAAAAGCATTTTTTGCGGCGGCCGCTAATAAATTAAAGAAAATTGAAGGCGTCGAACATGTTTTCCTCGATCTGACCAATAAGCCGCCCGCTACGATTGAGTGGGAGTAAGTTACTTTTTTACCAAAATTTCGTAAAAGATAATGGCAAAATTTAACCCCCTGCAAAATGAATCTCTTCAAAAACTTTGATTGGTCATTCAAATCATTTGTCAAGATTTTTGGTTTGCTCATCTTGGGCGTGATCGCACTTGGCCTGATTGCCGGAATTGTTTCTTTTGCTTTCAAGACTGTCGTTTCGCCTTTTTTGGGTAATTACAGTCGCGGCGGCTATGGCGCGGTTCCCGAAATGGCGATGGATTCAGCTGGTTACTCCAAAATGGCGGTTTCTTCTTCGCGTAACATCATTCCGCCTATTCCCGGACCGAGCGGTGAGGTCATCGACGCGACCGCTGAGGATTACGAGGTCAAAAATTATTACGCGAATTATCAGCCGAGCGACAAAACCGAAATTTGTGCGACGATTCTCAATCTCAAATCCGATCCGGAAATTATCTTTTCCAATTCGAGCGAGAGCGATTCGAGCTGCAATTTCACTTTTGAAGTGCCAAATGAACGCGCTGATGAGGTTCTCAAAATTTTGAAATCGCTTGATCCTGAGGACATTAATCAAAATATTTACACGATTCAACGCTCGGTCGAGGGGACGAGCGATCAGCTCAAAGTTTTGCAAAATAAATTGGAGCAAACCGAAGCGACTCTGACTGATGCGCAAAAAGCGTACGAAGATTTGATGCGACTCGCGACCAATTCTCGCGACGTTGAGAATTTGACCAGCCTGATCAAGCTCAAAATTGATTCGATCGAGCAGCTCGCGCAAACCAAAATTTCGATCACGCAAGAAATCGAACAAGTTCAGCGCAATCGTGAAGATTTACTGCGCCAAATCAAAAATACGACCTTCAATGTCTCGGTTTACGAACAAAAATTCGTCGACTGGAAACAGATTTCGGAAAGCTGGAAAAACGCGCTCCGCGATTTCGTCAACAATCTGACCGATTTGACGCAATTCGTCTCGGTGCGACTCGTGAGCTTCGTGCTTTATTCCGCGGCCGCGCTGCTCTATCTCGCCGTCGCGTTCGGTTTTCTCAAAGTGCTTTGGTTGCTAGGCAAAAAAGTTTGGAAGCTCGGGATGAAAAAATAATTCTCTCAATCTGAAAAAAGGCGTGGCTGCGGCTGCGCCTTTTTTTGTTGTAAAATCTCGCAAATGAAAAGTTTTTACATCACGACTTCGCTGCCGTATGTGAATGCCGCGCCGCATGTCGGTTTCGCGATGGAAGCGATCGAAGCGGACGCGCTCGCGCGATTTTTGAAACAGCGCGGGAATTCCGTGCGTCTCCAAACCGGGACGGACGAACACGGTCTCAAAATCCAAAAAACTGCGGCTGAACTGAAAACGACTCCAAAAGATTTGACCGATCAAAATTCGCAAAAATTTCAAAATCTGAAATCCGCGCTCGACTTCGACTTCGACGATTTCATTCGCACCTCGGATGCGAAGCGACATTTTCCGGCGGCGCAAAAACTTTGGCAGAAGCTCGCTGCGGCGGGGAAATTAGAAAAACGAAAATATGCCGCGAAATATTGTTCCGGTTGCGAGGAATTCAAAAGAGAAAAAGATCTCGTCGACGGCAAATGTCCGAATCATCCGAATTTGGATTTGGAAGAAACCGAAGAAGAAAATTATTTTTTCAAGTTGTCGGATTTCTCGCAGCAAATCCTCGAATTGCTCGAATCGAAAAAAGTCGAAATCCTGCCGCACTTCCGTGCGAAAGAATTTCTCAATGTGGTGAAAGACGGACTGCACGATGTTTCGTTTTCGCGCAGTTCCGAAAAACTGAAATGGGGCGTGCCCGTGCCAGGCGACGAGTCGCAAACGATGTACGTGTGGTGCGACGCGCTGACGAATTATATTTCCGCGATTGATTTTGAAAATGAAGGTTCGGATTTTCAAAAATGGTGGATCGCTTCCGAAAAAATTCACATCATCGGCAAAGACATCGTGCGCTTTCACGCGGGGATTTGGCTCGGAATGTTGCTCGCTGCGGAGCTGCCGCTGCCTGACAAAATTTACATTCACGGTTTCATCACTTCCGAAAATCAAAAAATGTCGAAGAGTCTCGGCAACGTCGTCGATCCGTTCGCAGTTTCGAGCGAATGGGGAAGTGATGCGCTGCGTTTTTATTTGCTGTCTGAAATTCCGAACGGACAGGACGGCGATTTTTCTGCGGCGCGTTTCGTGGAAGTTTACAATTCGCAGCTTGCGAACAAACTGGGGAATCTTGTTTCGCGAGTTGTAAAGATGGCTATGAACTTTTCCGAAAAATGGGAAATGAAAAATTGGGGAAAAGATGAAAATTTGCCCGCGGTCGAGGAAATTAATCAAATGTGGTTCAGCTTGGAGAATGAAATTAAAACAGAATTTGATTTTTCAAATGCGCTAAAGGCTATTTTCAATTTAATTGAGTGGACAAACGAGTTCATCACAAACGAAAAGCCCTGGACTTTGTCAGACCAGCCCGAAAAACAAAAAGAGGTTTTGCAAATGCTTTTAGAAACAATTAGGCAAATCGCTTTAGCGTTGTTTCCTTTTTTACCAAAAACAGCAAAAGAAATTGGCAAAATTTTAGGAGTAAAGATTGAGGGGAATGTAGTTTTAAATTATCGATTTTACAATGGTTTTAGCGGAGGCTGTGAATTTCCATCTTTTATGAATCTTAAAAAACTAGAAATTTTATTTCCCAAAAAATCTTGAATCTGGATTCCCGCTTGCGCGGGAATGACAAGCTACCAACTACTTTCTACTAACTATGAAAGGTGTCGTGCTCGCGGGCGGAAAAGGCACGCGTTTGCTTCCGCTCACGCAAATCACGAATAAACATTTGTTGCCGATTCACGATCGGCCGATGATTTTTTTTCCGCTTGAGACTTTGAAAAATTCTGGCATTCGCGAAGTTTTGATCGTGACTGATCCGCGATTTTTAGCCCAGTTTAAAAAAATCGTTGCCAAATTCCGCGGCCTCAAAATTTCTTTCGCGCTGCAAAAAAAACCGGACGGGATAGCAGGCGCGCTGCGACTCGCACAAAAATTCGCGCGCGGCGAAAATCTCGCCGTGATTCTTGGTGATAATATTTTCGAAGACTCGTTCAAATCGGAAGTTCGCAAATTTAAATCCGGCGCTCAGGTATTCCTCAAAAAAGTTTCTGATCCGGAGCGCTTCGGAGTAGCCGAAGTTCGTGGTTCACGAGTCCTCAGGCTCGTCGAGAAGCCCAAAAAGCCGAAAAGCAATTTAGCAGTTGTAGGACTCTATTTTTACGACAAAAGCGTATTTGACATCATTCGCAAAATTCATCCAAGTAAAAGAGGTGAACTGGAGATTACTGATGTGAACAATTTTTTTCTTCAGAAAAAATCGCTTCATTCAGCTAAAATAAAAGGATTTTGGAGTGATGCGGGGACTTTTGAGAGTCTTGCTTTGGCGACTAAATTAATTCGCGAAAAAGGTAAAAAATAAGTTTGTTTTGGTTAAGCGAAAATTTTAAAATTCTCTCAACAAAATTTAACCCCCCTCCAAAATGCGTCTTCTCTCAAAATTGCGAAACCCAAAGGGTTTCACGCTCGTTGAGCTTATCATCGTCATCATGATCATCGGTATCCTCGCGGCAACACTCTTGCCGAAAGTTATGGGTGCGCCAGCCAAAGCCCGCGACGCTGCGCGCGAAGCTGATTTCAACGCGATTTCGACGGCTTTGGAAATGTATTTTGCTGACAACGACAAATATCCTGATGCAGCAGCCAACTTAGGAACTACTTTGGTGAGCGGCGGCTACCTGAAGTCTGCGCTCAAAGATCCGACTAATTCGGCTGCGTATGTTTATGTTTACTGTACCGCTTCGCGCAATGGAGTTCCGAATCAGTCTTTTGCTCTTGGTACACGCCTGGAATCTTCCACTAGTAGTGTGAGGTCGATTGAAGTCGGTGATCCGATTATCACCGCTGCAGCTAGTGATACGACCAAAGCGACAACCAAAGCTGGAGCGACCGTCGGTACTTTCACTTACGGAACCAGTACCTGTGCCGACTTCTAGAAGTCGCCAAGAACCTAACAAGAATCTAAAAACTTAAAAAGAGGGCCGAGCGCCCTCTTTTTCTTGTGAAAGTTTTTAACTAGCGTAGATCGTCATAGCTTTTGAATGCTTCATTCAAGACGAAAAAACTAAGCAGGAGTAGTCCGAAATTGAGAAAAATATGAGAGAGCATTAGGCGAATAAAAGACCATTACCTTGACCATCGACAAAAATTTTTTCACCGGGGCGAGGAGCGCACAAAATCCTCCCATCGCTGGCCTCGATACGTGTGTGGCCTTTGCGCTTGTAGACGATGCGATGTTCGTCTATCCATTGGCTGGGCGCGATTTTAAAAATCTTTAACATCGAATTTTTTTAAGATTTCCTCCAGCGAGGTGGGGAAATGACATCACTCAAAAAGCGGCGCGAGAGTTTTCACGAGCCAGTTCTTTTTATGATTTTTTGTTTTAAAAACTTCGTTTTGTTCATTCAAAACTTGGCAATACGGACAGCGTTCTTGTTTCGTGGAGATCGCTTTTCCGCATTCTAGGCAGCTTGTAATCATGGAGTGGTGAGCATTTGACTGTCGAGAAATTTCTCGATGTCGCTCTCCCGGATCCGGTAAACCCGACCAATCTTCGCACCGCGCAGCTTCCCGTCTTTGATGTAGTTCAGGATAGTGAAAGGGTGCAATTGCAGCTTTTCGCCAGCCTGCTCGGGGGTGAGGATGCGATCTTGCATGAAATCATCTTTTGAGGGGATCGAATTTTATTTAATCCGAGATGATTTAGCAAGATTTGAGTCAAGTTAATCCAACCGGGAGCAACTAAATGTAGTATATGCAGTCGAAGCTTAATTATCAATATTTTAGTCAAGTTAATTTAAAAAGACCCAATTTAATTAAATCTAATCTAATTTAATTAAATTTGGGATGTTTTTTGTTCACCCGAGACGATGGAAGCAAAATTTGTTCAAGCCCAAGATATTGTAGCACAAAATGGCTTGAAAAAAATAGTTTTAGCGTTTTTGGTAAAAGTTTGGGCGATTCTCTCTCGTCCGAGATGCTTTCGGAAAAGTTAAAAAAACTTCAAACGAATCGAAAAGTCTTGAAGACAAGAATTTAAAGCTAAACACAGTCGAGGCGATTTTTTTTGTGTTAAAATATACGACTTAAATTTGTCTCAATTTGGGAAAGGAAACCCCAGATTCCGAAAGGCCATTGGTTTTGGATATCCAATCAGGTGCTTGCCACTATGGCTTGCAGTGGCTGGTCAATGGGGTTGATTGGCTGCCAGAAAGAAGGATCGGGACGCTCGTGGCTACCGACTGTCTTGAATATCAAGAACCTGATCGGCAATACTGTTTGGAACATTTTGGCGAAGGCGAGGCAGTTCAAGTTTTAAAAAGGCTGGTTCGTGAAATTATTAATTATCCATATAGTTTTCCCAAAGACTTGTCGCCTGCTGCAGTAACTTGGTGCTTTAGAAGTTTATCGGCTCCTGCATGGCCTGAAGTGCTCAACTACAGGCCAGTTGGTGACAATATTCTTGATTGCTTGAAACAGGATGGTGTTTTTATGACGCGCATTCTCTGTGAAAAGATATTAACGGGAGAGCAATTGCCTCGCTTTGGGAAACGAGAGGAGTTGTGGCTAAGGTATATTTTTGGGGATGACTGGGAAAACAAATTTGCGGTTGAAAGTTCTCGGGAGCTTAGACCTGATCAACTAGGCCTACACAGCTTTTCTCGTATAGAAAAATTTCCAAGTGCGGTTGAGATAGTTTTACGAAAATGCGCTTGATTTTTCGTGCTAAAATCAAGGCACTTTAAAGATTCGGCGATGAGTGGAAATATTTTCGGAAACGTACTCAAAGTCGCGACTTTTGGCGAATCGCACGGTGCTGCGCTCGGCTGTATTCTCGACGGCGTGCCCGCTGGGATCAAAATTTCTGTCCAGGAAATTCAAAAAGAATTAAATAAAAGACGGCCCGGTCAGTCCAAAGTCACGACAAGTCGTCAAGAGACTGATCAGGTCGAGATTCTCTCTGGTATTTTCGAAGGTCTGACTTTGGGGACCCCGATTGCTCTGCTGATCCGCAATCAAGATCAAAAGTCGGCTGACTATAACCGGCTTAAAAAAGTTTTTCGGCCAGGTCATGCTGATCTAACTTGGCAGCAGAAGTTTGGCCTGCGCGATTTCCGTGGCGGTGGCCGTTCGTCCGGTCGGGAGACGGTCGCGCGAGTCGCGGCTTCTGCAATCGCTAAAGCAATTCTCAATTCTAAGAAGATCAAAATCACGGCTTTTGCGAAAGAAATTGCTGGAATTGTTGGTCAAAAATTCGACGCCAAAGTAATTGAAAAAAATCCTGTTCGGGCAGCCGATTTGACAGCCGCTCGAAAAATGGAGGCCGCGATCTTGGCAGCTCAGCGAGCAGGCGACTCGGTCGGCGGGCTTATCGAAGTCCGGATTCAAAATTGCCCAGCGGGTCTGGGCGAGCCGGTTTTTGACAAACTTTCGGCGCGCCTTGGCGCGGCTTTGCTTTCAATCGGAGGCGTCAAAGGAATCGAATTCGGAGTCGGTTTTGGTGCAGCCAAATTAAGAGGCTCGGAAATGAACGACCAGCCGATATCTTTATCGCGCAAAAAAACCAATCGCGTCGGAGGGATTTCTGGGGGAATTTCAGATGGGTCGGAAATAATTTTGCGAATCGCAATTCGGCCGACTGCTTCGATTGCTCTTCCCCAAAAAACTATTGATCACAGAGGCAAAACCCAAAAAATTCAAATTGCTGGTCGGCATGATCCTTGTCTCGTGCCGAGGATTGTTCCGGTCGCTGAGGCGATGGTCGCTCTGACGTTGGCTGACTTGCTCCTGGCGCGCCGATGCAACAGAATCTAAAAAATGAAGAACTATACTCTTTCGGCCAACTCGCTTGTTTCCTGGGTTTGTAAATTTTTCATGCTGTCGGTTATTTTCTATTTTGTACTGGTTGGGAATTTTTTGATTGCGGCTTATGCTTTATTGTCTTTGGTCATTTCTCTGATGCCGGCGATTGTCGATCGCAGCTACAATACGAATTTACCCTGGACGCTCGATTTTTTCCTGACCGTCTGGTTAGCTTTATCGTTGGTTGGCGAGGTTGGTTTTTACGATAGGTTTTGGTGGTGGGACAATCTGCTGCATTTTGGCGGGACGGCTGTTTTAGTCTATCTGGCTTTTGTTCTGGTTTTCGCCCTCAATTTCACTAAAAAAATTAGCCTCTCAATCCCGATGATTGGTTTCCTGACTTTCTTGATTGGTATCGCCTTCGGGGGGGTTTGGGAGATTCTGGAATTTTGGAGCTGGAAATTTCTCGGTGCCGATGCTGTCGGGATGGGCTATCCTCCTGATTTTGAATTTGCCTACCTTGATACGCTTTCCGATTTACAGCTTGATGCGGCGGCCTCGATCTTGATTGCTCTGATCGGGATGAAATATGTCGCGCGGCAGCGGCACGTCAAATTGCGCGAATGGATGCGCCCTTTCGTCGAGATTTTTGATGAGAAAATCCATGCCGCAACTGAAGAGGTGCGTGAGGTCTTGCGATCTGAGAAAGCTAAGTTGGCTAAAACATTTAGCAAAAAACGACGCAAATGAATTTCAGCACAGTTTCTTTTCTCGGTTTACTGCAGGGGCTGACTGAGTTTTTTCCGATTTCTTCGAGCGGCCATTTGCTTTTGGCCGAGCATTTTTTTCAGCTCGATGTCGAGCACCTCAAAGCCTTTGACGTCGTTCTGCATGCCGGGACACTTTTAGCTTTACTGGTTTTGTTTTGGCGTGATTGGTGGGGAATGGTAGTTGGTTTTTGGTCATTGGCCTTTGGTTCGGACGGGGAAAGGCAAAAAGATTCGCGCCGGCTTTTCGGACAATTGGTCGTCGTGACGATACCGGCTGCGGTTGTTGGTGTTTTATTCGGTGATGCGATTGACACGCTTACACGCGGTTCAAACCGTGTCTGGATTGTGGCTGCGTTTTTTGTTTTGGTCGCGGCTGGACTTTTTTTGGCTGAAAAATTCGGTTCCCAAAAAACTCAGAAAGTCGGCTGGAAAAATGTTTTCTGGATGTCGATTTTCCAAGCCGTCGCGTTGCTGCCCGGGATTTCCCGCAGTGGTTCGACGATTGCTGCCGGAATGCTTTCGGGGCTTTCGCGCTCAGCCGCCGCCAAGTTTTCTTTCCTCATGCTCGCGCCAGCGACAGCCGGGGCGATCGTTTTGATCGTGAAAGAAGTCCTAGCAGGCAAGATGACTTTGCCGCCGCTCGAATTGACGCTCTTCGGCTTCGTAGTTTCCGCGGTAGTTTCCTTCGCCGCCGCCGCGTTTTTGCTGCGCTTCATCAGAAAACACTCACTGAAAATTTTCTCGCTCTATTTGCTGGCTGTGGCTACGGTTTTATTTTTTCTCGCGTGAATGGCATTTTGCTTCTTGGATGAGTGCGCAGTAACCCGAGAATTGAGCGCCGAGGACTTGTTGAGCGCCGCGACCTTGATTGACCTTGTCTACCCATCGCCTTACATAAGCAACCAGACGCTTTTGTTTTGCTGCAGCAAGTGATTCAAATTGTTTTGCAGTCAAAACGAGCGGCCAGCATGGATAATGACAGTCTCCGTCAGGAGTCGTTAAAATTTTCAAATTTTCCAAGGGTTGGGTTTAATCCAAATTTCATTTTTGCAGGCAGAATTAAACCTAAAATTACTCAATGCCAGCAAAAATTTTTTCTGCCGCGACAGTCGGACTGAATTGTGAAATTATCGAGGTGGAAGTTGATTTGTTGTCCGGGCAATCAAAATTTCTCGTCGTCGGACTCGGCGACATTGCAGTTCAAGAATCGCGCGAACGCGTCCGTTCCGCCGTCAAGAATTCTGGCTTCTTTTTTCATACGCAAAGAATTACAGTCAATCTCGCGCCCGCGGATTTGCCGAAGTCGGGCCCGAGTTTTGATTTTCCGATCGCGGCCGGGATTCTCTCTGCCAGCAGGCAAATCCGCATTCCCGAAATCGAAAAGACGATTTTGATCGGGGAGCTCGCGCTTGACGGCAAAACGCGTGGCGTCGCGGGGATTCTTCCGATTGTCTCGGAAGCCAAGAAAAAAGGCTTTTGTAATTTTTTCGTCCCGGCGGAAAATGCGCGGGAGGCGGCGATTATTGACGACGTCAAAATTTTCCCCGTCGCGAACCTACTCGAATTTGCTCGGCACATCTCCGGCGAAAAAGAAATCGCGCCGCTTCCAAAATTGGAAATTTCCGAATTGATCGCTGAGGAAAATTATGGCGTCGATCTCGCGCACGTCCGCGGACAGGAGCACGCGAAACGTGCGCTGACTGTCGCCGCGGCGGGGAGTCACAACATTCTTTTTTCCGGTCCGCCGGGGAGCGGCAAGACGATGCTCGCGCGGGCGTTCCGGACGATTCTTCCGCGGATGTCTGTCGCCGAGATTCTCGAAGTCTCCAAAATTTATTCCGTCGCCGGATTGCTGCCTGCGAAAAGTCCGCTTGTGGCTGTGCGTCCGTTCCGTTCCGTGCATCACACTGCGAGCGGCGTATCGATTGTCGGTGGGGGACGGAAGGTCGGACCCGGCGAAATTTCGCTCGCGCACAAAGGGGTTCTTTTTCTCGACGAGATTGCCGAGTTCCCGACGCAGGTTCTCGAAGTTCTTCGTCAGCCGCTTGAGGATGGCGTGATTGCGATCTCGCGCGCAGCCGGGACGGTCAATTTCCCGGCGCGCTTCACGCTGATCGCCGCGATGAATCCCTGTCCCTGCGGTTTTGCGACTGATCTAGAGCACGGTTGCAAGTGTTCGCCGCGCGAGATTGAGCGTTACCAAAAAAAATTATCCGGGCCGCTGCTTGATCGGATTGATTTGCACGTTGATGTCCCGCGCGTGAAATTCGCAAAGCTCGACGCGCCGGCGGATGCGGAGTCGAGCGAGTCGATTCGCGCGAAAGTTCAGGCTGCGCGCGATCTTCAAACTGATCGATTTGCGAAATTAAAAATTCACGCGAACTCGGAAATGTCGAGTGAGCAAACGAAAAAATTCTGCGCTGTCGATGAGCCGACAAAAAAATTACTCGAGCAAGCAGTCGCGCATTTTCAACTTTCTGCGCGTGCGTACTACCGCATTCTCAAACTCGCGCGGACGATCGCCGATCTCGAAAATTCTGAGAAGATTAAAACAAATTTCGTTGCCGAAGCCTTGCAATACCGACCAAAAGTTGGTCAAAGCTAAGGATTAAATTTCCATTAAGTTTTTTTGTTTAAACTTGTTCCCCAGTCCGAAAAAGAGTCAAATTGAATCTGGCCTTGCGGACTCGTAAACCAAATGTCGTCTTAAGTCTCCTGCCGATTTTTGTGATTTTAGGAATTTTGTTCGCTATCTGCTCAATCTATTGCCGACTGCATGCCGATTTACTCTCGACCGCTTTGGTTGACGAACATTTGCAAGAAAATTGGCAAGGGCGATCCTATCCCGCTCCAGTGCAACACAACAACACTGCAGATCAGATTCCCAAACCTGAGTCGAACTTAGAAACCCAGCGCTAAATTTTTGGTTCGAGAATCTCTAACTTTTTCTTGACCTCTTCGTTGTAGGGCGACAATTCTAAAATGCGCTCATAAGTCTTGATGGCAGCCTTGCCGTTTTTGGCCAATTCGTAAGCCTCGGCCAAAGCGAAAAGATAATCGAGATTACGATGATCACGCTTGACGGCATTTTTGAAGGCTTCTTCAGCTGCTGCAAAATCTTTCAGCTTCAAATGAATTTGGCCGAGCGAGAGCCAGCGCGCTGCTTTTTGCGAATCTAGGCGAATCGCATTCTCAAAGGCCTCACGCGCGAGTGGATATTTTTTTTGATGGTAAAAAGACAAACCGAGATTGCCGAAGTGGCTAGCCTCTTTCGGTTCGGCTTCGACGAGTTTTTGGAAAATCAGCTCGGCCTTTTTCCACTCCTCGCGATGCAGGTAAGTCAATCCTAGGAAGCGGTTCGCATTGAGGTTATGCTCGTCGAGGGCTAGGATCTGAATCAAAAGTTTTTCAGCCTCGACCCACTCGCTGCGCGCGAAGTGCGTCTCGGCTTTGCGCAGCAGGACGGCGATCTGCCCGAGGCTTTCCTGGATTTTGCGCGATTTCTCCTCGAGCGAGATGCGCGCGCGCAAAAGATTTTCCGAGCGTGATTCGGTATTCAGCTTGTGTTGTTCTTTCTCAAATTGTCTTTGAACCTGCTTTGCGACGACATTCAGCTTCTTGCGACGCAAGAGAATCCCAGTGATTCCGCTGCCGGCCGCGAGGATGAGATAGGATTGGATCATCGAATCTATTTTACAACTTTGACCGAATCAGCCGGGAAGACCTGCGCCCCGCCCTTTTCGAGGTAGACTTTTACATTTTGATTCAAAATGTCGAGCGCGATGACTTTGCCTTCGCCTTTTTCAGTTTTTACTCGTGCGCCCCAGGTCGGCATTTTTTTTCGCGCTCGTTCATATTCCTCCAGCTCGTAAGCCAGACAGCAAAGCAGCTTGCCGCAAGGGCCGGAAAGTTTTTCAGCACCCTTCATCGCGAGCTCCTGAGTTTTGACCATTTCCATGGTGATGCTCCTGAACTTTCCCAAGACTCCGCTCGAGCAGCACTGTTCGCGTCCACAGATCCCGAAGCCGCCGCAGGCCTTGGCGCGGTCGCGCATCCCG
The DNA here is from genome assembly GCA_043797545.1 of Patescibacteria group bacterium. Classification (GTDB taxonomy): domain Bacteria; phylum Patescibacteriota; class Gracilibacteria; order JAHISY01; family JAHISY01; genus JAHISY01. Next base: position 15,367 of record JAZDPN010000001.1, on the reverse strand, counting down.
AGCTGGGTGAGGTGAATTCTCTTTTGCATCACTCCAGCTAGACGCGGCACGACGTCTTTGAACTCGACTCTTTCGCCAGTCGTAAAAAAGAAATTCAGCTCGCTGCCCGCGAAGTCGAGTCGTGCTTCAGTGATCTGCATCTTCAGATCTAGCTCAGCTACTTTCGCACGCGCTTTCTCGAGCGACTCTGCCGCTTCGGCCGCCTGGGTCTCGATTTTTGCTAAATCTTTTTTGTTAACTTTGCGTAGGATTTTTCCTTCCAGCAAAATCTCGTCGGCCGCTAGTTTTTTGCGATCGAGAAAAACGATTTCGCCGAAGTGCTCGACTTCTTTTTGCTCGAAAATAATTTTATCGCCCAGCTGCAAATTCAGATCATTGTCCGCGCTGGTCACGAAGACCGCATCGTCATAGAAATTTTTAATTCCGAGGTTCATTGTAAGGAGTAAGGAATAAGGAGTAAGGAATAAGGAGTAAGGAATAAGAAGTAAGCAATAAGAAGTAAAGACTAAGAATTAAATTTGAAGTAAGAGATTTTCGACCGCGAGCCGCGAGTTTACATTTTTCGCGACCAGCTCGCGTGTCGCGTCGAGACGCCGGATCAATTCTACAAGCTTTTGGGGCGAGTAGCGCGAATTTGCGACTGGATTTTTTGCCCGGGTCAAAAGAAAGCTGCGCAAGAAGTAGGCGAAGGCTTCCAAAAATTTGGCGACCTCAGCATCGTTCACACTGACTTTTTCGGCAAAGGCTAATTTTTCCGCCAAGTTCGGCCGCTCAAGTAAATTTTTGAGTTGCTCGAAATATTCTTTGAACTCACGAAAAACGGTCGGATCAGCGGCCAGCTTTTGCGCACGAATCGGTTTACCCATCGCGAAATTCACGACGCGGATTCGTTCCAGCTCGGTCAGGTTTGGGAATTGTCTGATTAGCATTTTTTCAATCGCGGTCGGACTCACGTTGCCAAAATTCAAAACGCGGCAGCGCGAAACCAGAGTTGGTAAAAGCAGGGGCAGATTATTGGTCGTCAAAATGAAAACTGTACGTGGCGGCGGTTCCTCCAGAGTTTTCAAGAAAAAATTGGCAGCTTCACGGTTCAATCGCTCAATATTGTGAATCACAAAAACTTTCCAGCCGGAGCTGACATGATTCACACGGCTCAGGATTTCTCTCAAATCATCGAGGCGGATCGTCTCAGTCTTGGCCTTGGGATTCTTGGTGCGTTGAGCTTGATTGAAATTCGACTTCCGCGCCAAGACTTCCAGATCTTCATTCACTCCCTCAATCCACAAGTCATCGACAATTGTGAGATTCGGGTGGCTATTCGCACGAATCAATTTGCAATCGACACATTCGCCACAGGCTTGGCCCTGACAAATTAGAAGCTGGGCAAAAAATTTAGCAGCAGTGAGCTTCCCGACTTCGGCCGGACCAGCCAGGAGGTAGGCGTGTGAAATCTGATTTTGCAAAAGATCGCGCTCCAACTCAGCGAGTCGGTTTTCATTTCCTGTCGTCGGCCAAGCGAATTGCAGCATTTTCAAAAATTAAGCTCCGACCCGGACTTTGGCGGCACGCAAAATTTTTCCATTCAGCTCGTAGCCATCGTCAATTATTTCCAAAATTTTCCCGGCTTCTCCCGGTCCGACAGCGATCGCTTCATGCCGATTCGCATCGAGCGACTCTCCGGGTTCGACCGTGATTTTCCTCAGTCCCAAATTTTCCAAGGTAGATTCAAATTGCTTCTCGATCGCGGAGATGCCGACCGCCCAATCGTCCTTTTGCAAATTTTCAGGTAGGTGCGCCGCCGCCCTTTTGAAATTGTCCAAAACAGGTAGGATGGCTGCGAGACAGTTGGCATTGGCAAATTTGGCGCGTTCGGCTCGATCACGCTCGACTTGTTTCCTGAAATTTTCCAGCTCAGCCAAAGCGCGTAAATATTTTTCCTCGAAATCACTGTCAGGTTTTGCCTTTTGGTCGGCGGGATTCTGAGTGTCGCCACTGGGTGGATTGCTTGAATTCATAAGCGAATTTTAGATTAGAAACGGCAATTGATTTTAGCGCAAAAAACGTTTTGTTAGAATCTAACCATGCAATCCTGGCCAAAGATCAAACCGAAGCCTTGGGGGCGTGAAATCTGGTTCGCTGCGACCAAGCATTACGCTGGCAAAATTCTCGAGGTCAAAAAAGGAGCGCGTCTGAGTCTCCAGTTTCACGAGAAGAAAGAAGAAACCCAGTTACTTTTTTCCGGCCGAGTTCGGCTGACTTTCGGGCCAAATCTTAAAAAGTTAAAAACCAAAATTCTCAAACCGGGTCAGGTTTTTCATATCCCCCCCAAGACGATTCACCGCCTAGAAGGGCTCGCGCCGCTCTCCAAAATTTTCGAAGTCTCGACGCCAGAGCTGACCGACGTCGTCAAAATCGAGGACGATTATGGTCGCTCGGGAAGCGGCAACGACGAAAAACTTGATCGCAAGCTGGCGCGCCGCAAATAATTATTTGACGCCCATCAGTGCGTTCACCTTGTCGACCGTCTCGAAAGGCGTGTGCTCCGATTTTTTCAAATATAAATCCGCTCCCATTTCCATCGCTTTTTGTTCGTCCTTTTGCTGCTCGAGATTTGAGCTGACTACGACTTTGGTCGGGAGCGAGGTGTTATTTTTCAAAGCACTCAAGACCTCGTAGCCGTTCATCTGCGGCATCATGATGTCGAGCAGGATCACATCTGGCTTCCAAGAAGCGGCTTTGGTGATGCCATCCATCCCATTCAAACTAATCAGTGCTTCGTAGTTCTTCGCCTCGAAAGCGGTTTTGAACATCTCGCACAAATCGGCGTTGTCCTCGATGATCAAGATCTTGAGTTTGTTTTCATGCATTTTGGAGGGGGATTAAAAGCTGGAAAGTCGAGCCTTGGCCCAACTTGCTTTGCACAGAAATTTTCCCGGATAAATTTTCCACGAGTTTCTTGACGATTGCAAGCCCGAGTCCCGCGCTCTGATCACTTTTGCCGAGAAAATCAGCACTTTGCGAGAACTTGTCCCACATCCTTTCAATTTTCTCAGGCGGAATTCCGATGCCGGTATCGCGTACTTCGATTTCCAAAAAGCCCTCACCGGTTCGTGCGCCGAGCGCGACACCGCCCCTTTCGGTAAATTTCAAAGCGTTCCCAAGTAGCCGTTCTAGAATCTCAGTCAATTTCACCGGATCGGTCTGCAGCTTGATCTGCGGGGCGGTCGCAAACTCGAATTCAAATTTTAGTTTTTTCGCCTGGCAGGCCTTTTTCCATTTCTTGGCTAATTTTTCCAGCAGGTCGCGGGCGCGCACAGTTTCAAAACTGAATCGGATTTGCTCGCTTTCGAGCTGGGTGATTTCCAAAATGTCGGTCAAGAGTGAGAGCAGCCAATTGGTATTGCGCTCGATGCGATTCGTAAAATCTCTCTGCTTTTCATTCAGTTCACCTGCGCTGGCCTGAGCGAGGAGATCGGCGTAGCCTTTGATCGCGGTGGCCGGTGTTCTCAGCTCGTGTGAAACATTCGCGATAAAAGAGTCTTTGGCATTGTCGAGTGTTTTCAATTTTTCATAGTCTTCTCGCAAGCGTGCCGCCTGACGTCGCAACTTCTCGGTGTACAAAATCGCCATGAGTGAGAGCGCGATGTAATGCACGCCGCCTTCCAGTAATTTTAATTCTTCTTCCACGTAAATATCATTATCATTGCCGCGCCGAATTACCAAAAATCCAATCAGTTCATTGGTATTCTGAAAGAGCGGAAAGCAAACGTCACCCAGACTGCGCAGCTCATCGAGATAAGGACAGGCGATATGTTTGTTTTTTGCCAGATAATCTTCTTCCGTCGTGACGAGGTAACGGCTGCTATGTGCAAAATATTTTTCAAGTTGAGGAAATTGTGATTCGCCGTTTTCCAGATCCAAAACGATGACGCGTGCTTCGTCTATCCCGATTTTGCGCGAAAAATTCTGCCGGATGTTTTCCTCTAGCTCGGCGAGTGAAGCGTAAAAAATATTTTGGTTTTTAAAAGCTTCGACTACACGCTGGAAATTTTTGAGACTTACCGCTGCAAACCAATTTCGCGCGTCAAAAAAACGCAGCGTTAAAGTGTAAATCACGATTGCGGTCACGATTGCCGCGAGGTGGGTAAAAATTTCAGAATGAGCAAAATTAAAAAAACTCACCAAAATCGCGATGGCGGTTGCGAACGCGAACGCTAGGGCTTTCTTTAAAATTTCCGGCGCGATGATTTTGAGTTTCAAAAACTTCCATTCCACAAAAAGATAAAAAACGAGAAAAATGTGCATTCCACCAAGAATGTGCGGCGTGGCAATGAAATTTTCTGTCGGGGTCCGATCCAGATGCCAGAACATAATAAAATTGGCTGAGCCGATCGTAAGCGCAAGAATATATTCAAAGAGGACAAACTTGAGTTGGTATTTTTTGATTCCGGAGAAATTCCCAATCGTCTGCAGAAGCATGAAAATCGGCAAGAACAGGACGGCGAGCATCCCGGCAAACCAAATCTCACCACTGGCAGGAATCGCCAAAAAACCAAGTTGATTGATTGCGAGCAGGACAAACAGGCCGAGGCTGCCAGCATAGACCGCGAGTGCGCGACCAAATTTTGCTGAACCATTGCCGATTAAATTTTGCGTAAAGTGAAAATTGGCCGCGATGGCGAGTGAGGCCGCTGCCGCGCCGATGAGTAACGGACTGTCAAAAACAAGTGCAATTGCCCAAACTCCGATTGCGCCCGTGAAAATTGCTAGCGCCTGATTTACGACATTGCGCGGAAATTTCCAAAGCGCATAGGCCCCGACTGCGACCGCGAGCGCTCCGTTTCCAGCCGTGAAAAAATCAGGCGAGTGCATTTATTTTTGTGGATTGATCGGAATCGTAAAAATAAAATTCGAGCCGCGATTGACTTCACTCTCGAACCAGATCTTGCCGCCCAAGCGTTCGACGACTTTTTTCACGATGGCTAGCCCGAGCCCGGTTCCGCCCTTCTGCTCGGAATTGTGAAATTGCCGGAATTCATCGAAAACCAATTTAAAAGATTCTTTTGGAATGCCGACGCCAGTGTCCTCGACTTCGAAACGCAAAAATCCGGCCTGTTCGTCGGCTTTGACGCGCAAGAATATCTTGCCTTTTTCCGGAGTGAACTTGAAGGCGTTCATCAATAGATTCATCCAGACGCGTTTTATTTTTTCACCGTCAGTCGTGATTTTCGTCGGCAGGTTTTCTGCGTGTTCGAAATTCAACTCAATCGATTTCTCGGCGCATTTGATCTTGAAATCAGAGACGATTCCAGTCGCGGCTTCCAGCCAATCCATTTCAGCCAAATTGAATTCCATGCGGCCAGCATTGAGTTTGCTGAGGTCGAGAATCGAATTCACCAGCCAAAGCATATTTTCGGTCGAGGCTGCGATGCGTCCCAAAAATTCTTTTTGCTTGTCGGTCAATTTCCCAAATTTTTCCGAAAGCAGAAAGTCGTCATAGCCCTTGATGATTGTGAGTGGCGTGCGCAAATCGTGCGAGGTCATCGAAAAAAACATGTCTTTTTCTGCATCGGCCTTTTGTAATTTCTGATAAGAAACTTCCAATTTTCCGGCTTGGATTTTCAATTGCTGTGTTTTACGGGCGACCTCTTTTTGCAGATCAGCGTTGTAGTTCAAAATTTTCAGCGAAAGCGAAATATGAGTCGCGGCCGCTTTCAAAATTTGGAGTTCTTTTTGCGTGTAGGTATTTTGGCGCGGCTTATGACCGAGAAAGAAAAAACCAATCAACCGACCATGCTCGCCGTGCAGCGGCAAACAAATCGCTCCCAATTTTAAAAGTGCGTCGAAGTCACCATCTTTTTCCGGAAAAAATTCAGTCAGTAAAAGATACTCCTCGTGAAATTTATCGAAGTAATCAGTCAGAGGCGCAAAAGTAGTCTCATTCTTTGAGCTTAAAAGCGTGACGGCAGCCGAGCTGATGCCGAGATTTTGGACGAAAATCGTGTGAACCGAATTGCTCAGCTCTTCAAAATTTTTATAAAAAAGTTTGCGCTCGTAAAAATCTTCAATCGCCTTTGTAAAATCGTCGACATGGCGCATGCCGAGCATGCGATAAAAAGAACGCGAGCTGAAAAAACCGGACAGCGCGAAGTAAGTCGCCAAAGAGATAATTGGAAAGAGCAGTAAAACTGGAGGCTGCTCTTGTCGGAAAAAGACCACATAGGAAGTTCCTAGACCGAGGCCCAGTGCGATTACCAGCGAGACGACTTTTTGCACGATTCCCAAAATGCTGAGCTGCACGTCGAGATGACGGAAACGTAAAATCGTGTAAGCAAAAGCGCCGATTTGGCCAGTCAATAAAATATTGAAATAGATTGGCACTTCGAGTCCGTAGGCCGGCAAAAAATTCATGACCAAGGCCGCGAAGCTCACGATTTCGCCGAGGTAGATGTATTTGATTTGCTGTTTTTTCAGGCCTTCGCTTTTTTTATAAGAAACTCCTAAAGCATGAAAAGTCAGTCCGAAATAAGCCAACCAAATGACGATCCAAACGTGATACAGAATTCCGGGTCGTAGCCAAAAGGCAAAATCATCGATCGGACCGACCCCAGTAATGAAAAAATTTGTTCCGATCAAAGGCAACAACAAAATTGCAGAAGCGTAGCCGAGACGGATCAACAGCTTTTGTTTGTCGACGGTTCCGAGGAGCGCGCTCACGAAATGGAAATTCGCAATTGCTAAGAAAAACGCTCCAACGTGCAAAATTCGGAAAGACAACAAAGAAAGCTCGGCATCCTGGGTTGCGATCGGCCAAAAGCTACCAAAAGCCCAAAAGGCCAGCGCAAAGCAGAAAACAGCGAAAGTTTGGTGGACGAGGTTGTGCTTTTTTTGAAAATAAACTAATCCGCCTGCAATCAGAGCGGCTGAGCCATTTATCAGAGCGGAAATGAACAGGAATAGGTTCAATTTGTTTTGATTTTGGTGTCCGGCCATTTTAGCAGAAAATGGCTTGTTTTTCAAGCAAACTTAACCGGGCGAACAAGGATTTTCGCCTTGTCTTCACAAAAATGGCCCACCTCGTTAAACTCACCCAAACTTTAAAAACTCTTGCGATGTTTAAAAACAATTGGCTGAGGCTAATCGGGATTATCGTGCTGGTCGGAATCTTGGCTTTGATTGATCTGCCGCCAGCCCAGAAGACATTCTTGGACAAAGTTCCGTTGGTCGGCGCGCAGCTGGCTGATTCGAAAGTCAGCCTCGGTCTGGACCTACAGGGCGGAGCGCACCTTGATTATCGGGTCATTACCAAAGATATCCCGATTGCCGACGTTCCCAAGATCGTAGCGGGAGTCAAAGAAGTGATTGAGCGTCGGGTCAACGGTCTGGGAGTTTCCGAGCCCAATATCTTCAATTCCCGCATCGGGGATGAAGAGCACATTATCGTCGAGTTGGCTGGAATTAAAGACATTGAACAAGCCAAAGCGATTGTCGGGAAGACGATCCAGCTTGAATTTAAAGAACAAAACACCGAGGTCGATACCAAAGCTGCCTCCGAGATTGAAGCCAAAGCCAAAGATTTCCTAGCGCGGGCAGTTGCCGAGCCAGCCAAGTTTGACGAAATTTTTGGTGATTTCGAAAACAAGCCAGCCATCACTTTAGCCAAAGATGAGGACACCATTGTCGAGGGCAAGGTTGTCGAGCCGGGTTGGAAATGGGTTAAAGACTTGAGTCCTGATTTTCAGGAAGCCGCCAAGTTAGATATCGGGCAGGTTTATCCAAAATTAGTTTCTCCGGGTGGAGAGTACTTTGTCGACTCGACCGGTTCGGTCAAACAAAAGCAGGGCTTTTACGTTGTTCAATTATTGGCTCGGGAAGATTCAGCCGAGCGGACGGAGACGACTGCGGAAGAGCGCCAAGCTAGTCATATTTTGATTTCCTATGCCGGAGCGCAATCGGCGGCCGCGACCGAGACTCGCAGCAAGCAGGAAGCCGAAAAATTAGCCCAAGAAGTTCTCGCCAAGGCAACCGCGCCTGACGCTGATTTTGCCGAGCTAGCCAAGACCTATTCCGACGACCCTTCGGCGGCTCAAAATTCAGGCGAGTTAGGATTTTTCTCAGCCGACAAGATGGTGCCGGAATTTTCCAAAAAAGTTTTTGCAGCCGAAAAATTCGGAGTTTTACCTGAAGTGGTCGAGTCGCCTTTCGGTTTTCACATTATCAAATACGAAAATTTGAAAGCGGCTACCGAGACCAAGACCCAGGAAGCGCGAGTCAAGTTTGCGAAGGCTTTTTTCTCGACTGCGCCGGATGGCTGGAAAGCGACTGGTCTGACGGGTCAGCATTTTCGTCGAGCTGATGTCGGGAGCGATCCGACCACGATGCGTCCGGTCGTAAACATTTATTTCACTCAGTCGGCAGTCGCGACCAAGACAGTCAATTGGTGGGTTCTAGTCTGGTATCTAGTCGCAATCGCGGCAGGTATTACACTTTTCAGCTCACTGATTGGTCTGCTCATGTCAGAAGGTCAGGCCCAAAATTCGCGGCGCGATAAAATTTTGGCCACTTTGGCGGCTTTTGCCTTGGCGGGAGCGATTTACGGCATTGTCCAAAATTCGGCTTCGGCCACTCCGACCGAGAGTCCGACTGGTCCTGAGATCACTCAGGATTCCAAAGCAGCCGAGACGGATTCAGCCGGAGTCGATCTTTTTGCCGCGATTACCAAGCGCAACCTGCATAAACCGATTGCGATTTTTCTCGACGGCTTGCCGATTATCGACACCAATGGTGACGGTAAGATTGATGAGAATGATCCGGCCTACGCGCCGACTGTCCAGTCCGAGATTCTCAATGGTCAGGCTGTGATTTCCGGTTTAGCGAGCTATGAAGAAGCCAACCAATTGGCCCAAAATCTCAACACCGGTGCGATTCCGGCTCCGGTCAAATTAGCAGGCCAATTTACCGTCGGGGCGACTCTGGGCGCCGAGGCGCTGGCGACCTCGCTCAAGGCCGGGATTTACGGTTTGCTTGCAGTTATGCTTTTCGTGATTTTGTTTTACCGCCTGCCTGGTTTCATTGCTGCAATCGCGCTCGCAATTTACGGCGTCATTTTGATTTTTGTTTTGCAGCTGATGGGAGTCGTCCTGACTTTAGCTGGGGTGGCCGGGGTGATTCTCTCGATCGGTATGGCGGTCGATGCGAACATCTTGATTTTCGAACGACTCAAAGAAGAACTCGCGCTAGGCAAGAGCCTGGGTCGGGCGCTTGAAGACGGTTTCGATCGCGCTTGGACTTCGATTCGCGATTCTAATGTCTCGAGCTTAATTACGTGCGCGATTTTGTGGGGCTTCGGTGATTCGGTGATCAAAGGTTTCGGTCTCACTCTAGGAATTGGTATTTTGATTTCTATGTTCTCGGCGATCACTGTCTCGCGCAATTTTCTACGCGTTTTGGTCGGTTTGATCAGAAACCCTAAATTTTACGGACTCAAAAAATAACTTAATCTTTCTCCAATGATCTCTTTCATCCGCCGCTCCAAAATTTGGTTCGGGCTGTCCGGTCTGGCGGTCGGTCTCTCGATTTTGGCTTTCCTTGTTTTCGGTTTCAATTTTGGGATCGATTTCACAGGTGGTAGTTTGCTGGAGCTGAAGTTTCAGCAGACTGTTGATGCTCCCAAAATCGCTGAAGCGTTTACGTCTTCCGATCTCAAATTGGGCAATCCGATTATTACACCGACCGATTCGGGTTCATTTTTGATTCGGACTAGATTTCTCGAGGAGGAGGAGAGAGTCAAGTTGGAAGGTGAACTAGGGAAAAGCTTGGGCAGTTTCGAGACTATGCGCTTTACTACGACTGGTCCGACGCTCGGCCAAAGTCTGCGCGAGCGAGCTTTGCGCGCGATCGCTTACGCTTCGATCGCGATTGTCCTTTACCTCGCCGCAGTTTTTCGCAATACGCGTCGCGATTCGCTGACCAAATATGTCTCGATTGGTTCGTTGCTCGGTTTCGCGACTATCGTGGCTGAGACGATGGTTGAGGACGATTTCACGCGCTGGGTTGTTTTTCTTGCGATTCTCGCGATCTTCTTTATCTTTCTTGCTTTCGAAATTCGCAAAAACTCAATGAGTTTGAAGTATGGTGTTTGCGCGATCATCGCTCTGATTCACGACATCATCATTACACTTGGTGTTTTGGTTATCTTGGGAAAATTTTTAGGAGTCGAAGTTGATTCTCTGACGGTGACCGCACTGCTCACGATTCTCGGTTTCTCGGTTCATGATACGATCGTTGTTTTCGACCGTATGCGTGAAAACCGTAAGTTCCAAACCGCCAATGAATCGCTCGCAATGGTCGCTGACAAATCCCTGAATCAAACTCTAGCGCGCTCGATCAATACTTCGATGTCGACGATTATTGTTTTGGCGATTCTATTTTTTCTCGGAGCAGAATCAATCAAATGGTTTGTTTTCACTTTGCTCTGTGGAATTATAGTTGGGACCTATTCCTCGATTTTCACCGCAACTCCGCTTTTGGTTGCTTGGGAAAATCGCCGCCGCAATTCCAATTAATTGACCAAACCTTATCGTCTTGTCGCGCGCGAGCGAAAGCTTTTGCTTGATTTGTTGGCGGCTTTGGTCGCGCAAAAATCTTTTGAAAACGAAGTTCGCGCTATCGAGTTTTGCGAAAAATTTTTGAAAAAAATTAAAGTTCGCTCGCAAAAATTTTCCTGTCAAAAAGATCGACCGAATTTAGTTTGGTCGCTCGGCTCCCGTTCGACGAGCTCAGGGCAGGGCGGTCCGGAAATTCTCATCGCCGCGCATGCCGACACAGTTCCGCCGGGAGAAAATTGGCGCAGCGATCCCTTCAAATTAATTCGCAAAAAAGATTTTCTCATCGGACGGGGAGTCGTAGACAATAAAGCGCCGCTTGCTGGTTTGCTCGTCGCGACGCAGATTCTCCAAAAGTTCGAAAAAGATTTGGCACACAAAATCACTTTCGCGGCGATAGCTGACGAGGAGTGCGGCAACAAATTCGGTCTGGATTTTTTACTCGCGAAAAATGTTTTCCACAAATTGGCTGGCGCGATCGTGCCCGATTCCTGCGGTCAAAATCGCGAAATCGAAATTGCGGAAAAAGGCGTTTTACAAATTCGCGTGCGCGCTTTCGGTCAGCAGGGTCACGGTTCCATGCCCGCGAAATCCAAAAACGCGATTTTTATTCTCAAAGATTTTTTGCGGCAAATTCGTAAATTGAAATTTGCGCGTCGGACGAAATTGCTCACGCCTGCGACGATCGCGGTGACGAGTTTTCATGCGGGCGCGGCGACGAATATTATTCCGGGACAGGCGACCGCGACGCTCGATATTCGTTTTCCGCCGAGCGAGTCGAAAAAAGATTTACTCGCCAAAATCAAAAAATTAGCGGACGCCGAATCGAAAAAGTGGCGCGTGCCAAAATTCCAAGTCGAAATTCTACAAGACTTACCGAGTTCGGAAACAGCCGAAAATTCTTCGCTTGTCATTGCTACCAAAAATGCGATTAAAAAGATTTCCGGTCAGCGACCGAAAATTATTGGCATGCCCGCTTTCACTTTGGCGGGCGCGCTGCGCTCGCGCGGTGTTCCGACGGTCGCGTTCGGTCCGGGCAAATTGGAAGAGTGTCATCGTGCGAATGAAAAAATTCGCGCCGCTGAGGTTGTCGAGTTCACGGAAATTCTCTTCGAACTTTTGCGGAATCTTTCGCTAAAATAATTTCGTGCAGAAAAATTTAACAGTCGCGATTCTTGCTGGCGGTGCATCAGCTGAAAGAGAAGTTTCCAAAATTTCGGGCGCGTCAGTTGCCAAAGCACTTGAAAATAGCGGTTTCCGCGTTTTGATGTTTGACCCGAAAAACGAAATCCCCAAATTTATCGCGGCGAAAAATTCAATCGACGTTGTTTTTCCCGTGCTGCACGGCCGCGGCGGCGAAGACGGTGAGATTCAAAAATTGCTCACCAAAATCAAAATTCCGTTTGTCGGTTCGGATGTGCGCGGAATGCAAAATTCCTTCGACAAGATTCGCGCGAAAAAAATTTACCGCCAAAATAATTTGCCGGTCGCCCGCCAACAAATTTTCAAAAAAGATTCTTCCGCGAAATTAAGAATTCCTTTTCCGGTTTTCGTGAAGCCGGCGCGTGAGGGGAGTAGCTTTGGTGCGTCGCTTGTTCGAAATAAATCTGAGTTCGCGCCCGCACTCAAAAAAGCGTGGAAGTTTGGCGATGCGCTCGTCGAGGGATTTTTGTCCGGCACGGAAATTTCCGTCGGCGTGCTCGAAAATCAAAATGGCAGATTGCGTGCGCTGCCGCCGATCGAAATTTGTTCCAAAAATCATTTCTTCGATTTTGCCGCAAAATACGATCCGCAGTTTTGCGAAGAAATTTGCCCAGCGCGCATTCCGCAAAAAGTTGAAAAGTTGGCGCAAAAACTTGCTGTCCGTGCGCACGAAAAATTAAAACTGCGACATTTGTCTCGGACAGACATGATCGTCGTTGGCGCAAAAATTTATTTGCTCGAGACGAATACGCTGCCCGGCTTCACTCCAAATTCGCTTTTCCCGAAAGAGGCCGCCGCGGCCGGGATTGATTTTCCAAAATTGTGTGTGCGACTTATTTCTTTGCCTCTCCGCAAAATTTGAAAACAACCTGACCGTTTTCTGTCTGCTCAGTGCAGAGATTCGGAGCGACTTTATTAGCGAGCCAGCGATCAAAAATCGTGGTTTGCATGAGCACGTAAAAAAGCACGATAAAAATCAGATTTAAGATGATGAGCGTGATGACAACGGGCTTAGGTTCCATCGCAGAAATTATATCATCGCAGGCGGAAAGCTGCGCGCACGGTCACCATGACTTCTTTTTCAATACTGGAAGTGTCGTAAGAGCCGTAGTCTGAAACCTCGATTGAGTTTGGTTGCAAGACTTGGACGACACCGATGGATGCCGACTGGACATTGCCGACGTTCCGGCCAGTCCCGGATGCGATCTTGTCTGCGCGCGCTTTTGCATCTTCTACCGCCGCGCTGAGCAGCTCGACACGCAGGTCGGGCAATTTCGAATAATAATATTCCAAAGACTGAACTGAAATTGTCGCGCCATCCTTGGTGAGATCCGGGATTTTCTCGGAAATGGCCGTGAGCTTATTCACATCATTTGACTGGACAGTCACGCTGCGGACGACATCGTAGCGCAGCTCGGTATTGGGATCTTCCTTGTAGTCATATCTTTGGTTCATCGACACTGGGGTTTTGACTATTGAGGAATCCTCGACGCCTTCTTTCTTCAGTAAATCCAAAACGCTAGCCAAATCGCTGGCGAGTTTTTGATTGGCAGTCGCCAGCTCGCTCACAGGCGCAGTCCGTGAAAGCGCGACTACTAGCTTGGCCTGGTCAGAAGTCACTTGCGTCTTGGCCGAGCCAGTCACGGACAGAATGTCATTCGTATTGGCTGACTGTGCGGAATAATAAAAACCACCAAAGATCGTAGCGCTCAAAATTAGCGCTAGGCCGATAACGAGAGCGGGGATGAATTTATTGGCTTCCATTTGAGGAGATTAAATGGCTCGGGAGGCGTCCAGCCTTCGCTCTTCGAGCTACGGCGGACTATGATTTTTCTAAAATGTGAATTAATCCTCCGTAGCTTGAGCGAAGCGAAAGCGCAGGACGGATGGCTCGGGAGGCGGGGATCGAACCCGCGACATTTCGGTTAACAGCCGAACGCTCTACCACTGAGCTACTCCCGAATGTGATGATGAGATTTTAACAGTCGTCCCGACTCGTCGGGACTACCACTGAGCTACTCCCGAATGTGATGATGAGATTTTAACAGTCGTCCCGACTCGTCGGGACTACCACTGAGCTGGCTTCTGAATGAGATGAGATGTTAAGGATGGTTTTAATTCTTTGTCCGGCCTTTAAACTTTTTAAATATTTTTCCCTCTTTAGCGCATCTGTTTTATTCTCATATTCTTCGCTATGGATAATTTGCCAAGGGCCTTTATTTCTCGTCCAATTTTGATAATCACCGGAATTATGTTTTTCTAAACGTTGGGATAAATCGCGCGTGCTGCCAATGTATATTTTGCCTTTTTCATTTTCAAGCAGATAAACACAATACATAAGCGCGAATCGAGTTAACAGTCGTCCCGACTCGTCGGGACTACCACTGAGCTACTCCCGAATGAGCCGCGCAATTTTAAAAGCGAATCAATTTTCGAGCAACTTTTTCAGCCCGGAATGCAATTTTCCGTTGGTCGCCAAAACCGAGATATTCGGAAATTTCAAATTCGACGGCGTGACATTCGAGATTTTCCCACCGGCTTCTCGGACCAAAATTTCGCCCGCCGCGGTGTCCCAAATTTTCGTATTCCGCGAAAAGTCGAGATAGCCGTCCGCTGCGCCGCGCGCGACGAGCGCGAGATCGTACGCCGCCGACGCGAAAGCGCGCACGCGCCGAATTGTCGCGAGCGATTTTGTAAATGCGGCAACATCTTTTGCGAAGCGTTTTCCAGAAGTGTGTTTCCGTGGAATCTCGGCCAAAATTAACGCGTCCGAAATATTCGCCGTTTTCGAAACCGTGATTTTTTGGCCGTTCAATTTTGCGCCACCATTTTTCCGTGCGGAAAAAAGTTGTCCCGAGATCGGCGCGAAGACGACGCCGACGATCGATTCGCCGTTTTCTTGCAGCGCGATCGAGACGCACCAATTCGGCAAACCGAAATGAAAATTTTTCGTCCCGTCGAGCGGATCGATGATCCAATTTCTTTTTTTTGCGTCAAATTTCTCCCAGCTCTCTTCGGCGAGAATTCCGTCCGCCGGAAAATGTTTTTGGATTTCCGCTTTGATTAATTTTTCACTCGCGAGATCAGCCTCGGTCGCGAAATCGTGCGCGCCTTTTTGGACGGCGATTTTCGTTTTGCCTAGTTTTTGCAATAAAAGCCGACCGGCTTTTTTAGCGAGATTTTCCGCGAAACGTTGAGTTTGGACTAAATTCATGAAGAAAGGATACAGGATTGAGGATTAAGGATTAAGGATTAAGGGGTAAGGACAAAGGACAAAGGATTAAGGAGTAAGAAATAAAAATCTTATTCCTTACTCCCTACTACTTATTCCTTGCCTATCCCAACTTGTCAAAATCTCTGGCTCGTTTTCTGTGATCAAAATTTGGTGCTCGAAATGTGCGGACAATTTCCCGTCCCGGGTGCGGGTCGTCCACCCATCTTTTTCAGTCAAAATTTCTCCCGAGCCGGAATTGATAATCGGCTCGATACAAATCGTCATTCCGGGACGCAGCTCGACTCCGGTTTTCGGGCGACCCCAATTCGGCACTTCCGGATCTTCG
>JAZDPN010000068.1:0-3185 GCA_043797545.1 Patescibacteria group bacterium | reverse complement strand
TTGCCGCGATTTTTTTTCCAACGCTGGAACATGATTCAAATTTAAGCGTGCGGCACGAGCTGACGCATGAGATCGTCGACCGTGATAATTCCGAGTAATTTGTGCGCGCTGTCCACGACTGCGACCGAGGAAAGATTGTATTTCGTCATGATGCGCGCGATATCGCGAAAAGTCGCCTCTACGTGGACAACTTGGTGTCGGCGGACGCGCTTCATGATGCGCCGCAATTTTGTCTTCGGGTTGGCGATCAGGAGCGCGCGCAGCGAGACCGTCCCAGCTAGCTCATTCTTCGAGTTTACGAGATAGATAAAATTAATCGAACGGTGATTTTCCGAGACTTCGCGGATATGATTGCGCGCCGCATCGACATTCCAGTCCGGATCGCCTTTGACGAATTCCGTGCTGAGCAGTCCGCCCGCCGTATCGTTTTCGTAGTCAATCAGCTTTTGAACCGCTCGTTTTTTGTGGCTTGTAATCTTGGCTAGGATTTTGCGGCGGTCAGGCCTCCTGAGTGATTTCAAATAATCCACCAGTTCGTCAGTCGAGACATGGGAAAGAACGGTGGCAGCCTGTTTTTGATCCAAATTTTTCAGTGCGTGGTGCTTGAAGTGTGGTTCCAGCTCTTCAAAAACCTTGGCAGCTGTATCAGAGTCCAGCGATTGCATGATTTCGCCAGACTGCGCCGGATTGAGATTTTCGACAATATTCGCTAAATCGGCCGGATGCAATTTCACCAATTCTTTCGCCAAAGTCGAGAGGCTCAGCGATTTTCCGACCATGCGAATTTTTTCCCAATCGATAAAACGCGGTTTCAGAAAATTGAAAATGCGCCAGCGATCTAGCCCAATCCTTCTCAGAATTCCGCGCGTGCTTACATCAATGCCGATCACGTGCAACTTCCCACCAATCAAGCTCAGTCTCAAATCATTGGCGCGGACGACGCGCGTACCTTCCAGATCGACGATTTGTTTGTCTAGAACATCGCGGTAGAGCCACAAATCATTTTTCTTTGGTTCATAACTTTTCAGTTTTTTTGCGAGTGTAGTGAGATCGACTTCATCACGTCCCAGATTTGCGAGCTGATCGGCGGTGATGATGTGCAGTGTTTTCGATCGCCGATCCTTGTAGGCGATGGCGACTATTGGTGGAAATTTTTCTTCGTTGAATTCGGCAATAAAATCGACTAGCTTTCCCAAGACTTGGTCGGCGCTGTCTGTGATTTCCGTTCCGATGAATTGCGAGACGAAAGCCATCGCCGGGATTTTAGGCTATTCGCGATGACTTGGGAAAAGTACGACTCCGATCGTTTTCCACAAAATTTTTAGATCAAGCCAGATTGACCAATTCTCGATATACCAAGTGTCGAGTGCGACTTCTTCCTCGAAATCGAGATCGCTACGGCCCGAGATTTGACCGAGGCCAGTGATGCCCGGTTTGATTTCCAAAACTCTTTTGTGGTGCGGTTTGTATTTCGCGACTTCTTCCGGCAGATGCGGGCGCGGCCCGACCAAGCTCATTTTGCCTGTCAGGACATTGAGCAGCTGGGGCAGCTCATCGATCGAATATTTCCTGATGAATCGTCCGACTTTGGTAATCCTAGGGTCGTTTTCGATTTTAACGAGCGGGGAGTTTTTCCGCGTATTTTGCGCGGCTAGTTCTTGGGAGTAGCGCAACGAATCAGACTTCGCCCGCATTGAGCGGAATTTCACAAACCAAAACGGTTTGCCGTGTTTGCCGATTCGCAAGACTTTCGAGCCGTCGTCTTTCCTGGTGAAAAAAATCGGACCAGAAGAATCAAGCTTGATCGCGAGTGCGGTTAGCAGCCAGACCGGAGAGGTTAAGACCAAAAAGAAAACACTGGCGAGGAAATCGAAAATTCTTTTGCCGACACGTCCCCAGCCAGTCAGGGGAGTTGGCCGCAAGGAAATCAGCGGAATACCATCGATCTCGTCGATCTCGACATTTTTTTGTGGCACTTCGAGCAAGTCTGGGACGAAAGAAAAACCGAGATGATTGACCCGGCAAAAAGCGAGCAGCTCGCGCATTTTTTCGTGCGACAGCTTCCGGCTGGCCAAGACTATTTCGCTGATACCGCGCCGACTTACGATTTTCTCCAGATCATCAATTTCACCAATCGGTTTTTCCGAAAATTGATGTTTCAGTTTTCCAACCTCGACAAAACCAGCGAAACGGAAGCGTGGATTTTGTCTCAGGAAATCGCCCAAGACGAGCGAGTTGGGATTCGTCCCGATTACCAGGATCTTGGCTACTCCGATCCCGGCCTGCCAAAAAATTCGTTGGAAAAAGCGAATTAAAATCCTGCCCGCTAAAACAAAAATAATTGTTAAAACACCAACGTAGCCGAGCGCGAGACGCGAAAAGAAAAATTCGCGGCGAAAGAAAAAGTAGGCCGTCAGTAGCAGCAGCCACGCTGCAACCAGGAAAACAATTTTTCGGAAATCTTTTCCCAGGTTGTGCGAGCGCATTTGGTAAAGACCATTTCCTGCGAGGATGAAAATTAGGACCAGGCTTGCTATGGCAGTGAATTGCGCGAAATGTTCAAAAGATAAATTCGTATCGGCTGGACTTTGAAAACGCGCTAGAAAAGTCGGATGAAGACGGATAGCACGCGCAACGAAAAACGCTCCCGCTGTTGCGACGCAATCAACCGGCAGACGGAGTGCGTTAAAAAAAATTTCGCTGCGTTTCACGACAAAATTCTAACCTCTCTCGTCCGGAGAATAAATCACGCTGAGCTCTTCCTCGGTCGGGTCGATCAATTCTTCTTTTTTGAAAAATCTTTTGACTTCGACTTCCGCTGATTCCGGCGAATCCGAAATGTGAACCAAATTATTCTGAATCGAGACGGCGAGATCGCCGCGAATCGTCCCGACTTCGGCCGCGCGCGCGTTTGTCGCACCAGCCATTTTGCGGGCGACTTCCGCCGCGTCGACGCCTTGCAACGCGAGGACGATCACCGGAGTTCTTTGCATCGCTTTCACGATTCCCGGGAAGAATGGCTTGTCTTTGAGGTGCGCATAATGTTCTTCGAGAATCTCATTCGAAAGTTTCATTTTTTTGAGACCGACTATTTTCAAACCTCTTTTTTCGAAGCGCGCCAAAATTTCGCCGACGAGTCCGCGCAAAATGCAGTCTGGTTTGAAGATCACGAGGGTGGTTTGCAT
>JAZDPN010000027.1:0-5103 GCA_043797545.1 Patescibacteria group bacterium | reverse complement strand
AAGACTTTCTCTTGTCGCTTGACTGGAAGAAATCTTTTTCTAGCTTCTTTTACATCACCGAACTGTTGTGGTTTATTTAGGAGTTTTTGGTCAATAGCTGTTAGCGAATTTGCCTTAACTTTTTTCTTATTACCGGGTTTTTCGAGTTCAGCTCCAATCTGAGTAATAAGACCGCAAACATATTGTGCAGATTGATTATATTCACCCAGATTAACGGGGGGTAAAAAAACTCCCTTTACAGCATCTTTAGTGCCCGCTTTTAATCTTTGCCATCTCGAACTTTCGTCGTCTTGCGTTGGCGTCGGACTGCCTTCAGGAGGAGATGCCTTTCTAGTCATAAACGAGTTTTAAATCCATTACATTTTAACAAATTAAAATGATTTTGTCAATGATAAAGTCATGTCAAAACTAGGCAAAAATATTTCAGCAAAAATCAGAATAAGTTTGATTTTGGGCCAGTTCCGACATTTTTCGGATCCAATCCCGTTCCGGCCAAAGCCAAGGCAATTTTAATTCTTTCCCGCAAAATCCCTCCCGGTTTCGCCAAAGGCAACAATTCAAAAGTCGCGGTAGGTTGGTGATCCAATCTCGGGTCGGCGGGGTGAATGCGATCGGGTGAGAGAGGCATCTATATTTTTCTATCGAGCATGCCTAAAGCCAGTTCAATAGCTGGACCGGAAAATGGTGATGCCTGGTTTTCTGGTAAGGGAATACCTAGACTAGCGAGAGCTTCCCTAAAGGCATTAACAGCTTTATTTGTAGCATCGGCTTTTATAGGCGGCAGTCTTGGATCAATACGGTCTCCACAATCGTGCAATGGTCTTATTTCCAGACTCATAAAGTTTAAATTACTTTTTTAGTTTAGGCACAAGCATCAAAATTGGAAAATTGTTTTTTCTCCTGCCCAGCAAGCTGCCCCGCACTCAAGAGGCAGCTGGCTAGGTAGGAAAGATCATATATTAATATTTAAATTTTATTTGTCAATAGCTCGCCAAGAACTTTTCCAAAAGCTAAAATCAGCCCACGATGTCCAAGAATAATTACAAAATTGCGGTGCTCGCGGGCGACGGGATCGGTCCGGAAGTCATGATCGAAGCCAAAAAAGTTCTGACCGCAGTTGGCCAAAAATTCGATCTGACTTTTGAATTTGACGAAAAACTCGTCGGCGGTGCGGCGATCGACGCGGTCGGCGAGCCGCTTCCGGCCGAGACTCTCGCCGCGTGCGAAAAGTCCGATGCGATTCTTTTCGGTTCGGTCGGCGGCGAAAAATGGAATTCGCTTCCGCCGGAAAAACGCCCCGAAGTCGGTGCACTTTTGCCGCTGCGCAAACACTTCGATCTTTTCGCAAACATCCGCCCCGCCGGAGTTTTGCCGATACTCCGCAATTCCTCGCCGCTCAAGCCCGAAATCATCGGCGACGGATTCGGTTTCACCGTCGTCCGCGAATTGACTGGCGATGTTTATTTTGGCGAAAAAAAACGCGGTGACGATTTCGCGAGCGATTTGATGATTTACCGCAAAAATGAAGTCGAGCGCATCGCCCGCGTCGCTTTCGAGCTCGCGAAAAATTCGCGCAAAAAAGTGACGAATGTCGACAAATCGAACGTCCTCGCGACTTCGCAGTTTTGGCGTAAAACCGTCGAAGAGATTCACGCGAAGGAATTTCCTGAGATCGAGCTGGAGCATCTTTACATCGACAATGCGACGATGCAGATTCTCGTGCGTCCGCAAAAATTCGATGTGATTTTGACCGGCAATCTTTTTGGCGATATTCTCTCCGATGAGGCCGCGCAAATTTCCGGTTCAATCGGACTGCAAGCTTCCGCGTCGGTAAATTCCAAAAAGTTCGGACTATTCGAACCGATGGGCGGCAGTGCGCCGGACATCGCGGGACAGGGGATCGCGAATCCGATCGCGCAGATTTTGTCAGCGGCGATGATGTTTGAGGTTTCTTTCGGTCGTCCGGAAATCACGAAAGCGATCAAAAAAGCCGTGCTCAAAACTTTGGAGTCCGGACTACGGACGGGCGATATTTTCACTGGCGCAGCTGGTGAGAGGAAAGTCGGGACGGCAGAGCTGGGCGACGCGATAATTAAGAATTTAGAACTATAAATTTAGAATTTTTTGCAATGAAAAAAACGACCTGGCACAAAATTTTCGTGGCGTTTATCGCATTAATTCTTTTGCTCGGCGCGGTTTTACCATTCTTTGCACAGTAATTTTCTCCGCTGCGCTAAGCACTTACTTTTTTGACGCCAAAAAAGTAAGCAAAAAAGCGCCCGTCTTTCGCAAAAACTTGGCGAGCCTTATCGCTCGCGCACTAAAAAATTCAATTGCTTACCTTCAGTTCGCTGAATTTTTTTGACGCGCGCCGCAAAGCGGCCCCTTCGGGGCTCGCGAGTCGCCGCCCCAATTTTTGCGATGACGGGAGACTTTTATTTCTTTTTAAATTTCGCAAACCTTTTAGCCAGAATCTGGGCGGAGATTTTGCGGTCGTCCCAGGGAATTTTCTTGTGGCCGATGACTTGAAATTGCTCACAGCCTTTTCCGGCGAGCAGGACGGTATCGCCCTTTTGCGCATTTTGCAGAGCGAAGTTAATCGCCTTTTTGCGACTGACCTCGATTCTGAAACCTTGACCCTCTTCGCGCGGTACGCCTTCTCGGACTTCAAAAATAATTTTCTCCGGATTCTCGGTAAAAGGATCGTCTGAGGTCAAAACAATTTCGTCAGCCAATCTCGCGGCGAGTGCACCCATGATCGGCCGTTTCGTGCGATCACGATCGCCAGTCGCACCGAAAACCAGCCAGAGTTTCCCTGGCGTGACAGCGCGAAAAGTGCGCAACAATTTCTCGAGCGCGTCGGGCGTATGCGCGAAATCAACTACTACGCGAAAATTTTGTCCGGCCTCGACAGTTTCCAGACGGCCCGGCAGAGGCTTCAGATTTTTGAAAACTTTGCGGATCACAGCCGGGCGGATTTTGATGGCCAAGGCTAATCCGGTCGCCGCGAGAATATTCGCGACATTGAAGCTGCCAAGTAGTTTCGTTTCAAGGCTGAAATTTTGTTCCATGCCGACGATGTCGAATTTCTGAGAATTTTCACGGACGGTCAGATTTTCGGCTTTGAGGTCGCCTTTTTTCAGTCCGAAAGTGACGATCCCGATTTCCGGGACGCGCAAAAAACGATCAACATTCGGATCTTCGGCGGGGAGAATCGCGATGCGTTCGCCGGTCTCGTGATTGCGCGCGAGTTGCCAAAAAAGCTGTTCTTTTGCCGCCACATAATTCTCAAAATTTCCGTGAAAATCGAGGTGATCGTGGGTGATATTCGTCAGGATCGCGGCATTAAAAAAAACGCCCCAAACTCTTTTTTGCGTCAGAGCATGACTCGAGACTTCGAGCACCGCGTAATTGCAATTCGCATCGACGGCCTGCCGCAAAAATTTCTGCACTCCGCCACGGCCGAGCGAGGTCATCTTGGTGAGATTGTCCCATTTTTTCGCGCCGAGCCAAAAATTAATCGTGGTTGCGAGCGCGACACGTTCACCATTCGCCTCGAGAATTTTCGCGACGAGATTTGCCGTCGTGGTTTTACCATTCGTTCCAGTCACGCCGATGACCACGATTTTTCTCGAAGGAAAACGATACCAGAGTGCCGCCGCCAAAGCCCACAAAAAATGCCAAAAAATTCGCAGCGGGTTGGTGGGCGCGATTATTTTATTGAGTGCGGCGAACACGCAAACATTTTAACGCACTCCCAAAATTTCTCGCGCGCGGGCGCAATCTTTTTCAATCTGAGCTTTCAATTCCTCGGCCGAGTCGAATTTCACGACTTCACGGATTTTGTCCAAAATCTCAAACTCGATCGATTTTGGCTGCTCTTTGAAATCTTCCAAAATATGAACCTCCAAGGTTCTCTGGTTATCGAAAGTTTGTCGATTGCCTAGAAAAAGTATGGCGGGAAAAGTCTTCTTTCCCAAAAAAATTCTGGCTGCGAAAACTCCAGCCTCGTTTTCTGACTCCACAGGCGGCTTGAGATTCAAAGTCGGAAAACCTAATTTCCTTCCAATGCCTTTACCCGGAATAATCTTGCCACGAAAACGCATTCAAAAATATTAAATATCCAATTTTCAATGACTACTCGATTACCTCGACCTCGTCTTTTTCGCCTCCGACGAAGCTCATCACGACGAAAGCGATGGCTGGCAGCGAAAACCAAATATTGTAATTCTCAGTCATTAGTTTCGCGAGCGTCGAGCCAGTTGTGATATCGACGCCGATCGCGCTGGTCACGCTACCCACGAAAACTCCGCCTGAGATATAGACCAAGATGGTCGAGACGATCAGTCCAGCGGAGAGAAAGCCGAATGCGCCAGTCGTCGCAAGATTGAGGATGAAACTGCGCTCATGATCCATCGCGACAAAGAAACTGCCGCGGACAGTCACGATTAAGATCACCAGGACAAAAAGCAGAATTTTGAAAATTACCAAGCTGCCCGGTCCGAGGACTGAGCTGCCGGCAAAAGCCGGGTCGGAAAGCACAAAACGATCCAAAATATTGCCGAATCCATCAGCCGTCAGAGTCGCGATATACGTTGCGATAATTATCTTGAGTGTTGAGTTTCTCCCAACAATAAAAGAGTAGGCGACCACGATGGCAAAGAAGACGATGATGAAGAGGTCCCAGGTCGGCAGAATTTGCATCGGAAAGAATTTTAGCGGAAATGATTTTACGAGGCGAGGGAGCAAAAATTCCAAAAAACAAAACCCAAATACCAAATAAATTCCAAATATCAAATCTCAAAGTTGGAATTTGGAAATTGGGATTTGGTACTTATCCTACGGTTCATCGATCCCGCCGTCGTTCCAAGGATTGCAGCGCAGGATTCGCCAAATGATTTTCGGCAGCGCGCGCAGCACGCCGTATTTTTTCAAAGCCTGATCGCCGTACTGCGAGCAGGTCGGGGTGAAGCGGCACGCGCCGTGCGGAAAAAATATTTTCAGCCAAGAATGATCGGGCGAAAGCGTGTGCTGATAAATCCAAATCAGCCCGCGCAAAAAATTTCGCGGGAGATGCCAGACTGTGATTAAAAAATTTTTCAC
>JAZDPN010000026.1:0-5382 GCA_043797545.1 Patescibacteria group bacterium | reverse complement strand
GAGATTACTTTCTCGAATTTTTTTCTCGGGTGTCAGTTCGGCCATTTTGGCGATTTCTTCCGCCATACCGGAAATCAATTCATTAGTCGGAGGTATAATTTGAGATAGCCTTTTTGTGCCAGTCAAAATTTCCGCAGTCGTTGCGGCGTGCGCTTCCGAAAGATGGGGGATTTCCATATCGGGAAGCAAATCGCCAGCCTCTTTCATTTTCGCCTGCAAAAATTTTGCTGCGGCTGCACTGTCTTTCGGAATACGAATTTCTTGAAATTTACCTTTGATAGTTTCCAAATTCAGCAGGACTGCGGTTGTCGCGAAAAGAGTTGTCAGGGGATAGTTGCCAATAATTTTGAAAGGTAATTTTGACAAACCAAGCGCACTTTCGACTGTGAGCTTGCCAGTTCCCATTACCAGTGCGCGGAAACTTTCCAAGCCCGCGAAACCGGCGACTGAAAGGTAAGTCAATGCAGCCTTATTTGTTTTGAAAAACTCTACCAAAGGCGACAAACCGACTCGCGCTTCCTGCCAATAATTATGCACGGCTTCTTTCAAAGGAACAGAATCGCCGTATTTTTCAGCATCCTCAGCGGTTTGAGTCTCACCCTTTTTTTTCTGTACCCCAAAAAACTTTTCTATTCCTGCCCACTTATCGCCAAATATTTTTTTACCCAAAGAGGCCACTAGGCTGCTAGTCAGGTTTTCTGAAAAAAGGGAAACGCCAAGATAAACGGACGCACTACCAGCGGCCGCGCCAATAATTACATCTTTCAGGTCTTTATTTTTTTTGAGGAATTGGTAAAGCGCAATTCCGCCCAGCAATAAACATCCTCCAAAAAGATAAGGATTTTTTTTCGCCGTATCCCAGACCTCTTTTCCTAAATCCCCAGCTTTTTCGAGATACGCTTTCGGATCTTTCCAATCAAAATCTTTTTTTTGTAAAAGTTCTGCGACAGCCATACCTTTTTGTGCGTCTTCCAAAATGTTTTGCCAAGCTTCCGGTTCTTGCAACTCAGGATGTGCTTGCAGTTCAGGAATATTTTTGAAGTCGCTCGGTTTTAAATCTGTGATTTTTTTATCAGGATTGTTGAGCAGGAATTTGGCGACTGCCTCGCTGATCCTGAATCGTTCAGTGAATAGCTTTATTTCTAGTTCATTACGGATTTGTTCAAGTTCAGAATTAATCGCACTTAGTTCTCGATTAATCTCAGCCAGTTCTTCGGCGCTTTTTTCCCGCGATTGACTGACAATATGGATTCTACCTTCCAGTTTTTTAAGCCGCGGCGCAATAGTCTCTCTTTTTTCAGGCGGGATATCATTTTCCAGGGCTTTGATCTGGCGCGCCAAAACATCTGCGGGCGGGGGAGGATTTTGTTGCGGTTTTTCGACTTTGGAGACTTGAGTCATTTTTTAATCGTTAGTATTTATTTTTTGTGGCACGGCGTCCATTTTCTTTCTGAGTTCCGCCGAGATTTTGAGATTGACGAGCTCCGCTTTTTTAGTCCGCTCGACCAAGATTTTTTTCGGTTTCTGAGCCTCCAATTTTTTGCTCAAGAGCTTCAGTTTCTTCGACAATTTTTCCGCCCGCACATTCTTTTTGAGCAGGTCTTCGAGAGCGTTCGCGAGGTTTGGATTTTGCATTTTTGAATCTTAGTATTTTACCATAAAAATTGGCTTAAATCAAAGCTTTCCAATTCAAACGAATTCAATTAAAATCCGCTTCCGTTAACTTCCCTAATATGTCCCGAGGAGGCAATAAAGCCCAGGCTTCGCAATGGATTTGCTCGGAATGCAAAAAGCAGGTCGAGTCCGCCACGATTATCAATAAGGCTAATAATCCGAAAATCGAGAATCGCAAACGTTACTGCAAATGGTGCCGTAAGCACACTTCGCAGAGTACCAAGGCGGAGAAATCCGGTTCGCTTGGTCTCGCGCGCAACAAATAATGCTCGGCTAGGTTCAGGAGACTTTGCTGTAAAATTTAGGAAATTTTAACCTACCCAAATGCCTGCTTGGATTCTTTTCGGACTGGGAGCAGCCCTTATGCTGGGTGCTGCCAATATTCCGCAAAAGCTCGCGATCGGCGGATTAGGCGATCACACGCTTTCGCCTTTTGCTTACGGCATTTTGTCCGGCATTGTGATTATTTTGATTAATCTTGCACTACTGCTCTATTTCAAAGACGATCTCCAGTTTTTCGCCAAGAAAGAATGGGCTTTCGCCCTACTTGCGGCTGTGCTTTTCTCGCTCGGCTCGGTTTTGATTGCGCTGGGTTATCGTGCCGGAGCAAATACTTCTCAGTTTGTCGCGCTTTTCAATACCAATACTTTGGTCGCGACAATCCTAGGATTGATTCTCCTGAGAGAATTTGCCAGCCTGACTGGAATCGGCATAATGAAAATTATTATCGGTGCGATTCTAGTGATCGCAGGCGGGATTCTAGTGACTGTCTAAAAATTCCAAACAGACAACTATTTTCCAGAGCCTTCGTAAGGCTTATTTCGCGCGTGAAGTATAGTCGTGTACAAAGACCGAAATCGCCGTCGCGATCGGGACAGAGATGATGATGCCGACGACCGGGTTGATCGTCTCGGGGAAGCTCGCGCCGACAAACATTGCAAACATGATAATCACTGGCGAGAGTCCAACCGCCCTTTTCATGACTAATGGAACGAGGAGGTTGCCTTCGAATTGCTGGACGCCGAAATAAATCAGGGCAACGACGAAGGCCAAAAACCAACCACCCTGGCTGAGCGCGATGATGGCTGCTGGTACGAAGCCAATCATCGGTCCGACGTAAGGCAGTAATTCTGTCAGGCCAGCTAGGACGCCGAGTGTTGCCGCGTAGTGTACCCCGGCGATTTTCAGAGCGACGTAAACCAGTATGCCGACTGCAGCCATCAAAACAGCTTGACCGCGCACCCAGCTGCCAAATTTATCCTCAATTGCCGTGCCTTTTTCCGTGATGTAGCTGTGGTAGCGGTGTGGGAAAAGAGCGATTAAAAAACTTTTAATACCGTCTTCGTCGATGATCATGAAGAACGCGATCACAAAAACAAGCACAAAATTCAGGACTCCGCCTGCGATTGTCTCGACGACAGCGAAGGCGTTTTGTCCGACTGTGCTCAAAACATTTAAACCGGCCTGGATGTTTTCCCGGTTCAGATTTTGCTGGATATTGGAAAGGTATTTTTGGAGATTGGTGATTTGATCCTGAATAATGCTCGTATCGATTCCAAAACCGCTGACCCAATCAAGGACTGCCTTGGCGAGCTTTGGAATTTCGTTGGCGAGGATCGGCACGAAAGAAGAAATCACGATCCCGGCTACTGCGATAAAAATTATATAAATCAAAAGCGTCCCAACTGCGCGCGGGATTTTCCATCTCTGCATCGCATCGACGAAAGGATCAAGCGCTAGGCCGAGAAAAGTTGCGATGAAAAA
The DNA here is from genome assembly GCA_043797545.1 of Patescibacteria group bacterium. GTDB lineage: Bacteria > Patescibacteriota > Gracilibacteria > JAHISY01 > JAHISY01 > JAHISY01. The sequence goes on along the minus strand of JAZDPN010000026.1, from coordinate 1,944 downwards.
AAGCGCAATGATATCTTTGATCTGTAATACGAACCAGCCAAGCGCCAAAATTCCCAAAATTGCGAGAGTAGCGCGGACGACCGAATTGGTCGAAATATCTACAGTCGTCGGGAGGCTGTCTTTGTGATTGGCCGCCTCAGCCCATTTTTTTTCAAGAGCGAGCAGGCGCTTGTTTTCCTCACGGCTGCGGGCGGCCTCAGCACGCAAAGTTTGCAGGACCTTTTTGGCGCGGCCGAAGAGGCCGGAAAAATTATCAATCATCAGTAAAAATTTTAGCCTGTCCTTATTGCTGCGGCAAACTCACTCTTTTGGCCGAATCCAAAACTTCGATAAAAGTTTGGCCGGGGTTGAGGCTCACCGAGCTGCCTGCGCTATCGAAAAATTTGGTCCGATTACCGATTTTGCGCCAAACACCCCGCCACATTTTTCCTTCCGAGAAAAACCAAGCTGCGCCCTCGCCGCTTGTTTTGAGCTGCAGTCGGCCGGATTCATCAATCGGAAAGTATTCTGTAAATTGGACGATGATGTTGGTCGGCTGAAGCGGATTCGTCCCGGCACGTTGTTCGCTGCCGCCCAATAATCTTTTGTATTTGCCGATGGTCGCGTCGTAAACGTAATCAACCAAATATTCCGGCAGGCTGAAATCCAACGAGAATTGTTTTATGGCAGCCGCATTGCCAGGAATTTCACCAGCAAAGTCGAACCAACTCTTGATTGGCTCGTTCGTAAATTTTTCCGCGCGCACCAAGCCGAGATTTACAAACAAATTATGCGGCTTCAGGTATTGAAAATCCCGGTAAACGATCTTGCCATCCTCATCGAAATTATGCAGCTTACTTTTGGCCAGTTTAGCGAGCGCATCCTCGCTACCGCCAGCGTGCACGAAAGCGCCGCCGAATTCCTCAGCCCAGTCGACGAAGTAGGGCCGGGCTGAGCGCACTGGTCCGACCTTTTTATTTTCGCTCACATCGAAAATCGCGAGATAGCGGGTGATCCCGCCTTCGGCCAGGGCCTCAATCACAATCGTGGCCTCATCGAGCCCGCGCATTTGCGGGCGGCTCGCTGGCAGATTTTCGATCATCACGTCGATCGGTCGAACCCCACTCCCCGGATTAATTTCTAGTCCGGTCAGGGGTGAAATTTTCTGGTCGGCTGGCAGAACTTCATTATCAATAATTGGCATTTGCACCAAATCCTCAATCGACCGTTTGGCCAGATCGTTTTCGTCAGGCGGATTTTTTTCAGCCAAATATTCAAAAAACATCCTCCCACCCAGAAGTGTCAGCAAAAAAACCAAAATGCCAGCGAGGACAAAAAGCAATTTCCGCTCGCGCAAAAAAGAAAAGTCCGGCATTTACTAGAGAATTATTTTTTCTCTTCTTTCGGTCCGCCCTTTTTCTCCTTGTCGCTTTCCTTGCTCGCGATTGCGGCGGCCTTCTCGGCTTCAGCCTCTTTTTTCACGTCTTCGCTGACAGTCTCGCCGACACCAGCTGCCAGCTCGGCATCGATCTCTTCAGCTGTGCGTGGTGCGAGGATCGTGGCGACCATCGCCTCGTCCTCCTCGATGACTTCGTTTTTCGTGCGATCAATCTTCAAATCTTTTACGCGGATTGTATCGCCGATCTCAGCGAGAATCGTGATATCGCATTCGATTTCTTTCAATAGATGCTGTGGCAGACACTTGATCTCGATCTCGTTCTTGCCATGAGTCAAAATGCCGCCTTGTTTCACCGCCGGACTTTCGCCGATTAGGCGGACAGGGACGCTGGTGTGGATCTTTTTACCCTTCTCGATTTGCATTAGATCGATATGGGCGAATTGGTCGGTAATCGGATCATAACTCACGGAGTGGATCAAAACTTCACGCGGCGCGCTCTCACCCTCGACCTGCAAAAGTACGATCGAACTGCGACCCGCTTCACGATAGATTTTGCGAAAAGTCTG
>JAZDPN010000064.1:0-61605 GCA_043797545.1 Patescibacteria group bacterium | reverse complement strand
GGAGGAGGGAATCGAACCCTCACGAGTTGCCCCACACGATTTTGAGTCGTGCGCGTCTACCAATTCCGCCACTCCGGCTCGCAACTGCGGAATGATACCACAAAATTTCCGCGCAAACAGATTTGCAATTTTTGGCAAATTTTGATAGAATATACATGTTCCTTTACTGAGATTGTCTGCTCTTCTTGACTCGCCTCGGCGAATCAAAAATCTCTCAATCACTCGTCCTTTAATCCTCGGATTATCTAACGAAATCAGTAATCGAGCCAAAAACAAAAATAGTTCGCCTCGGCGGGCTATTTTTGCATCTGGGCTAAAATGCGCGCGTGATTACTGACTCGATTTTCGAACTCATTCACGCTGCCGCGACGAATTTGCCAGCGGATGTCGTCGAGTCGCTCATTTCCGCGAAAAGTCGCGAGTCCGATGCCCGCGGAAAAATCGCATTCGAGATCATTCTCGAAAATATCGCTCGCGCGAAAAAATCGGCGCGTCCGATTTGCCAAGACACCGGGGCGATCACTTTTTTTGTGAAATCCTTGCCAAAAAATTGGGAGAAAATTGGAAAGGCAATTATCGCCGCGACGAAAAAAGCGACGAAAGTCGGATTGCTCCGCCCGAATTCTGTCGATCCAATTTCCGGCAAAAATCTTGGGAATCGCCCGAAAATCGAATTTGAAATCTCCGCGAGTTCGATCAGCAAAATTCAAGTTTTGCTGAAAGGCGGCGGGAGCGAAAATGTGTCCGCGCAAATTTCACTTCCCGCGGAGACAAAATTCGGGCTTGCCGGACGCGATCTCGCCGGGATCGAAAAAGCTGCGCGTGAGTTGCTCGAAAATTCCGTCGCGAAAGGCTGCCCGCCGGGAGTCGCGTCGATCGTCGTCGGCGGCGACCGAGCCGAGGCTTTCAAATTGGCAAAGAAGAACCTGCTTACCAAAATCGGAACACCAAATTCCAATCCGGTTTTGGCGAAAATGGAAGCGACGATTCTCCGCAAAATTAATTCGACGCGGATCGGCGCGGGCGGGCTCGGCGGGAGGACGACGCTGCTCGATTGCAAAATTGCTAAGCTGCCGCGCCACCCCGCGAGCTTTTTCGTGACGCTCGCGTACTCGTGCTGGGCGACGCGCCGCGCGAAAATCGTAGTCGATTCCGCGGGCAAAATTCTCGCGAATGATTTTTCGAAAAGAATGCTCCCGACGGATTTCACTCCGAAAAATGCGCGAAAAATAACGCTTCCGACTTCGGAAAAAGAAGTTCGCGAATTACGGGTGGGCGATTTGGTAGCGGTTTCTGGTTGTATTTTCACCGCGCGCGATCAGGTGCACCAGTTCGCACTCAAAAATAAATTGCCGAAAAATTTGCAAAATCTCGGTATTTTTCACGCCGGTCCGATCGCGATTCGCCAAAAAGTCGCCTCTCGACAGGTTCAACAAGCTCACTACAAGCAAGCTCGAGGCAAATTTTCCGAAAAGGAAATTTGGAAAATTGTCGCGGCGGGACCGACGACGAGTGCGCGGCTCGATGCATTCACGCCGCAATTTCTCGCCAAAACTGGTGCTCGCATTTTGATCGGCAAAGGCGGAATGGGAGAGGCGACCCAAAAAGCACTCCAAAAATTCGGCGCGGTTTATTGCCACGCGATCGGCGGCGCGGCGGCTTTTTACGCGGACGCGATTCGCGAAGTTCGCGGGGTCGATTTTCTCGACGAGTTCGGCATGCCCGAGGCGATGTGGGAATTGGAGGTTGAAAATTTGCTCGCGATCGTCGGGATGGATGCGCAGGGCGGTAAAATCTAAAAAACTTTTAAAAGTTTCATCGCTAGTAGACCAAATAAAGTGAAAGCTCCAGCGAGTAGCAAAACCTTGGTTAGCAGCTTGAGCGCCTTGCCAGTCATCAGATCGATCTCTTCCAATTCAGTCATACCCGAAAAAAAGTTTGCGAAAGAGTATAGATGGTCTTTATTTCGGTCAATACTTTTCACAAAAAATTCGCTTGCGCGAAAAGCTTGATTTGGCTTAAATAAAGGGAATTTGCGTAGCGGTATCCAAAATTTACAAAATAACTTTTATTCGCTCCTTCCCCGCGACGATTTTATTCAGCGCATTCAGATAACTTTTGACACTCGCGACGACGATGTCGGTGTGGCTACCCTTGCCAGTGTAAATCCGCCCGGTCTCTGTTTCGACTTTCACCGTGACTGTCGCTTGCGCGTCGATGCCTTCGCTCACCGCGTCCATCCGAAATTCGAGCAATTTCACTTTTTCGCCGACGATCGCGTTCACCGCGGAATACGCTGCGTCGACCGGTCCAGTCCCGCCAGATTTCTTTTTGAAAATCTTACCTTGCGAATTGCGCAGAGCAATTTCGGCGGTCGGTTTCCGACGATTGCCAGCTACGACTTCGACCGATTCGACATGCCATTCGGCCGCGGCTTCCGAAATTTCATTCACAACCAAAGCCTCGAGATCTTCGTCGAAAATTTCTTTCTTTTTGTCGGCCAAAATTTTGAAGCGCTCGAAAGTTTTGTCGACTTCGTTTTGCGTCAATTTGAAACCGAGCTCGACCATTCTCTGAATCAGCGCTGCCCGGCCGGAATGTTTCCCCAAAACCAATTTATTTTTCTCCACGCCGACATCCTCGGCTTTCATGATTTCGTAAGTTTCGCGTTTCGCGATGATGCCGTGTTGGTGAATGCCGCTTTCGTGCGCGAAAGCGTTTGAGCCGACGATCGCTTTGTTCGGCGGGACGACGAAACCAGTCAAATTCGAAACGAGCCGACTCGTCCGATAAATTTCTTTCGGCTGAATATTCGTCCGCAAATTCCGGAAAAAATCTTTGCGCGTTTTGAGTGCCATTACGACTTCCTCGAGACTCGTATTGCCTGCGCGCTCGCCGATGCCGTTCACTGTGCACTCGACCTGCCGCGCGCCGTTCTCGACCGCCGCCAAAGAATTCGCTACAGCCAAGCCCAGATCGTCGTGACAATGCACCGAAATCACGACATCTTTCGGCACATTTTGGCGAATCATTTTGATAAATTTCCCGAATTCTGTCGGTGTAGCGTAGCCGACTGTGTCCGGAATATTCAAGGTTTTCGCGCCATTTTTGACTGCGACGGCGAGCGCTTTCAGTAAGAATTTCGGATCGCTGCGGCTCGCATCTTCCGGACTGAATTCCACATCGCGCACCAAACTTTTCGCGAATTTAATCATTTCGGCGATTCGTTCTAGAGCCTCAGTTCGGCTCATCTTCAATTTGTATTTCAAGTGCATGTCGCTCGTCGCAAGAAAAGTGTGAATGCGCTTTTTCTTCGCCGGCGCGATTGCGTCCGCCGCCGCTTGAATATCTTTCGTGATGGCGCGCGAAAGCCCGCAAACCGTCGATTTTTCGACCAATTTCGCGATTTCCTTCACTGCGCGAAAATCGTCGGGCGATGCGATCGGAAATCCCGCTTCGATCACATCGACACCGAGTTTCTCGAGCTGAGCCGCGATTTGCAGTTTTTCATCGTGGTTCAAACTCGCGCCGGGGCATTGTTCGCCGTCGCGCAATGTCGTGTCGAAGATTTTTACGATTTCAGTCATTAGGAAGGGGTAAGGATTAAGAAGTAAATTTGGTTTTATTTTAATCTGTCTCGGTTGAAAAAATAAAAAGCCTCCCAGTTGCGAGAGGCTTCAATTTATTTGCAAAATCGAGCCTCTCAGCGGGTGAGGAGAAGGAGCTCGAGAAGGAGATTTTTCGTAATCATCATCTTTATCTTTTTTTCGATTCGAGAGTGTGGAAGTGGTGACCGATTGCCCAGTGTGGAACCATGATGAAGAGACCGACAACAATACGAGTGATAGGAGTAATCACATAAATCGCGTCAAAAGCTGAATCAATGAAAAGAATGCTTAAGAGATATTCAAGCATGCTATAAAGCCCAGCTGCGACGACGAGAAGTCCAACGAACGCGGAAAGGTAAACGTATACCGCCTTCATGACTTTAAATGGAGTGCTCATTTTGAGGGGATTAAAGTGTCTGAATTTTAAATGACTTTTTTCAGCCGAGCAAATCAATTATTCAAGCTTTTTGCTAAAATGCCCTTATGAAAAACATCTCTGGCTCGGCGCAAATTTTTGCCCGGGACGATATCGATACCGACTTGATTATTCCGGCTTGCTATCTGACCAGCTCAGATCAGACCGAATTGGCGGCTCATGCTCTCGAGGCGATTGGGGGAGAAAAATTAAAATCGGCCCAAAATCCGATTGTGATTGCGGGTCAAAATTTCGGTTGCGGAAGTTCCCGCGAGCACGCAGTTTGGGCGCTCGTCGGTGCGGGTGTCCGTGCCGTTGTAGCTGATTCGTTCGCGCGGATTTTTTTCCGCAACTCGGTCAATTTTGGTTTGCCGACTTTCGTCCTCGAAAACGCGACCGCAAAATTTGCCGAAAATGACGCGATCGAGATTGATTTAACCAATTCGAAAATTAAAAATTTGACCCAAAAAACTGAATTTGCGCTTGAGCCGTTGCCAGAATTTTTGCAAAAAATTGTTTTGGCGGGTGGTCTTTTGAATCAAATTTAATGGTTTTTCCGTTTTTCAAAAATCACGGGATCCTCGGGATTAATTCCCGCAATTTGGAATATTTGCGGCCTTTTAATCGTAAAAAGGCGATCAAAATGGCTGACTCAAAATTGTCGACCAAACAATTTCTCTCGACCCGCGGCGTGCCCGTCCCTAGGCTGATTGCCACGATTCGCAATCGCGAAGAATTCGACAGGTTCGATTTTGAAATTTTGCCCGATTCGTTCGTTTTGAAACCGAATGCCGGATTTGGCGGGGAGGGAATTGTCGTCGTGAAGGAAAAAATTCTTGACGGCGTCTGGCAAAAAGTCGGCGGTGGGAAATTGACCGAGGCGGAGTTGCGCGAGCACATCGAAGACATTCTCGACGGCGAATTTTCGATCGCGAGTTTGCCCGACATTGCGTTTTTCGAAAGTCGCGTCGATTCGATCGAATTCATTTCCGGACTCGCAGTCGAAGGTTTGCCGGACGTGCGCGTCATCGTTCACAATCTCATTCCGGTGATGGCGATGTTGCGTGTGCCGACGCCCGAGTCGGGCGGGAAAGCGAATGTCCATCTCGGCGGGATCGGACTCGGGATCGATCTCGCTTCGGGCAAAACTACGCACGCCGTCCGTTTCAATCAATTGCTCGACGAGCTGCCGGGCGGGATTCCGACCGCTGGACATCTCATTCCGGACTTCGACGAAATTCTCAAAATCGCGAGCGCGGCGCAGTTGCACACGAACCTCGGCTATCTTGCAGCGGATCTTGTTGTCGATCAAAAAGACGGACCATTATTACTCGAAGTGAATGCGCGCGCGGGTTTGATGGTCCAGATCGCGAATCTCGCGCCGCTCAAAAAAAGATTAGAAAGAGTTCGCGGACTCAAAGTCGATTCGCCGGAAAAAGGCGTAAAACTCGGCAAAGAGCTTTTCGGCAAAACGCAGAAAAAGAAAAAATATCCGAAAAAAACAGTTGTTGATTTCATCGAACCGGCCGAGATTTTGCTCAAAGATAATACGATCCACCGGGTGAAAGTCGAGCTCGATCCGACGCACGCGACGACCGCGATTGACGCCGAGCTCGCCGAAAAATTGCAGCTCGCGCCGGTCGAAAAAAATTCGAAAAATGTCCATCTCAAAATCATCCTCGCGGACGAGCGACTCACGACTGTCGCCGAAAAAACCGATTTGTCGGACGCGAATTACAAAATCATTCTCGGGCGGCGCGACCTCAGCAATTTCCTTATCAACCCGGTCGCGAAAGAGGAACCGATTTTGCCGAAAGAAAAAAAGCCGACCGCACGGCCGGTCGATTTCGCCGTGCTTGATCGGAAGCTCGTCGTGCTCGACAAAAAAATTCGGCTTTTGCATTTTCTCAAGCCGATCAATCTGCTGGCCGAAAAGAAAAAGTTTTCCGCGCTCAAAAATTATGATCCAGTTTTTCATTACAAAAAATTAACCTTCGATCCGCAAAAATTACTTGCTGAGCTCGCCGCGATCGAAATTCCAGAGTCGCCGCTCGGTGCACTTTTCCGCGGCAAAAAATTGGAAATGCGGCGCAAAATCGAGCTGCTCGAATCAATCGGCAAGCCGGATTTTGCCGAGAAATCGCGCCAACTTTACGGTTTCCCGAGTCCGGAAATTATTGCGACAGCAGAGAAACTTTTGGCTGCGAAACCGAAAAAATTTTCGGCCGAAAAAATCGATCTCGACGCGAAATCCGCTGCGGAAGAATTCCAAAAAACTTTTGCCAAATATGGTCTCAAAAATTGGAAAGTTGTTTTGAAAACTGATCTCGTCTCCGACGCGCTTGCTGGAAAATCGGGGACACTTTTCGTGCGTGCCGGCGCGAAGTGGTCGCCCGAGCGACTGCGCGCGACGATCGCGCACGAGGTCGAGACGCACATTCTCCGCACGGAAAACGGTCGCGCGCAAAAGTACGAAATCTTCGCGCGGGGAACGGGGAATTATCTCGAGATCGAAGAAGGACTCGCGATTTTCAACCAAAATAAAGTTTTACAGTCCGCGCATGAAAAAGAATTCTGGCCGATCGCGAGCTGTCTCGCGGTCGCTGCTGCCGCCGAAAAATCTTTTTCCCAAATTTTCGCGCTGGTCAAAAAATACGGTTTCGACGACGAGCGCGCGTGGAAAACTGCGGTGAAAGTGAAACGCGGTTTGACTGCGACTGCCGGACCGGGCGGCTTCACGAAAGACGCGATTTATTTTTCCGGGCTGCAAAAAATCCAAAAATTTGTCGCGGACGGCGGCGATCTCAAAAAACTATATTTGGGCAAAATCAAGATCAGCGATCTGCCGACGCTCGAGAAAATTCCCGAAATTCACCCGGCGAAACTTCTGCCCGAGTTTTACTGATCGCGTGGATTTTTCTTTCCGCGCCATTTCCCAAAATATTTCAGCGCGTCGCGGAGATGTTGACGCAGCGTCCACTTTTTGAAAAACGCCAAAAATCCGCCCGCGCTTGCGCGCAGTCCGTCCGCGCGGACGATGACTTCAGGCCAAAAAAGCACTATTTTTCCAGCATCCCAGACGCGGCGACAAAAATCCGGATCGGACATAAAAAGAAAAAAGCGTTCGTCGAGTCCGCCGAGCTCGTCCCAAAAATTTCTTCGCACAATCCAAAAGCTCGACTGCAACCAGTCGACCTGTTGTTCGCGCGCCAGATCGAGATGTTGCATTTCATCATGTGCGACGCGCTCACGGATTCCGGGAATTTTGCGCAGCCAAGTTCGCCGCGCAATTTGATTCAAAAGCTGCGGGAAAGCACGCGCGGTCATTTCGGTTTGGCCGTCCGTTTCACGAATTTGTCGCGGTGCGAGCACCCCGATTTTCGCGTCTGACTCGATCTTCGCGACGAGTTTCGCGAGCGAATTTTCGTCGGGACAAATCAAATCCGGATTCACGATCGCGAGAATTTCACCGCTCGATTTTTGCACCGCGGAATTGATTCCGCGCGGGTAGCCGAGATTCTCCGCGTTGAAAATAAATTTGATTTTCGGTTCATTCACAAGTCCAGCGAATTTCGCTTTTTTGGCTTCATTTGCAGCGTTTACCGCGACGATGATTTCAAAATCAAAATCTGTTTTTTGTGCCAAAAGCGCGGCGACATTTGCGAGTACGCGCGTCGATTTTTCGAAGTCGAGAATGATGATAGATAGCTTCACGGTTGATGATTAGTCCGTTAACCACCGAGATATCTCGGGGGTTAACTTCGAAATTTATTTTTTACTTTATGTAAAAAGTTTTTCAACTTCCGCGGCTGAGATTTTGCGCGGTGTTGGTTTCAATTCTCCCTGAATTGCGTCAAATTTTCGAATTCCGTTTTTTTCGGGTTCGGCGAAAAATGCAAAAATCCGGAGCGCGAGCTGCCGAATTTTCGTAGCAATTTTTGTGCGGAGCGAAAAGTTTTCGTCCCAATTTTTTGCGATCACGACGAATTGTCCGAACATAGAATTTTTGCGTTCGAACGCAGAGCGGTTTCGGCGCGACTTCGCATCACCGAGTCCGCGCGCGTGCCACGCCACGATCTCTGGCGAAAATTTCGCCGACCAGCCGAGCCAATTCAAGCGAAACGCGAGGTCGACATCATTTTTGAAATGTAATTTTTCGTCGAAAAATTTCCCGTCGACGGCGACTTCTTCTAGTGCGGCGCGCCGATAAATCGCGAGCGCTGCGGAAATCCCGAACACGATTTTTTCCGTGGAAAATTTCCGCGAATTTTGTCCACCGCCGATTTCGAAAAAACGCCCCGCGCGGGTCGCGCCGATCCCAGCGGAGTCGAGGATTTCGAGTCGCGCGTTTTTCTCTGCATTCCATTTTTTCAATTTTCCGCCGAGCACGCCGACTTTTTTGTTCGCTGGATCGTGCAAAATTTTCGCCGCTTTTTTCAAAAAATTCGGCTCGTAAAGTATATCGGTCGACGCCGCGACGAAAAATTCACCCCGGGATTTTCCGATCAAAAAATTCATTCCGCCCGAATGCCAGAGATTTTCTCCGCGAAAAATCTGTGCTTTTTTCGCAATTTCCGGAAAATTTTTTTCGATCAATTTACTTGCGACGAAATCGGACGAGTGATCGCGGATTAGAAATTCGACTGACTCAAATTTTTGTGCGAAGAGCGAGGGGAGCGCTTGCTCCAAAAATTTCGTTTCAAATAAAACGAGACCGATCGAAAATTTGGGATTCAATAAGCTGATTTTAGCAGTTCTCGCTCGACCGGATTCGCTGTTTTTGCCATAAAAATAATATTTGTAAATTTTGCAGTTATTCAGACTTTTCAGCTTGAAAAAGCCACGATACAAATTTTTTGTTCACTATAAATTTAACTGGCGGCCAAAATTTCGCTAAAATCGACAAGATGGACGAAATCGCGAAAGCGTACATTCCGAAAGAAGTCGAAAACGAGATTGCGCAAAAATGGGCCAGTCAAAATCTTGGTAAAGCTGTCGGTAAAGCCAAGAAAAAAGTTTTCACGATGATGATGCCGCCGGCGAATGTGACTGGCGCGCTGCATCTCGGACACGCGATTACTTTGACGATCGAGGACATCATCGCGCGCCATTCGCGAATGACCGGACACGATGTGCTTTGGCTGCCGGGGACGGATCACGCTGGCATCGCGACGCAAAATGTTGTCGAAAAAAGATTATTCGAAAAAGGTCTGACTCGTGATCAGCTAGGCCGGGAGGAATTTGTCAAAAAAGTTTGGCAGTGGAAAGACAAATATCACGCCAGGATTTCCGAGCAAATTCGCAAAATGGGCGCGAGCTGTGATTGGGAACGCGAAGCTTTTACGCTCGACGACGAGCGCTCCGCCGCCGTGACCAAAGCTTTTGTCGAGCTTTACAAAAAGAAACTGATTTACCGCGATAAAAGACTCGTGAATTGGTGCCCGCGCTGCAAAACCGTTCTCTCCGACATCGAAGTCGAGCACCGCGAAGAAGAAGGCAATTTATATTTCATTCGCTACTTTGTGTCCGCGACTGACCGCTCGATTTGTGTCGCGACGACTCGACCGGAGACGATGCTCGGTGATGTCGCAGTCGCGGTGCATCCGGACGACCGACGATACCACGATTTCATTGGCAAAACTTTGATACTCCCGATCGTGAATCGCGAAATTAAAGTCATCGCCGATTCTCGAGTTGATCCGAAATTTGGCACTGGCGCGGTGAAAATCACGCCGGCGCACGATCCGCTCGACGCGGAAATCGGCCGCGATCACAAATTGCCGTCGATCGTCGTGATCGGCCCGCAGGGAAAAATGACGAAGCACGCTGGCCGGCGTTTCGTTGGCATGCCTTTGAATGAAGCACGCAAAGCCGTGATCAAATATCTTGACGATATCGGTAATCTCGAAAAAATTGAAAAACACGCGCACTCGGTCGGGCACTGCTCGCGCTGCGACGCGACGATCGAACCGCTCGAATCGATGCAGTGGTTTGTCAAAATGCAGCCGCTTGCGGAAAAGGCTTTGAAAGCAGTCAAAAAGAAGCAAATCGAATTTGTCCCGGCGCGTTTCGAAAAAGAATTTGTTCGCTGGTTGGACGAGATTCGGGACTGGTGCGTTTCCCGCCAGCTGTGGTGGGGACATCAATTGCCGGTCTGGTATTGCAAAAAAGTACCCGAATTTGCGGACAAAAAAAGTAAGAAAAAGGAAGGTTGCCAGCGCGTGATTGTTTCCGAAAAAGAGCCGAAAAAATGTCCGACTTGCGGCAATCTCAGTCTCGTTCGCGACGCGGATGTTCTCGACACTTGGTTTTCGAGCGGACTGTGGCCTTTCGCGACGCTCGGTTGGCCGAAATCGACGAAAGATTTTCGTACTTTTTATCCGAATACGATCCTCGAGACTGGCTACGATATTCTCTTTTTCTGGGTCGCGCGGATGGTCATGCTTGGCCTCGAATTCACTGGTAAAGTTCCATTCAAAACAGTTTATCTGCACGGACTCGTGCGCGATGAGCAGGGTCGCAAAATGTCGAAATCTTTGAATAACGGCATCGATCCGCTCGCGATGATCGAAAAATACGGCACGGACGCGTTGCGACTTTCGCTCGTCGTCGGCTCGACGCCCGGCACAGACCTCAAATTCTCCGAAACGAAAGTCACCGGTCAGCGCAATTTCGTCAATAAACTTTGGAATGCGTCGCGTTATGTTTTCGGCGTGCTCGGCAAAAAACCCGAGATGCCCGCGAATCCAACGCCGCGCGGTTTGCCCGATCGCTGGATTCTTTCCAAATTGAACAGGCTGATTCTCGAGACGAATCAGGCTTTCGACAAATACGCGTTTGCCGAGGCGGCCGCCAAAATTCAAGAATTTGTTTGGTCGGATTTTTGCGATTGGTATCTCGAGCTGACCAAAGAAGCGCCGAACAAAAAATTGCTCGGCCATGTTTTGGCGCAAATTCTCCGACTCGCGCATCCATTCATTCCGTTCGCGACGGAGAAAATTTGGGAGAACTTTTTCCCGAATTCGAAAAAGCCAAAATTGCTCGCGCTTGAGAAATATCCGAAACCGAGCAAAGGCCGAATCAATCTGAGGATGGAAGAAGAAATGAAAATTGTGATTGCGATTATTTCTGCGATTCGCTCAGTGCGAGCCGAAATGTCCGTCGAGCCGGGACGCAAAATCGCCGCGATCGTCCACGCTGGTAAGTTCGAATCATTCCTCAAAAAGCAATCGAACGAAATCAAAAAACTCGCACGACTCAATTCGCTCACAGTCAAAAAGTCTGGCAAAAAAGTCGAAAACGCAGTCGCGAAAATCGAAGCGGATTTGGAAATTTATCTGCCGCTCGACAAATTGCTCGATCCGAAAGTCGAGAAAAAACGCTTGAATGCCGACCTGAAAGAAGCGCAAATTTACCTCGGCGTGATTCAGAAAAAATTGGCGAACAAAGATTTTACCGAACGCGCCCCGAAGAATGTCGTCGATGCTGAGCGAGCGAAATTGCAAGCCGTCGAAGAAAAGATTGCGAAGATTGAGGAGCGTCTCAAAATTTTGAAGTAGGGTATAGGGGTTAGGTGATAGGGTATAGTAAATTTATGATTAAAAATTTCAAAGAACTGATTGTTTGGCAGAAAGCTTTTGTGCTGTCAAAAAAGGTCTATAAATTTACTGAAAATTTTCCACGAAATGAGGAATTTGGTTTGAAATCACAAATGAGGAGATGCGCGATTTCGATTGTCTCTAATATTGCCGAAGGCTACGCGCGCGCGACTCGGAAAGATTACGCACATTTTTTAAGTAATTCGCTTGGGTCTTGCGCCGAGTTGGAAACTCAAATTTTACTTTCGCAAGAATTCAAATATTTAAATTCCGGACAGGCAAAAGAATTGCTCGCTGATTTGGGTGAAGTTGGTAAAATGCTCACCGCAATTCGGAAAAAATTACTAAACCCTAAAACCTAAAACCTATTCCCTAATTATGTTCGACTGGATCAAATCCGCGATTGACCGCGATCCCGCACTCCGCGGCGGGTTGCGCCCGCTCGAAATAATTTTGTATCCCGGGATGTGGGCGCTCGCGTTTCACCGCGTCGCGCATCCGCTTTTTATTCTCGGAGTTCCTTTTGTTCCGCGGCTTATTTCGCAAATTGGTCGGCTACTTACTGGAATTGAAATTCATCCCGGCGCGGAAATTGGCAAAAGATTTTTTATCGACCACGGCTACGGTGTCGTGATTGGTGAGACTGCAGAAGTCGGCGACGATGTGATGATTTATCATGATGTCACGCTCGGTGCGATCGGCTGGTGGAAAAGTTCCCCGAAAAAAAAGCGGCATCCGACGATCGGCAATCGCGTCGTCATCGGTGCGGGCGCGAAAATTCTCGGGCCGGTAAAAGTCGGCGACGATGCGAAAATCGGTGTGCTCGCGGTTGTCATTCATGACGTTCCGAAAAAAACCGTCGTCGCAGGCTCACTCGGGAAGATTCTCAAAAAACGCAAATGAAAGTCGTCCTGATTTCACACACGCAAGATCCCGAAGCTGTCGTCGCGGCGGCGATCAATCAGTGTTATTCCGCGAAAGGCGGGGACGAATTGAAAGAAAATTTAGCGCCGGAAAAACGCGAGCGACTGATCGACATCGTGCTTCAAGGCGGTCATCTTTCGACCGTTGAACACGCGAGTTTCACTTTTGCCGTCGAAGGAATTTCGCGCGCGCTCACGCATCAGCTCGTGCGTCACCGCATCGCGAGTTTTTCGCAGCAATCGCAGCGTTACGTGAAATTCAAAAACGGTGAATTCGAATTTGTCACGCCGCCGAAAATCGCCGCTGACGCCAAATTGAAAAAAGAATTCGAAGCGAAAATGAAGGAAATTGGCGCTTTTTACGAAAAAATGTTGGAAGCGAAAATCCCGGCGGAAGACGCGCGGGCGATTCTCCCGAACGCAACCGCGACGAAAATCGTTTTCACGATGAATGCGCGCTCGTTACTCAATTTTTTTGAGCATCGACTTTGTGTTCGTGCGCAGGCCGAGATTCGCGCGATGGCGAATGAAATGTTGAAATTGGTCAAACCCGTCGCGCCGAATATTTTCAAATACGCCGGTCCGACCTGCGAAACGCAAAAAATTTGCTGGGAAGGTGATTTATCCTGCGGGAAATGGAAAGCGCTCGACGGCGAATTGCGAAAACGCAACGCAAAAAGTTAAAATAAATTCTGAAATGAGCTTCGACCAAAAACCGATCGGCATCGGCAATCTCGCGACCAATTTGCAACGTCCCAAAAATCCGCCGCCCGCGCCGGAGAGTTTGAAGAAAGTACCGGGCGAAATGGCGGAAAATGATGATTCGGAAGTCGCGCAGCTCGCGGTCGATGTGGTCGAGACGAACGACAATTTGATTATTGTCGCGCCGCTCGCGGGCGTCCATCCCGACGAAGTTCGCGTCGAAATTACCGAGGACGTCGTCACGATCGAGGGCGAGCGCGCCGCGCCGATTCCGAGTTCGGTCGACAGCGATTACCTTGTGCAGGAATGTTTTTTCGGTCCGTTCAGTCGCTCGATTGTTTTGCCCGAGGCCGTCGATTCGAAAAAAGCGCGCGCGGAATTCAAAAAAAGCGTGCTGGTTCTGACGATTCCGAAGCTCGACAATGTGCGGACGCGGATCGTCAAAGTCCAGCCGACCGAATAGGTTTGAGATTATAGGGGATAGGGTTTAGGGTAAAATGTGCGTAATTTTTGCCTTACACAAAAAATTGAAAACTTCTAAATTTATTTCTCTCGCCTTTGCTCTGATGATTTTGGTCGCGCCCTGCGCGCACGCCGCGACTCAGCGCGAAGGTGTTTTTGATCAGGCTAGTCGGACGGTCGACGCGCTCGTTTTTATCCGCAACCAGATCGACAAAAAATACGAAACTTACATCAACGCGTCTGGCTCAATCGATCAAGTCGCGGCTGACAAATTGCCGCTGCTCGACGCGAAGATCAACACACTTTCCGAGCAGCTCAAAACTCTCGACGCGAATCTCGCGATCGAAAATACGAATTTAGAAAATTTGCAGGAGCAGACCAAAGCGATCCAGCTTGAACTCGCCGATCTAGCCGAATTGTCCGAAATGCGCGAAGTCGAGATGGCGCGGTCGCGCGAACTTTTGGATGAATTTATTCGCATCGAATATTCCGAGACGATGCAGTACACCGACTGGGACACTGGCGAGATTTCGGCTTTGAAATTTCTTTTCACTGACGAGTCGCTCGCAGATGTCGAGACCAAAAAAACTTATCTCGACATTCTCCAAAATATTTCTGCTGGGCTGATTCTCGATTTACAAGCCAAACAGGCGAATTACGAAAAAACAAGAGCGCAACTTTTGGCGAAACGCGGCGAGCTCGTTTTACTCCAACAGGAAATTATCCTTCGCACGCGTGAGCTCGCGAAAATGCGTGCCGGGAAACAAGAATTATTGAACGAGACACAGGGTCAGGAAGCGAAATATCGCAAATTAGTCGAGAATTCACAACGGCAGCAATTGCAAGCTCTTTCCGAAATTGATGAATTGCGCTCGCAGCTCGGGGTGATCGATGCGAAATTAAAAGGCCTGAAAGGTAGTCTCAGCGAAGAGCAATTTTCGCAGCTGCTCGAGGATCAATCGGTTGCGTCGGTCGCGGGAGTGGTTTTTCCGAATCGTGTTCCGAAAGTACTTTGGCCGGCGAGTCCGGCACGCGGGATCACTGCGTATTTTCACGATTCGAGTTATCAAGGTCGTTTCGGTGTGCAGCACCAGGCGGTTGATTTTCGGCTGACTTACGGTTCGCGCGTCTCGGCTGCTGCGCCGGGAATCGTGTACAAAGCGAAAGACAACGGCTACGGTTATTCGTACATCACGATCGCACACCCAAACGGACTCGCGACGACTTACGGTCACATTTCGAAAATTCTCGTGCGGGAAGGTGACATCGTGAAAGCAGGCGATCTCATCGGATTGTCCGGCGGGATTCCCGGGACGCCGGGCGCGGGCTACATGACGACTGGCGCGCACTTGCATTTCGAAGTCATCGATCACGGCGAACATGTCGACCCACTTGATTATCTCCCACTCGAAAAAATGCGTCTTCAAGATATTCCCCAGAAATACATGAGCGAGGCAGTCAAGTTGTAATTTAAAAAAATTTGACTAAAATCTCGAAAATATTTTTGATATGCCAGATTTTGAATTTCCCGGATGTGAAGCCTACAAATTAATTATTAGTGTCGATGCTCAAATTTCTAGAGAAGCATTGCATGCGTGTTTAGATCTAAAAGGACGGCAAACACTTCCTGGCAAGAATAAAATTCACGCTGCAGTTGGTCGCGCTCTCCTTTTAAAAAGAAGAGGCGTTAGCGAGGGCACAACTTAATTTATTTCACAATCTCTCTTTCCCGAATAAACGGCAAAACGAAAAGACAGGCGAACGAAGTCAGGACATTAATCCAAATCAAAATCTCGATTGCGCTCAAGTCGAGCGCGGATTCGTCGAGCGCGGGATTGCGAAAAAATTCGTACAGCGTGCCGCTCGCGTAAGTCGAGAGCGCGAGACCAATATTCATCACCGCCGCGATCACCGCGAAATTCGTCGCTTCGGCGCGTTTCGGTGTGATGAGCACAGCCAATTTGAAAAGCGGAATGTACGCGATCATGAAAAGTAATTCCGCGAAAAAACCTTGAACGAACAGAAAATTCTCAATCGGACTCATGCTCGTCGCGGTCGTCCAAAAATTCGTCCACGCTCCGCCGCCGATTTTCGTGAAGACCGCCTCGAAAAAATAAACTGGCAGCGCGATCGCCGACCCCAAAATTTTGACAAAAAAATTCGAGCCGAGCGCGATTGACCAGTCGACGCGCGTCAGCGCGAAGCTGGAAATTCCGAATAATCCTGCTGCGACGACCGACCAGCCGAGCACTTTTTTCAAATGAAATTTATCGAAAAATTTCACCGCCAGAATTACTGCCAAAATCGACGCGACCTGCGACGCCGTCGAAATGAAACCGAGCGTTTCTTCCGAGATTTTCAGCTCATCTTTCAAATAAAAAAACATCGGCGTGCTCGCGCCGGGATTGAAGCGCCAAAGCAAAATAAAAAGCATTGCGAGAAAAATCATGCCGCTCGCGAGTTGCATTTTTTTCAACCGCCAAAAATACGCGGTCAGCCACGCGAAAAATCCCGACCACGAAACTGTGCTCCAAAACATTCCCGGCAAATGCGTCAGCCCGGGTAAAAAATCCGGCAGTGCGAGATTAAAAATAATTAAGCCAAAAATACCGAGCAAGCTCACCACGAAAGCTGGAGTCAATTCGTGTCGCGCCACGGTTTCTTCACTTTTCGTCACTGGCTCTTCGCGAATTCCAAACGAAAAAATCGTCGTCAAAAGGGGAAGCGCCGCCGCAATCCAAAAAATTTGGTGCGGAGTGAGGATTGCGCGAAAAATTAAAAGCCCGGAAAAAAAGCTGGCGAGAAAAGCCGCGACGCGAATCGACGCTTGCGTGATGCCCTGCAAACGCGCGACATTTTGCGGATTGGACTGCTCGACGACGAAGCCGTCCGTCGCGACATCGACGAAGCCGAGACCGATATTCGCGATGACCAGCGGCAGCAAATAGCTCAAAAAACTATCACCAAAAAGCGCGATCCAAGCGTAGCCCGCGACCGCGAGCAGCGGGAAAAAATGCAAATACGGTCGTCGCCGATATTTCCCGATCGGCACGAGATCGGTCAAAATTCCGTAAAGCGGTTTGATGCTCCACGGAATAATCGAGGCTGCGCCGACGAGTGCGATTTGCGCGAAATCCAATCCGAGCTGCTCGCGCAAAATTAACGCTTCCGCGATGCCAAAAATACTCGCGCTGCCTTGCACGAAATAAACCCAACTGATGAAGAACTCATTGAAGTTCGCGAGCGGGGAGAGACGGCGCAAAAAATTCACCCCAAGATTTTAGCCTTTGATCTTCAAAATTTCGATCGTCGCCTCGAGCTGGCGATGGCCTTTTTCGCGGTGATAGCGTTTGCGCTGCTTCATTTTGAAAACGCGTACTTTCTCGCCTTTTTTTACTTCCAAAACTTTCGCCTCGACACTCGCGCCCTCGACTAGAGGTG
Source organism: Patescibacteria group bacterium (assembly GCA_043797545.1). GTDB lineage: Bacteria > Patescibacteriota > Gracilibacteria > JAHISY01 > JAHISY01 > JAHISY01. Next base: position 44,456 of record JAZDPN010000064.1, on the reverse strand, counting down.
TGCCGATTTTTACCTCGTCGCCATCCGCGATCAGAAAGACATGATTAATTTTGATCGGTTGGTCGCTCGCTTCCGCGACTTTTTCAGCTACGATTTTGTCGCCTTCGCTGACACGGAATTGTTTGCCGCCGACGCCGATGATTGCAAATTTGGTCATTACAGGATTAAGAATTAAGAAGTAAGGATTAAGAATTAAGAAGTAAGGATTAAGAAGTAAGAAGTAAGGATTAAGTTTGCAATTGCTAGTTGTAGCTCCGAGCCCCGCTTTTGCGGGACGAGTCGAATGGAGCCGCCTTCGGGACTTGAACCCGAGACCCCTTCCTTACCATGGAAGTGCTCTACCACTGAGCTAAGGCGGCGGGTTCGTGAAAAAAACTATAAAACCGCGTCTCGGGTAAAAGGGATGAGCGCCGCGATGCGCGCTTTTTTGATCGCCGAAGACAGCATTCTTTGGTGCTTCATGCAATTGCCCGAATAACGACGTGGCTGGATTTTGCCATCGAGATTCACATAACGTCGCAAAATACGGACATTTTTGTAATCAATAAACTCGGTTTTGGCGGCGCAAAATTTGCAGAGCTTGCGGACTGAAGAATTTTTGACCATTTTTGTAAATTAAAAGTTGGCTGGGTTATTAGTCTCGATCGGTGCTTCGTCGAAGGCTGCAGTCGCGGACGCACCATCATTTTCATTGGCCGGGCTGCTTGCCTCGGCGATTGCTTCACCACTGCGTTTCTCGAGCTTGATGATGTCATCTACCACGATCTCGGTCCGGTAGCGCTTTTTTTGAGTTTCCTCGTCGAGCCAGCTGCGCGTTTTGAGGTAGCCTTCGATGTAGACGAGATTACCTTTTTTCAAAATCTGGTGGCAAATCTCAGCGCGACGCGCCCAAGCTGTGATTTCGTGAAACTCGACTAAATCTTTTTGTTCGCCGTTCTGGTCTTTCCACTGTCGATTCGTCGCGAGTCCGAAAGTGCAAATCGCCTGTCCGCCAGTCGTGGCTTTGAGCTCAGGATCGCGGGTGAGGTTGCCGACGAGGATGACTTTATTGACGCTACGCATTTTTTTTAAAAAAAATAAAATTACAAATCAGCCAGGATATCATCGAGTTTTTTGTCGATTTCGCCGGCGTTGGCAGTCGGCTCGGCTTCTTTTTCAACTTTCTTTGCGGCTGGTTTGGCATTTTCCGGTTTTGTTCGGCTGCCTTTTTTCTTCACAAAACGCGGCTCGGGAGCAGGCTTAGCGCTCTCTAATTTCGTGAAATCGTGCTCAAGATCTTCCTCGCTGTAATCACGCCAAACATACTGCTTCGGTGTGCGGGCGATGAGATGACGGATGACTTTGGGGTCGAGCCGTAAAGCATTTTCCAGCTCGGCAATTTTTTTACCAGCTGCCTCGAGATGGACGATCAAATAAGTGCCCCGCTCATTTTTGGCGACTTTGTAAGCGAGTGGGCGATTCGGCCAAACAATTTTGGCTAAAATCTTACCAAGCTTGGCGAGCTCAGCTTCCCATTTTTCCAATTCTTTTTTGACTTCGCTCTCGCGCAAAGTGCCCGCGAGAATCGCGAGAACTTCATAAGAATTGCCAGAAATAGTGGTTTTGCTAGTCATGCTTTTTGTGGAATTAAATTGAGACCCGATTAGACGAGCCCCAAAAAAGCGGCGAGATTCTAGGAAAAGCCGAGCCGATCAGCAAAAAATAGACCTTGACTTTTACTTTTTATGATGGTAAAATACCAGGATAAATTTTGAAAAGATTTATTAAAAAGTTAGAATCTCCGCTTAAATCTAAACAATTTTGAGCTCCACCCCGCTCCAGCAAGTCGTCAATCTAATCCGCCAAAGCGGCAAAGTCTTGATTCTTGGACACCAAAATCCGGACGGCGACGCGATCGGAAGTGCGCTGGCGCTTTTATTGGCTTTACGAAAATTAGATAAAAGTGCGATTGCAGCTGCGGCCGATCCGGTCCCAGCGCTTTATGATTTTCTTCCGGCGCTAGAAAATTTTGAGACGGCGATTGCTGGAGCGAATGATCTTGTCCTGAATTTTTCCTTGAAAGATCGTGAGTCGGCTGAAGTTTTTTCGAAAATCGAAGACGGGGTTTTGAAGATTTCCGTCCGGCCAGTCGGCGGCGCGCCGTTCACGCGCGACGAAATCGAATTCGCGGTCGGGGAGGCGGATTTCGATCTGATCGTTTGCGTCGATGTCCCGGATTTACCGCAGCTCGGTCGACTTTTCGAAGCGAATCCGAATCTTTTTTACGAAACTCCGGTGATCAATATCGATCACCACGCGAGCAATACCGGTTTCGGTAAAGTTAATTTCGTCGACACTACGGCAGCTTCAAGTTCGGAATTAGTCCTGCGTGTGCTGCGCTCGCTCGAGTCTGAATTCAACAAAAAATTGCTCGACGAGGATGTCGCGACTTTGATTTTGACTGGGATTATCACCGATACCGGTTCGTTCCAAAATTCCAATACGACCCCCAGGAGTTTCGAATTATCAGCAGACTTGATCGAAGCGGGGGCGCGCCAGCAAGAAATCATTCGCCATGTTTACAAGACAAAGCAGCTTTCGACCCTGAAGCTTTGGGGGATGGCTTTGGCAAAAATTGAATTTGATCAGGTCCATCGTATCGTTTGGAGCGCGATCACGGAAAGTGATTTCCGTGCGGCGGGCGCAAACATCGAGGAAACCGATGGTTTGATTGACGAGCTGCTTTCGCACGCGCCGGGCGCGGAGGTGGTTGTTTTGCTCAAACAAAGAGATGCAACCGTTTCAGGCAGCATTCGAACGACGACCCCAGCTGTTTCGGCGGCGGAAATCGCAGGAATTTTCGGCGGAGGCGGACATCACGCGGCAGCCGGTTTCAAGATCCCAAATAAAAAAGTTGAAAGCGAATCAGGCAAAATCCTTGAAAAAATCCGGGAATTTCAGGCGAAAAGATTGGATTTAGTGATTGAAAAAAACGAAGAGAAAAAAATCGCCAAGAAGAAAACAAAATAATTCAGAGTGGACTTGCATAAATAAAGTTTAGTGGTAAACTATCGGTCATGGATTTTAAAATTAAAGAGCGTCTTTTGAGTCGTAAGCTTATTAAGTTCAAACAAGAGTTTCCCGATTTGCCGGAAGATCAATTATTGACGCTTTTAAAACTGAGAAGAAAAAACCGTGCAGGAATCGCTGCTATGTTTCGTGACCTTAATGATAAATCTATGATCGACGGTTTGACAGAATTGCATAATCTTCGTTGTTTTTCTCTTAGTCTTGATCGAGAAATTGCTGTCCAAGAAAGAGAAACTGACAAGTCATTATCGATTATAGTAATCGATATTGATCATTTCAAAATTATTAATGATAACTTCGGCGGTCACCTTGCCGGGGACAAATTTTTAAAAGATATAGCGGCTTTGCTCAAATGTGCTGTGCGCAATACAGACATTGTGGCGCGTACTGGCGGTGACGAACTTGCAATTATTTTGCCGAACACCGATTTGGAAGACGCTCAAGCGATTGCTGAAAAATTACGTAAGAAAATCGAAAATATGGAAGTTAATTTTAAAGATCCAAAAACAGGTGAGAATAAGATTCTCACTGCAACGGCTAGCTTGGGCGTTGCTCAGAGGTTGCCAAAAGAGACAGCAGAACAGCTTCGGAAACGAGCTGATGACAAACTTTACGAGGCTAAAGATGCTGGACGCAATAAAGTTGTTGTTTGCGACGGAAAAACTGGATCTGGTGAAGTTACGACGGCTTAATTTTATTTCGCAAACCAACATCTTGACATTTAAAAAAATTTAAGTTAAAATCCAAAAGATATTAACCCAATTTAAAATGTCTAAAGAAACTCCACGAAGTCTAGATCCTTTGAAAGGACCACAATATATCGCTAGACAGGCAGTCGAAAGAACCTTGCAGCCGACTCAAACTTTGAGAGTGGTTTTTAAAGGTACCGATGACCGCCAAGGTTTGGGAGGTTTTGCTCACAGCATACAAGTGCTTGATGCCGTAAGGGCTGCTGGTTTTCCTGGAGTTAGTATGGATAATATTCAGGAAGGTCAACCAAATATCACTCAACAGTTTAAAGGTTTAGTTCCGGGAAAATTTCCCGATGTTGTTATAGAGTGCAATATCCCGGCTGGAGTCACTCCCGATATGAAAAAATTGCAAGCTGGTCTACAAAAGGGAGAGTTTCCAGCAAAAAATTTCAAGTTTGTCCCAGCTAAAGCTGCGAAAACTCCTCGGCAATAAGTTTATTGAAAACGGTCTGCAAATTAGAGGTTGCCGATTTTATTTCGCAAACTCACTCGTCTTCCCACCGATGATTTTCAAATAATCGGCGAACGGCATTTTGATCGACTTCGTGTGCTCGCCGGCATTGAAGACGATTATCTTTTCCGACTCAAGCGACTTGTCGACGAAAACTGGTAAATCGAAAATATTCCCGAACGGCGGGACACAGCCGATCTCGCAGCCGGTGATTTTTTTCACCTCCTCCGGTTTTGCGAGCTCGAGTTTCTGCACGCCCGCGACTTTTTTCAATTGCGCCTCGTCGACTTCTCGCGCCGCCGAGCAAACACTTTGAATAAAGCCGTTTTCAGTTTTCCAAACGAGCGCGCGGGCAGCTTGTTCGAGCGTCGTCCCGCGGACTTTCGCCGCCTCCGCCGAAGTTTTGACCGCGGCGTGTTCGAGTTTTTCAAATTTAATTTTGCGCGAATTCAAAAGCTCGACGATCTCCGCGAAAATGTCGCGTTTCGATTTTTTCCCATCCGCGGTTGAGCGAATATTTGCCTCCGCGAGCTGCGCCGCGGGCAGGACATCCGGCGCGGACAGCATGAGATCCTCGGCTTTGTTTGTCTTCGGGAAGGCGATCACCTCGCGAATGTTCGGTTCGCCGGCGAAAAGCATCGCAATGCGATCGAGCCCCCACGCGATCCCTCCGTGCGGCGGCGCGCCGAAGCTGAACGCTTTCAAAATGTGTCCGAAACGACGCTCGGCATCTTCGTCCGAGATTTTCAAAATGTCGAAAATCTTTTTTTGTAGATCGCGCTCGTGAATCCGCACCGAGCCGCCGCCGATTTCGTAGCCGTTCAGCACGACATCGTACGCCTCAGCTTTCGCTTTCAGCGGATCGCTGTCGAGATCCGCCGGATTTTTCGGACGGGTGAAGGGGTGATGCATCGACGCGAGCTCGCCAGTTTCCGCATCTTTCGCAAACATCGGGAAATCGGTAATCCAGCAAAATGCGAATTCGTTTTCTTTGCCGTCGAGCAAGCCCAATTTTTTCGCCGACTCGATGCGCACTGCGCCGAGCGAAGTGCAAACGGTTTCCCATTCATCCGCCGCGAAAAGCAAAATGTCTTCTTTCACCGCGCCGCATTTTTCGGCAATCTTTTTCGTCAAATCTTGACCCAATTTTTCGACCGGCACGCCCTCGAATTTTTCCGCGACCTTGATCCACGCGAGTCCTTTCGCGCCGTAAATTTTCGCTGCATCGGTCAATTCCTCGATATCTTTCCGACTGAATTTCGCGCCGCCGGGAACTTTCAAAACTTTCACGACTGCCGCATTCGCGAAAATCCCGAAACCGCAGCCGCGCGTTTCTGCGGTGATATCGACGATTTCGAGTTCGTAACGCAAATCCGGTTTGTCGCTTCCGTACTTATTCATCGCGTCGTCGAAAGAAAGTCGCGGAAATTTCGCGAACTTCAATTGCGCGTCCGGCCGACACTCTTGCGTTACCGAGATTAGAGCCTTTTCATTCACATCCATCACATCATCCGAATTCACAAAACTCATTTCCAAATCCATTTGCGTGAACTCCGGCTGGCGATCGCCGCGTTGATCTTCGTCGCGAAAACAGCGCGCGATCTGCATGTAGCGATCGAAACCCGCGACCATCGATAGCTGTTTCAGCTGCTGCGGCGACTGCGGTAGCACATAAAATTTTCCCGGATGCACGCGACTCGGGACGAGATATTCGCGCGCGCCCTCCGGCGTCCCTTTGATGAGAATCGGCGTTTCGATCTCGACGAAATTTTGCTCGTAAAAATATTTCCGCGTCGCCTGAAGTAGCTTGTGGCGAAGAACGATATTTTTTTGTAAGCGTTTTCGGCGTAGATCAAGATAACGATATTTCAGCCGAATTTCTTCGTTTTCATCATTTTCCTCGGCAATCTCGAAAGGCGGAGTCTCGGCTTCGTTCAAAACTTTCACACCCGAAACCAAAATTTCAATTTTTCCCGTCGCCATCCTTGCGTTTTCCTGACCGGCCGGACGCGCGCGGACTTTGCCTTCGATTTGCAAAACCCATTCCGGACGCACTTTCTCAAAAGTTTTGTGCGCCGCGCCGGAAATCTCCGGGTCAGTCACGATTTGCGTGATGCCGTAGCGGTCGCGCAAGTCGATGAAAATCAGTCCGCCGTGATCGCGGCGGCGATCGACCCAGCCGACGAGTTTGATTTTTTCGTCGAGATTTTTCTCGGTCAAATCATTGCACGAGTGTGAACGGTAAAAAGTTTGCAGCATCAAAAAAATTAAAGCTGCCTGATTTTAGCAGTTCTCAACCGATTCTCGAATCGGACTCCTAGAGACTGGCCGGTATTGGCGCGGTCGTATTTTCCAAGACTTGTCCGGCCTCGGCTGGGATAGGCAGGGGAGCCGGGTCAGTGGCCTGAGCTTTTTCGAATTTAGCCAGGGGCGATTCCTCGACGGGCTCGGCTGCAGCTGCCGCTGGCTCAGTCTGCATCAGGGCGGCCGGCTCGGACTCCAGCAGATCGACTTTGAGACTATTGGCATCGACCTTGGGTGTATCGAGCGCCTTGAGCTTGCGCACGAGGTCCGGTCCTAGATCATCTTCCGTGAGCTTTTCAAATTCCCCGATCGTCAAATCTTTGAAGCGGCCATTGGACTTTTTCACCAGCTCGACTTTTTTCTCAAGTAAATCGAAGTCGGCTTGCAAGATATCGATCGCACGGCGGATTGATTTGAAGTGAGCGGTTTGATAACTGACGCCGAAGACTTTGCCGCCAGCCGTGAAAACGCTGGCTGCCATTTTGTCATTCTCGCCCCACATCCAGTAATACGACTCCGCGCCGAAAACAGCTGGCCGCAAATTGGTCACACCGACCCGGTCGCGTAGCGCCTGGCGCAAATCATTATATTTCTCGAAGTTCGGCAGCTCAGTTTCAAAAACTTTGAAAAAGACTGCTCCGCTCGAATTTAAAATCGTAGTCTCGAGAACTGGTTCGCCGTCAGGTGTATTCACGAAATTCAAAAATTGATCAACCTCTTTCGCGGATCCGATCGCATAGCCGATTTTTTTAATTTCCTTGGCGAAAATATCGGCTTGGCTCAGGAAAGCGCTAGCGAGATTCGTGTCGGCGACATCGCCCAGCAAGGCATTATTTGACAAGACGCATTTCCAAAAAGCGGTTTGGCCGTCTTTCACCAAAAATTCATACCGCTTGCCCGGCTCGATGATTTGCATCTCGAGGCGCTGGGCTGCGATCGCAGTCTGGATCGGCTCGATAAATTTGGACTCCAGCTCGGTCGCGCCAGTCAGGATGGTATCGAGGTTTGCGGCGCTAGCTATGATTTTCTGATTGGCCTGGGCGGTCGCGGTTTGTTCACACACGCCGATTTTATTCGGGATCGCGGAATCAATCGCGGTCGCGCTGGCCGCATTCAGATTCGCATCGAAACTTGCCACAGTGCCGGCATTTTTTTCATTGGCAAATGTGCCAGCGACCATGATGCCGAGACCCAGAGTAAAGGCCGCAACTTTGAGGAAACGACCAGGATTTTTGTTTTGCATTTTTATGTTTTTAAATCCGGGGATTTTAGCAGCTTTAGGCTTGTTTTTCAAACGTCCCGGCTTGCCGAAAAAGTAAAATTATTTCAATAAAAGAGATTAATTGGTCAGCATAACCCCTCTCTTTGGGGAAGTTCCAGCTGATTTGCTAAAATCAACTTCGTGCAAACCGCAATCTATATTCTTTACGGACTGCTGCTAACCGCCTTTCTGATTTTTGCTGGTTTTGCGGTGCACCATGCTTTTAGCTATTCCTATATTTCTCCGCGCATCAGGGTTATTGCCTGGATTTTTATAATTGTTTCCATCGCCCTAATTGCAATCTCAGCTTATTTTTTGACTCAATTATCAATTTAATTTTTTTCAAATGCCTAATAAAAAAATGGTGCTGGCCTATTCGGGGGGTCTCGATACGACCGTGATTGCCCACTTCCTCATCCAAAAAGGTTTCGAAGTGATTGGCTGTCTCGCTGACCTCGGCCAAAAAGTCGAAGACCTTGATGTGATTCGCGAGCGGGCGAAAAAGACCGGAATTACGAAATTCGTCTGTCTCGATTTGCAGCAGGAATTTCTCCGTGATTTCATCCTGCCTTTACAATGGTCGGCCGCGAAATACGAAAATTACTATTTGCTCGGGACTTCAGTCGCGCGACCTTTGATCGCGAAAGCACAGGTCGAAGTCGCGAAAAAAGAAGGCGCGCAATTTCTTTCGCACGGCGCGACGGGCAAAGGCAACGACCAGGTGCGTTTCGAATTGACCTACCACGCGCTTGCACCGAAATTGAAACCGTACATTCCGTGGCGCGAGCCGGAGTTTTACAAAAAACTCGGCGGCCGCAATTTGATGATTGATTACGCCGCGAAGCACGGACTGCCGATCAAAGCGTCGAAATCGAAGCCGTGGAGTTCGGATGAAAATTTACTGCACATTTCGTACGAGGCGGGGATTCTCGAAAATCCGAATCTCACGCCGCCGGAGGAAATGTTCGAATTGACGGTTTCGCCGCAGCGCGCGCCGGACCGCACGACCGAGATCGAGCTCGAGCTCGAAAAAGGCGTGCCGACAAAATTGAACGGTCAAAAAATGCCCGCGCTCGACATTTTCAAAAAACTGAACGAACTCGGCGGAGAAAACGGAATTGGCCGAGTTGATTTGGTTGAAAATCGCTTCATCGGGATGAAGAGTCGGGGAGTGTACGAGACGCCGGGCGGGACGATTCTTTTCACCGCGCTGCGCGCCGTCGAGAGTTTGACCGTCCCGAAAGACGAGCTGCACGCGCGCGATCGCATTTCCGCGGAATATGCCGAGCTCGTGTACAACGGTTTTTGGTATTCGAAGCGTCGCATCGCGCTCGCGAAACAGATCGACAAATTGCGTCAAAAAGTGACGGGCAAAGTGCGGCTCGGACTTTACAAAGGCAATGTCCAGATTCTCGGTCGCGAAGCGCCGAAAACTTTGTACGACGAAAAAATCGTGACTTTCGAAAAAGACGGAATTTATGAGCCGGCCAAAGCGACGAAATTCATTCGCGCGAATTTCAAGAAATTATGAATTTAGTCGGTAGGTATCGCGACCAAAACGAATTAATTCTTCGAGCGCTTTTTGCGGTTTGACCCCGTTATTCAAAACTTCGTTGAGCATTTCGACGATCGGCATTCGAATATTTTTTTCGCGGGCCAGCTCGAGAATGATTGGGAGTGAAAATACGCCTTCGACCAAATAATTTTCCGGCAGTTTGCCAGTTTGCGCGAATTCAATTCCAGCTTTCGCGTTGCGAGTCGCGCCGGACAGTGCGAGTTGATAATCGCCGCTCATTCCGATCGATACCGCGCTTCGATCGCACCCGAATCCCGCGACGAAGCTGTCCAATTCTCGCAATGCACCTTGCATAATTGTTCCGACAGTAGATGCGTGTAGGCCGAATGTGAGCGCGATTCCGAACGCGATCGAATGAATATTTTTAATCACTCCGGCAAAATCGAGTCCTAAAATTTCCTCTGATTCGTGCGCTCGCAAAATCGGTGACCCGGCAAAAAGTTTCGCGAATTCTCCGGTCGTCGCGGGCGGACCGGCGATCGTACTCACGACCGGGGCACCTTCGAAAATATCGGCCGCGATATTCGGTCCGACCATAACCGCGATTTTTTCTGATGAACCCGGAAGTTTTTCTTTCAAAAGCTGACTCATCAATTGGCGAGTTTTGATCACGATGCCTTTCGTCCCGCTGAGAAAAAGACAATTCAGCAGCGCGGGCAAATTCATCGCTTTGAGATTTTGCAAAGCTTCTGGAGTGTCTTGTGCGGGATAGGCCATAAAAAAATATTTCAGCGTCTCCGGATCGATATTCGCGAAATCTTTGTTCGTCGAGAAAAAAAGATTCCTCGGGATTTCTACATTTTGACGAATTCCTGGGAAAAAATGATCGAAATTTCCTTTTTGTGCTGCTTCGACGTACTCTGGATAACGCAGCAAAATCTGGACGGCGAGTTCGGGATTGTTCAGCGCGACGACCCGGGCGATTGCGATTGCGAAGCGCCCGCCACCGGACACAAAATCGATTTTTTCAAGAATGGATTTTTTCACGAAGTCGCAATTTTGCCTGTATTTCGTCTAAAATCCAACGCGTGAAAAAAAATCTTCCAAATATTCTCACTGTCGCGCGTTTTCTCGCGACGCTCGCGATCGTGGTTTTATTTTTCGTCGCGATTCCGTTTCAATTCGAAATAATTTTCGCGTTGTTTTGGTTCGCGTCGTTGACAGATTTTTTCGACGGATTTTTAGCTAGAAAATGGAAAGTCGAGTCGAAATTTGGCAAGGTTTTTGACTCTCTTTTCGACAAAATTCTCACGCTGACTTTGTATCTTTTGCTCGCGCCGACCGGCATTTTGCCGGTTTGGGTTTTCGTTTTACTTTTGATTCGCGAGCTCGTGATCGACGGAGTGAAAAATTTTTCGCTCTCGCAAAATCGGCCGATTGCGCCGCTTTTTTCGGGAAAATTGAAAATGGTTTTTCAGGTTTTGATGCTCAATTTCGTGCTCCTTGCACTCATTTTCCCCGCGCAAAATTTATTCACCCGACTCGCTGAGGTTTCGGCTGCATTTGCTGTTTTGTCCGCGTATTTTTCGGGCGCGATTTATCTCAAAAATTTTTTTCGCAAATGAAATCCTTGGCTCGATTTTGGCTTTCGCTTTTTGGCATCGGCTTCGTGCCGATCGCTCCGGGCACGGCCGGATCGCTGCTCGCTTTGCCGATTTTGTTCGGCTTCGACCTCCTTTTTCAAAAATTTTCGTTCCCGACGCAAATCACTTTTTGGATCGTTTTGCTGCTTTTGGTTTGCTGGTCGGGGATCGCGGCAACCAAAAATTTTGCTCCTAAGAAAGATCCTGATTCGAGCTGGATAGTTTTGGATGAGTTCGCCGGGATGCTGGTCGCCTGTTTTCCACTTTTCTTTTTTCCTAAAAATTGGCTCTTGATCGGCGCGGCCTTTTTACTTTTTCGTCTTTTTGATATTTCCAAAATCTGGGGAATCCGCAAAATCGATGCTCGCAAAACGCCCGCTTCGGTTTTTTGGGACGATCTCGTCGCCGGACTGTACGCCGCGCTCGGAGTTTTGGTTTTAATTTATTTTGTGTGAAAAAAACCGATCGACTTCTCGTGTTTGGCGGCAATGGTTTTGTCGGACGTGAATTGATTGCAGCCTTAAAAAAAAGCGGTTTTAAACAAATTATTTCCTTGAATCGTTCCGCGCCGAAAAATAAAATTCCGGGCGTTCAATATTTCTCGCGGGTCGATCTGACTCGTCCGCAATCGTTTGCCAAAATTATTCGCGCGCGCGATTGGGTCGTGAATTTGGCCGGATTGGTTTCTTTTTTGCGCAAAGATCGCAGTAAAGTTTTCGAGATCAACGCGCTCGGTTCACTCAATCTTTTGCGCGTTTGCGAGCAAAAAAAAGTCGCGCGCTTGGTTCAAATTTCATCCAGCGCTGCGCTCGGTTTCGGCCAGAAAAAAATTTCCGAGACGACCGAATTTGCTTGGGAAAAGTTTCAAAACCTGACTTACTCGCATTCCAAATTTTTTCCCAATTTCCAAATCGATTCGGCGAAAATCCCTACAAATATAGTCTTTCCGCCGCTCGTGCTCGGCCCGGGCGACCCGACTTCCGCCGTGCGGATTTTCGATTTCGTGAAAAATAAAAAACGGATTTTCGTTCCCGATGGCGCCAATGCTTTTATCGATGTGCGTGATCTCGCGACCGCGATTCGGTTGGTTTTGGTCAAAGCCAAACCGAAAGAAAATTTCATTGCGCTCGGTGAAAATATTTCCTCTCAAAAACTTTTCGGGACAGCAGCGCGAGTGCTGGGCCAAAGAACTGTGATTCGAATTTTGCCGCAAAACCTCTGTTCTCTGGCGAGCGGCTGCGCGCGCATCGCCGAATTTTTCGGCGCGCCGATTCCAGCCGAGAATATTTTTCTCGGTTTCCAAAAAAGAGTTTTCGATTCCAAAAAAATTTCCCGCGAACTCGGCTTCCGACCGCAATTTTCACTCGAAAAAAGTTTACGCGATTGGTTTAAAATATCTGAAAAATGAGCTATTTTGCGATTTTGTATCTCGCACTCCCGGCTTTTGTGGCCAATATGTTGCCAGTCTTGGCGACGAAAATTAATTTTTGCCCGGTTTTGGCGCGGCCAGTTGATTGCGGTAAAAAATTTCTGGGTCGCGAGATTTTCGGCCAAAACAAGTCTTGGCGCGGCCTATTGGCCGGGACGCTTGGTGGCGCGCTAATTGGCGCGCTCCAGTTTTGTTTTCAAAAGTACCAAATCTACTCGACTGGTCTCTTGGAGCATCTTGGGCAATTTTTGCTTTTCGGCGCGCTGGCCGGACTGGGTGCTTTGGTCGGAGATTTGGCGGGCAGTTTTCTCAAAAGGCTTTGGCGTATTGCTCCCGGACGACCATTCTTACCGCTTGACCAGATTGATTACATTTTGGGATTTTTAGTTTTTACCAATTTTTTAATTAATTGGGAATGGCGCGCGAGTCTATTTTTACTGCTTTTTGCTTCGATCGCGAATCCTTTGGTCAATTTGTCGGCTTATTTCCTCGGCCTCAAAAAAACTTTTTGGTAAGCTGAAATGGCAAAATGGAGAAGTATTTCGCTGCGCTGAATTCGCTCGAAAAACTGACTGCTTTACGCTTCGGTCGGCTTTTGCAGTTTTTTCAAAACGATGCCGAAAAGATTTGGAAAGCGTCGCGCCACGATTGGCAGGAAGCGGGGATAGAATTCAAAGCGGTTACTGAGATTTGGGCTGAAAAGGAAAAAATTGATCCGGATCAGGTTTTCGCCAAGCTGCAAAAAATCGGCGCCAAGGTTTTACCGATTAGCTCTGAAAATTATCCTAAACTTTTAAAAACGATTTACGATCCGCCTCCGGTTTTGCTGGTGCGCGGTGAGTTTCCGATTCCGGCTGATGATTTCGCGATTGCGGTGGTCGGCTCGAGAATCTTGACTTATTACGGGCGCCAGGCGACTCATGCGATTTCCCGTGATTTGGCGATAGCCGGTATTTCGATTATTTCCGGTTTAGCGCTCGGGGCGGATGCGATTGCCCACCAGGCCGCGCTCGAGGTCGGTGGCCGGACGGTTGCAGTGCTCGGCAACGGAATTGACTCGATTTATCCTCCCAGAAATAGAAGCCTGGGAGAAGAAATTTTGTCCAAAGGCGGGGCGATTATTTCTGAATTTCCGATTGGGACGCCGCCCAATGCCTATAATTTTCCGCTCCGCAATCGGATTATTGCTGGACTCGTGCGGGGAGTTGTAGTTTCTGAGGGTCGTGAAAAGTCAGGCAGTCTGATTACCGCTTCACTGGCCAATGAATTTGGTCGGGAAGTTTTTGCTGTGCCGGGCTCGATTTTTTCCGAAAATTCGGTCGGCCCGATTCGTTTGATCCAACAAGGCGCCAAGCCGATCGTCGCGGCGGTTGATGTTTTGGATTCTCTGGAGTTGTGCGATTTGCCGGAAAAAATCAAAGTTCGTGAGGCGATCGCCAATTCGGCTGAAGAAACCCAGATTCTTCAAATCCTGCAAAAGACGGCGCAACACGCTGATGAGATTTCGCGCGAAACTGGACTGGCCGCTAGTCAAGCAGCTGCAATTTTGAGTTTGCTCGAGATGAAAGGCTTAGCCAAAAATTTGGGCGGTATGCATTGGGTCAGAACATGAAACATGGAACATTGAGCATGAAGCACAAATTAATTTGCTAAAATTAAGAAAATGCTGGATTTAAGGAATTTTCCGGTTACGGTTGAGCTAAGTTCTTTGGCGGGAACCGATCTTACGAAAGTCACTGAAGAGGCTAAAAGTTTGCGGGCGGATGCTTTCAATATCCCAGATGGAATTTTGGGCCGATTGACAATCGATCCGATTACTTTGGCTTTCCGAGTTCAAGAGGCGACCCAGACTCCAGCCATCGCGCATTTGACTTGCCGCGACTCGACCCGGCTCGGCTTGGCCCAAAAAATTTTGGCGGCTGGCAATCTTGGTTTGACGGGAATTCTCGCGCTCTCAGGCGATGCTGGCGCAAAAAATGTTTTCGAAATTCGTGCGCCTGGTTTGGTCAGTTTGATTCGCGATTTGAATCAGGGTGAATTTCTCGGTAAGCCGACTAAATCGCCAACTGACTTGAAAATAGCAGTCGCCGCTAATCCGAATGTCGCAGGACAGATCGAATATTTGAAAGAAAAGGAAGCGGCCGGCGCGCAATTCGTCCAAACGCAACCAGTTTTCGATGTCGCAACGGCTGAAAAATTTCTCACGGCAGTTCAGAAAGCCGGTATCAAAATTCCGGTCCTGCTTGGCATCATGCCGCTCAAGAGCTTGAAGGTTGCGGAGTATTTCAATTCGAAAGTGCACGGTGTCTCGATTCCCAAATCCGTTTTGGCACGCCTAGAAAAGGATGAAAATTGCGGTGCTGATTTGGCGATTGAGCTTCTGACAAAGCTGCGAGATCGTCTAGCTGGAGTGCATATCATGCCGCTCGGTCGGACCGAAAGTGCCAATAAGATTTTCGACTTTCTTAAAAAATAATTAAATCACAGTGAAGCCAGGAAAAAAAACGGCTTGTTTTGTTTAAAATCAGCACGATGCAAAAAATCCTAATTGTTGAGGATGAAGAAAAGCTTGGCAAAATTTATCGCGGGCATCTTGAGCGATCGGGATTTGAGGCACGACTCTCGCCGACGATTTCTTCAGTCAGGGATTTCAGCCCGGATCTGATTCTATTGGACCATGGTTTACCAGATGAAGAGTTGGACGGGATTGAATTGATCCCTCAAACTAAAAAGCGCTTTCCTGAGGCCAAGATTGTAGTTTTTTCCAATTACAGCCCTTTTGAGCTGCGTGATCGCGCGCTGGCGGCTGGCGCGGATGATTACTGGGTCAAGGTCGATCTCTCTCTCAAAAATTTACTTGAGCGGGTTCAGACGTTGCTGGGAAGTTGAATCCGAAATTCGGTTTCGCGATCGACATCTTCGACCCAGATTTTGCCTCGGTGCAGCTCGATAATTTTTTTGGCCAAGTAGAGTCCGAGTCCGAGACCTTTGCTTTTGGAATTGCGCAAGCTGCGAAATTTTTCGAAGATCGCTTTTTTGTCCTGATCAGGAATCAGGCTGCCCGAATTGCGAATTGCGAGTAAAACATTTTCACCATGCTGCTCGGCCCGTAAAACGACTCGACCATTGCGAGGAGTGAATTTCACGGCATTGGATAAAACATTTTGTAAGACCTGTCGGATTTGGAGCGGATCAAGCGCGACTGTGAAATTAAGATTCAACTTATTTTCGAGCCGAAAATCGATCGCCTTTTCTCGCATGACGGCCTCAAAGTCTCGGAAAATTTTAGCCAGAAAATCGCTTAGCCGGATTTTTCGTAGGCTCAAGTCAACTTTTTTAATATCAAATTTTTGAACTGTAAAAAGTTTTTGAACCAAGTCCTGCAATTTGTGCAGAGCCTCGCTTGCGTTCCTGGCATCATCCTCTTTGTCAGAATTGGCCAAGCTAGCCTCGAGCATTTCGGTTTGTAAAATCGCGATAGAGAGCGGCGTACGAAGCTCGTGCGCCGAGACCGCGATAAAATCAGCTTGTTGGCGCATTAATTCACGGATGCGCTCATTTTGTTTTTTGAGGCTTTCGGTTTTACGGCGTACTTCTTTTTTGAGCTGCGAGTTGAAAATTGCACCGGTCAAACGCAGACTGAGATGTGACTGGGCGCGCTGCAACGCCTCGATTTCTCCGACATAGTAGGGATCCCCGAAAACTTTTTTGCCGAGCAGTAATAGGCCGATTGGTTCACGAGAAGGCTGAAAAAGCGGGACGATGACTTCGCCCAATTTCTCAATTTCTTGGGCTAGCATTTTTTTAATGGGATTATTCTGGCTCAGAAATAGCAGTTCTTTCAAGACTAAAGTTTCGCTGCTCTGCGAAACGAATTTTAAAAGACGTGGAAATTTTTTGCGGCTTTCATCATCCCAGAGGAGGACATCGACAAAATCGACTCTTAATTTTACAGAAAAAATTTCGTGCAAATCCTTTCTGAGTTCGTGCACATTTGTGTAGATAATGTTTTTATTTCGAAATTCTTTGATGGTAGCTCGGAAATATTCCACGTTGGAAATACCAAAAAAGCGGTGAAATTTATCCGAATTAAAAAACCGGATGCTAGACAGGTAAACCGCCAATGCCGCGATTAAACTGAAGGGGTTGAGATATGTAATATATTTTCCTGTCAAAAAAATTCCTAGAAATCTGGGCAGCAGGTAGGCTGTGCCGAAAGCCGAAAGCAACGCGATGGCGATCTTGACCGTCTTGGAAATGACGAACTTGATGTCGAGAAAGCGATAACGTGTTACCGCATAGACAAAGAACGCGGCCGTGATTAGCGAAAAAATCGGGCCAATACCGGTTAGCTGCGGCATACCGAGAAAAGCCGAAAGGATCATGTTTGTGATCATGCCGCTGCCATACACGATTCCGTGTGTCCAAAGCAGAAGACGGATTCGTTTTTTACTTAATTCGTCATCCAGTTTTTTTAGATTTTTTTTAACAATAAAAAACGGGTAGAAGTAGTAAAAAACGACTAAAAGTGAATAGGGAATTTTCATGAAGCCACGCGCGACCTCAATGTAGCCCTCAAAATAAACCTTCACGCTTGAGAACAGAGTGTTGTCAAAAAGAATTATGCTGGCTGTGATGATGGTCAGAGCCAAAATAAAGTAGTTGAACTTCGTCTTCATCAGTTTGACGCCGCCAAGTAAAGTTTGGATAAAAAGATTTTGTGCGACTAACAGAATAAGCGGCGCCAGAAAAACCAATTTCATTACTTCGAAGACCGTGCTGCCTGGGAGGAAAACTGTTTCGCGCGCGTGCAAAATCGCATAGAGAATTCCTGCAGTCCAGAGAATATCTCCCAAGAGATAAATCGCGAAAAAGACTACCGCGTCCTTGCGCTTGGTTTTTAAAAAAGCTGTGATGGCAACAACAATATTGAAGAGGATCGTGAGCGCGAGCAGAAACACTATTATTTGCACTTGTTTATTTTAGCGGTCGATTCCTCTTTTGGAAGAAAGCCAAGATTGCATTTTGGGCTTGCTGAGTATTTAGGATGACCATCCTCGGATTCAATTCTCGATTGAAATAATCTGCTTCCCAGGCGGTGAGTCCTGCTGTGTCCCAACCAGATTGGCACAGCTCCGCTCGTACTTTTTTGTCTTGGATATTGGCATATCCCAAGTCCACAGCTTCGATGCCGATTAGTTTAAATAGGCGCTCGACTCTTGCATTGCGAATCATGATCATCCAGGGTCGTTTCTTTTCCAAGCAGAACTTGGTTGTTTGCAGGAATATCGCTGGAGCTATTGTTCCATCGCGTGCGGCTAGTCCGCCGATCTCGGCGCATTGTTCGCGTTTGACTTCACCTTTTTGTTGAAAAGCTTCTTGCCAAATCGGTGATAGCGATCCAGCTTGTAGTTGCTTATCGACCTCTGTTTTTAAAGTCTCCCAAAAATTCTCTCCGCCAAAAATTTCCGGATAGCTGAGATGCTCGCCAGCCGCGTGGTTAATTTCATTTTCCAAAATATTGGCTGACAAACCACCGAGAACTTTTTTTTGGCCGTCTTCTTCGGTCCAGGCATAGACGATATTTTCGGCCGCCGTAATTTGGAAGCGCGGAATTCTTTCCAGGTAGAACATCGCAATCGCCCGCTGAATTTGCTGGTAGTCTCTATCAACAGTTGTTGTGACTCCTGTTTGAATGCGTTTCGGTGGAAATTTCTCTGGCAGCATTAATTGCTTTTCCGCGTCCGAGAATCCAAGTCTGCTGCCACGGTCAACAATTGAGATCCGTCCAGGTTCATTGGGCAAAAAAACTAAATGCATCGCAGCGTCAGTACATTTTGTGTTTGTAAATACAAATTTTAATTCGGTCATTTTTTGTGTCCGGTCTGCCTCGGCTATTTTTGCCTGAATTTCCGGGAGGTCGAGTAAATATCGCCAGTCGAAATCATCTTTTTCAGCTCGCGCAGAATATTCCTTTTTCCACATTCCGCCTTCATCTTTGCTTATTGCTAGCAGACCCTTCGCACCGAAAGCCTCACTTAATTTGCGATATTGATCCTCAGGGTTATCGTCATTTTGCAAAATTATTTTCTCTTTCGCGGCCGTTAAGTTTTTCTTACCGAGAGAGATTAATGCTTGCTGTAAGGTTTTTTCTTTGTTTGAGCCTTCTGTGCCGTATAAGAACTTTATCAACTCGGCAATTTCGAATAGAACAGAGGAAACCCTGGCAGTTTCTTGATGTTCGGCTGCGAAGACCTGCATTACTGTTTGGCCGATATTTTTTTCGACGATTTGCCAGTGGCGTAGAAAAAGCTCTTCCAACTTTTCTCTAGGAAATTTTTCTTTAAATTTATTTAGATAGCGGATGACAGCTTCGGTAGCACAAAAATCCAAGTTATTTTCCTGATACAGCCCTATTGCTCCTTGATATTTTCTATCCGCAGAATCATCGGCCGTTCCCGACTTTCCAGCTTCTTTTAAGAGTAAATCTCCTTCAAGTATTGCTAAATCAGCTGGTTGGCTAGCCATGTTTTCTCGCCAACTTTCCGACCAGGATATCTTCTTAGACTCATATTCAGGAAGTTGATCTAATTCCAGCAGACAAAGCAGATATTCTTTTTGAATACGCACAGTAATTTCATTTTTTTCTGCTGCGCTGAGATCTATAAAAAGCTGTTGGAAAAAATTAGCGAATTTGCCTTGCCCGTTAATTCCTCCGATCAATAAAAGCAAATTATCAGAGCAAAGTCTTATTTGTTCACGATCTCTCTTGGCTCGGGCAAGCTCACAAACATATACGTAGCGATGTATTAGATTTTGCGGGTAGTGTACTTCGTGCTGATCTTCGGACAATAAGCCTTCTGCTTTCTTGTGTTTGCCGAGCCGGCGATATACCGAAGCTCTATTGAGACGCAGATTATCTCGGAAAGTATCGACATCGATTAGCTTTGGATCAAGTTGCTCAATTTTTTCTTCAAGCCTTTCCATTAATAAAAGGGCCTCATTAAAATCGTGAGAATAAGTGATCGCGTAGCCCACCAGCTGTTCTAAAGCATAAATGACCCTAATTTGTAAATTTAATCTAAGTTCCGAAAAATTCAGCTGGTCTTTTGCGAAAAAATCCAAGGTTTTTTGGAAACCAGCTAAAAAACCGGCAAAATTGTTTTTGGCGCGATGTAGTAATCCGATCAATTCATACAGATTTAAAATCTGCGCTTGAGCCCGCTCGTCAGTTCGAGTTTTTTGAATTTCGGAAGCTCTTCTCGAGAGTCCGGCGATATTGCCGTCCTCAATATCTTGATCTATAGCTATGTCATCATCTTCTCGGAAAAGCACTAATCCTTGCCGTTTTCTCGCCTGTTTTTGTGATTCGAGTTCTTTTTTATGAGCAGCGAAATCGAAGCTACGCATGCAATTCTCGATTTTTGCCAAAATTTCAGTTAAGAGCGGGTCTTCGCGAAGTAAGTCGGGAGGCTCCATTTAGATTAAAAATAAATTAAAACTCAACTGTTTGAGATTGAGATCCGCGCATATTTTTGCTAAAATGCCAGGAAACATTGAAAACTATCTGAAGATAGAAATATGAAATTTTCACACTAACAGATTCGGAAAAACAAGTCGAAAATTAAATTTAAATTAAAATAAAATCTCTCCAGAAACACCAAAAAAGCTCGATATTCCGCAAGGTTCGGAAAGTCGGACTGAATCCAGCCCGACTTTGGAGCAGCAAAGCGCTAAGTTAGGGCAGGAGGTTCTTGATCTTGTACGAAAAAATTTTTCTCAAGATGCCGATTTAAATCAACAAAGCCAAATGGATGTTGCTGACGCGACTCGTCAGGCTCTTGAGAATTATCGGCAAGTAGCGGATAACTCTACTACTTCCGGCATTAACCAAATTCGCACTAGAGGTGCTTAATTTTTTTATGGAAAATTCCCTCCAAAATTCCGTCAAAGAATTACTTTTGACTGCAATTAGTTTAGAAAAATCGAAAAAAATCAAAATGCTTCAAGCGCTGCCAAAAATGAATGTGGCAAGCTTGCAAGCTTTGCAGATGCGTTTATTGGAACTTAAAAGCCGTGATGAAAAGTTGGTTAAAGGCTTGCCGCCCGAAATTCTGATCAAGTTAAAACATGAAATTAATAGCATTCACTTTAAGAATTTGAGCGCTTTTGATGATCGTAAGCAGAAGAAAGAGGCTCAATTGGCAGATACTTTGTTGTCAGATGCGCTGGCCAGCATGTAATTTTACTTGAGTGTAATTATATCGAGGCAGCTTTTGTAATTCGCAACAAGAGAGTAAAAGTTAAAACCAAAGAGGACCAGAGTTTTAGGTCGCTCATTGCGTAAATCAATTAATTGACTTAAAAATTTAATTTCTAGCAAAAGCGAATAAAACACTTTTTAGTTTGAAAAAAATAAACAATTCGCTAAAATTCAGGCCTCGTCGCGGGGTGGAGCAGTGGTAGCTCGCGAGGCTCATAACCTCGAGGTCGTGGGTTCAATTCCCACCCCCGCAACCAGTTTTTTAGTACGCCGCGCTTTTGCGCTAAAATTTCCCTGTGGAAAAAAATAAACGCCAAAAGTTTTTCGTTTCGGCCGGGCTGATTCTTTTGAACGCTTTTTTATGGACTTGGTTCTATGGCCAGGGAATTTTTGGCGGCTGGCAGCTCGCGCTACAAGACAGGATTTATTCGACTACAAATCGGGCTGCTCCTGAAGTTATTCTAGTTGCGATTGACGATGCGAGCTTGGCCGATCCGGTTTTGGGACGCTGGCAAGACTGGCGGCGTGGATTTTTCGCGACCGCGCTCCGCAATCTGCAATCCGCTGGAGCGGCAGTGATTGGCTTGGATGTGATTTTTTCCGAGGCTGCTACTTCTGCTGATGACGCGCTGTTGACCGAGACGCTCAACCTAAATCCCAATCTTGTTTTGGCAGCTCAGAAAAATGTCGATTCCGATCTACTGCCTTTGTCGGAATTTCGCGCCGCGGCTGATTTTGGTTTTACCAATCTTGCGGCCGACCAAGTCGATGGGGTGGTGCGTCGCGTTCCTATTTTTTCCGGTAAAATCGCGAATTTTGACTTAGTTCTCCTAGAAAAATTTTTTGGCACAACGTCGCAAAGCCTGACTCCCAATCGATTGGTTTTTTCTCAATCCAAATTGAGATCACCATTCGCTTTGCAAAAAACTTACGGTCCGATCGTCGCACCACTCGAAAATGGCTCGCTGCTAATTAATTTTTTCGGTCGCCCCGGCAGTTTTGCGCGCATTTCTTTCACTGATATTTTTCACAATAATTTCAATCCAGATTTAGTCCGCGGCAAAATAGTCCTGCTTGGATTTACTGACGCGACTGGCATTCATGATGAGCAACTTACTCCGGTTTCGGCCGGGCAGGCGATGTCCGGGGTCGAGATTCATGCCAATATTTTGCAGACCCTGCTTTCCGGCCAGACACTTCAGAACTTAAATCAATCAGGAGCTGTGGTTTTACTTGGAGCGACGTTGATTATTTTTGGAATTTTGTTTTTTACGCTCCCGCTCGTCACTTCTTTGATTTTGTTTGGACTGGGAATTCTCGCCGAGCTTTTGGGAGCGATTTTTGCTTTCGAAAATGGAATTTTGCTGCCTTTTGCCTTTTTGCTTTGGGGAACGCTGGCGATTTTGGTCGTAGCACTCATCTACCATTATTTCGGCAAAGGAGCAGAATTACGCTATCTTCAAAAGGCTTTTTCGCGTTATCTCGCGCCTGAGCTCGTTCGCAAGATTGAGGATGATCCGCGGGCTTTGGGTTTGGGTGGTGCGAAACGCGAGCTGACGATTTTTTTCGCCGATCTAGAAAATTTCACCAAGATTTCTGAAAAAATGTCTCCCTCTGCCGTCGTACGTATGCTCGACGAGCGACTAGGGGCGATTACGAAGACTGTTCTTGCAGCCGGCGGCACGCTTGATAAATTTATCGGTGATGCCGTCATGGCTTTTTGGAATGCGCCTCTGCCCAATCCCGATCACGCCTTGGCGGCTTGTCGGGCCGCGCTCGCTACTAAAAAAATACTGGCCGACAAAGTTCCCAAGGCGCGAACTGGCATCCATACCGGGCCAGCCGTAGTCGGTAACCTCGGTTTAGCGACTCGCTTCAATTACACCGCGATTGGTGATGCGGTCAATGTCGCCAGCCGACTTGAAGGCGTGAATAAAATTTATGGCACCCAAATTCTGATTTCCGGCGAGACTTTCCAAAAAGTCCAAAAGGAATTGCTGGCGCGTTTGATTGATCGGGTCGTAGTCAAAGGACGGCGCGAATTTACGGAAATTTACGAATTACTAGCGGAAAAAAAATCGGCGACTGCGGCTCAGATTAGTTTGGCGGAGAAAAGCCTGAAAGCGTTCTCGGCTTATAGAAAAAGAGATTTCAAAACAGCAGTTCAGATCTATCGCACTATTCATCATCCCGCCTCGGCAGTCATGCTTGCCAGGATTACCCGCTTTCGCAAAAATCCACCGCCCGTGAACTGGCGCGGAGAAACGATTTTAAAAATCAAATAAAAATGCTAATTTACCTTCCGCGATGAATGATTTAATCGAAACTCTGCGCACACTCCCTTTTTTCAAAGGTCTGACGACTGATCATTTGCGTGTCGTGGCGGCGGCCTGCATCAAGAAAAATTTCGCCGAAAATGCGGTCGTGATTCAAGAAGGTGCGATCCCAGATGGGATGTACGTCATCATAGCTGGCTCGGCGCTTGTCGAGCGCGGTGAGCGCAAGATTGCCGATTTGCATGTCAATGACTTTTTCGGCGAGCTGGCTTTACTGGCGATTGCTAAACCCAGGACGGCGACTGTGCGCGCGGCTGAAAAACTTGAAACCCTTTTTTTGCCGACGACTGCCTTTAATAATGTCAAACTTGGACTTTCGACCGAAGTTTTCAACGAAATCGTGAGACGGATCGGAGCGTAGGCTTAAGGCGAAAAGGTTAACTTTGGTTTGTGATTTTGGGTGTTTTGTGCTAAAATGCCATGATTTTAAAACAAAAATAAATGAAAAAATCATTTTGGGTTGCAATCATTTTGCTGACCTTTGCCTTCTCGATTTTCGAGAGTGGGCTGCTTTCACGAGCTGCCTTGATGCCGGACGTCTTGGCGGAAATCCATGAAGCCACGCATATCAAGCTGGAACACGGTCGTGCCTGGATTAATGGAATTGCGGCGCTGGATGGAGATGTCCTACACGTCGGCGATAATATCGAGACCGCGGCTGACGCTTCGGCTGAGATTGTTTTCTTTGACAACTCTGTTTCGCGCTTATCCGGCAGCACCAAAATTACTCTGACCGAGATTGCCGGTGAGGATTCAGATGCGACGGCGAGTCGGGTCAGGTTGCGGCTTGATTTGGGAGAGGTTTGGTCCAAGGTCACCAAGCTGGTCAATAGTGAATCGACTTTTGAGGTGGCTACCGCCGATGTCGCCGCAGCTGTGCGCGGTTCAGCCTTTGACATTGCGGTAAATAGCGACGGCAATACGACTGTAATGGCAGTCGAACACAGTTTGTTGCTCAAAAAAGTTCAGCGCGCGAGCGCCGAAAAAGACGAGTCGACTGTAATTATCGAAGGTCAGAAAGCGGGTTCTTTCCCGCGCGTGCGCCGTGCCAATGCGACCCTCGAGAGTGCTGAAGCTCAGCGGTCGGTACGTTTCAAAGTCGAGCAAATTGCCGATAACGAGAAGAAGGCTGATTGGTTTCAAGGCAATGAACAGGCCGACGCGATTCAAGAAATTAAGGTTCAGCGCAAAATCGAGCGTGCTCAGGAGAAATTGGTTGGTGCTTTACCGGGGGAGTTTGGTTACAAGTTGAAAAATTTGCGTGACCAGCTTCTGCTCTCGACGGCTTTTGGCGTGGAGCAAAAGGCGGTTGTCGCCTCCAAGATCGCCGAGCGTAAAGTGCTTGAAGCTCAGGTTTTACTGCGTCAGGGAGCTGAAGATGTCGCGACGACTCAGCTCGCCGCTGCTAAAGATTTGATTCTGCAAGTAGCCGAAGCGCGTGATCAGACGACTGACGCGGCCAAGAAAACTGAGATTGCACAGAACATCGTTCGCGTAATCAATAACGCTAAACAAACAACCAATTCGACGGTCGCGACGGATCGAGATTATGCCGCCAAAGAATTTCTTTACGAAGTCGAAGTCGAGTCCGCTCCGGCTGACCAGAAAGACGAGATTAAAAAAGAACAATATCAGAGACGCATTATCGAAGCCTATGATTTAGCTAAGGCTGGTGAGCAAACAACTGCCAAGAAGATTGTCCAGAAATTAGCTGATGATATTCGCGGTGATTTCGCCGCCGCTCCGGAAGTCAGAAAAATTTCCAATGAAAATCTGCAAGAGCTGATAGTTAATCCTTACTTGCAGGCTGCGATTAATAATATTGACGAGACGGAAAAAGCCCGAGATGCGATTGCGCGGGCTGTCAAAACCGAATCCCAGCAAGATGGGACAAAGCCAGAGCAAAATCCGGCTAATACTGACAAAACAGCTCAAAACCTCGAAAACAAAATTGGCCACGCGGTCGCGCCCTTGCTTTCGACGGTTACTTCTGAGGATCAGCCTGGTCCCGAAAATACTGGTGATTACAAACCAAACCTGAACGAAGATTCGCGCTTACTGAATGAGCATATCGAGGCTGAGCCGGGTCTCTCATCTGAAAATTCAGCTAAGCAAAATCTCGATTCTCAAAAACTAACCGAGGTTTTATCGGAGGTTTCTCAGCTGAAAGACAAAGGTATTGCCAAACCTGACTTTATTCCCGAAACCAACTCTGAATGGTTGAAATCAAAGGCTAAAGAAATTACCGACAACGCTGCTCCGGCTCAGGTTCAGACAGCTGCCCAGCAGGACGCAAATTACTTTTTCGGCGAAACTGGTAAGAGCGAGATCAAGCTCGAAACTAATCTCAATGAGCCTGACCTGGCGAAAAATTTAGAGCTTGAGCGTAAGGCTGAAGCTGAGCTTAAAAAAGAAGAAGAAGCTAAGGCCCGTCGTGCTGTCGAGGAAGAGGAGGCCAAAAAACGTAAAGCCGACGAGGAAGCTATTGCGCGCAAGGCTGCTGAAGAAGCTGCAGCGAAGAAAGCTGCTGAAGAAGCTGTAGCCAAGAAAGCAGCCGAGGAGCTGAGAGCCAAGCAAGCCGCCGAGGAGGCGGCAGCCAAGAAAGCAGCTGAGGAGATTGCTAATGCCGCCAAGAAAGCAGCCGAAGAGGCAGCTGCCAAAAAAGCAGCCGAGGAAGCTGCAAATACTGCCAAGAAAGCGGCTGAAGAGCTTAGAGTCAAGAAAGCAGCTGAAGAGGCGGCCGCCAAGAAAGCGGCTGAGGATGCTGCTGCGACTGCCAAAAAAGCGGCTGAAGAAGCCGCGGCGACCGCTCAAAAGGCTTCCGAAGCGGTCGAAAGCCTAAAACAATCCACCAGTGATTTTTCTGAGTTACAAAAATCTTCCAGTGAACAAATCAATAGCGGCCAACTTTTTCAAAGTACCGGCCAAGATTTAGTCAATAAAATTCAAAATGGGATTAACGGGATTATAAACAATCAGCAATCCAGTAAATAAACTGCCCCAAAAATAATTGTAATAATCGCGCCGCGCAGGCCAAGCGCTAGCCAGTCGTGTTGCAACTCTTTCGTTTCGTTGCGCCAAACAAATCTTACGACATCCCAGGTAAAAGTTCCCAAGATCAGAGTGGCTAAGTAAAACAGAATCCAGGGCAAACTAGGTGATCCGAGTAGGTCCGCCCCAAAACCGATTTTTAGATTGACTGAATTAAGTCGGTTCGTCACTCCAAACAAGAGTGCGAAGTGCAGCGCTTGATCAAGTACGAGAGCCGGAAAAGGGCGGATTTTACCGCGTTTGCTTACCAGCTCAATTTTCAAAAAGTCTTGCAAAAAATGCATGACTAAAATCAGGGTGAGTGCGTTTAATACGATCCGATTGCTCAGCAGGGGAGCAGTCAGGATTAAGAAACAGGCTCCTAAAATGCTGACATGTAGCAGTTGACCAGGCAGACCTTTAGTTTTTTGGAGATAAATCCAGCTAGTTTGAAAAGGGTAGTCGCCCAATAAATGAGCTAGCGTGAAGAGTAGAAAGAGGGTCAAAGCGATTGGATTTTACCCGATTTGAGCCAAGGCAGAGATTGTCCTCGAATCATTTTTATGCTAAAATAACAGCGTTTTTAAACTAAAACCAAAAGGATGCTCCCTACAAATCTGGCAGCGATTAAAAAACTATCGCTTTTTGCCGATCTAGATGCAGTACGTGATTCCGCTTTGATTGATAAAATTCAAATTAAAAGCTTTCCGGCGGGGGAATTCATTTTCCATGAAGGTGAAGCCGGCGATCAACTTTTCGTGATCAAAAGTGGAGAAGTCGAGATTGTTCGCATCGCCGACGGGATGGCGGAAGAAGTCGCTTTTCTCGAACCGGGCGACGTTTTCGGCGAACTCGGTGCACTCGGCCAAAAGACGCGCAATGCTTCGGCGCGCGCTTTTTCCAATTCGGAAGTTCTGATTCTCGATCGTCCGACCGCGACTCAGCTCGCGGCTGATGTGCCGAGTTTCGACTTGCTAGTTGGCAAGAGATTCATCGAGCGCGAAAAGGCCCGGGCCGAGATTGATTATCAAAAAGCCTAAATGACAGATACTCCAGCAGTCTTCGATCTCCAAAAATTGCTCGACCTTGCGATCGCCAAGCAGGCTTCCGATATTCATCTCGGGGCCGACCAAAAAACCGCTTTGCGAATTTTCGGCGAAATCCATTTGGTCGAGTCGCTCCCGATCCTCGACGAACCGAGTGCCGAGGCGGTGATTTTCAAAATGCTCAAAGGTCAGGTGGAAATCGAAAGACTGAAAGTCGACCGCGAATTTGATTTCTCTTACCAGCATTCCGACGGTACGAATTTTCGCTGCAATGCTTTTTATCGTCGCGGCCGGATTGCGCTGGTGATGCGCCAAGTCGATAAAGTCCTACCGGCCCTGGAAGAGATCGGCGTGCCAGCCGCGATTCATGATTTGATTCGACGTAAACAAGGTTTGATTTTGATGTGTGGCCCCACCGGTAGCGGTAAATCGACGACTTTGCGTTCGATGCTGGAAGAAATTAACGAAACGCGGATTGAGCATGTCATCACGATTGAAGATCCAATCGAGTACATTTTTACGAATAAGAAATGTATTTTTTCGCAGCGCGAGCTGAATTACGATACGCGTTCGTTTGATGCAGCTCTGCGCGTCGCTCTGCGCGAAGATCCTGATATTGTCATGGTCGGCGAAATGCGCGATCGCGATACGATTACGGCTGCTTTGAATTTGTGCGAGACGGGCCATCTCGTTTTCTCGACTTTACACACGAATTCAGCTTCCCAGACCGTGAATCGCTTAATGCAGGCTTATCCGCTTGATCAGCGCGATGCGGTCTTGGCACGCCTGGCTGATTCCTTGATTGCGATCTTGAGTCAGAGGTTGGTTCCCAAGAAGGGTGGCGGGCGGATTGCCGTTTTTGAATTGATGATCACGACTGCCGCGATTCGCAATGCGATTCGCAAAGGCGATACGCCGCAGCTCGACAACACAATTACGACTTCTTCCAATCAGGGCATGATTAGCATGCGCCGCTTCTCTCAGGATTTGATCGCGCGCGGTTTGGTCGATGAGGCTCATATCGAGCCGTTTTTACGCCACGACGACAATTAAACGGCCCGAATTAGGATTTTTTTCAGTTCAGCCAGTTTCTCAACTCGGACTAGGCTAGCGCGCAGTTTTTTCGCATTCGGTTCGCCGCGAACATAATTGGCCGAAAATTTTCGCATCTCGAGCATCCCGCGTTTTTCGCCTTTCGTCGCGACGAGCAATCGCGCGTGTCGCAAAATCGTCGGAATTTTTGCTCGCAAAGTGCGCGGCGTTTTCGAAGTTTTGCCCGCGAGTCGATTTTCGATTTCGCGAAAAATCCACGGATTTTGGACCGCCGCGCGACCGATCATCAGCCCGTCGAGATTGCCCAATTTTGCGAAAAATTTGTCCGCGGAGTCGATGTCGCCGTTGCCGAGCACCGGAATTTTCACAAGTTTTTTTACGCGGTAAATCGGCGCGAAATCAGCTTCGCCGTGGTACATTTGTTTCGCTGTCCGCCCGTGAATTGTCAAAAGTTGTGCGCCGGAATTTTCGACCATTTTTGCGAAACTTTCGAGATTTTTGTCGTCCGAAATGCCAAGTCGCATTTTTACGCTCGTCGGGATTTTGACCGAATTCGCTACCGCTGAAATTATTTCGCTCGCGAGTTGCGGATTTTTCAGCAGCGCCGAGCCGTGATCGGAATTCACGACTTTTTTCGCCGGACAACCGAAATTCAAATCGACGCCGACCGCGCCGATCGACTCGACGAATTTCGCGGCTTCGACGAAATTCTCGACGCGTTTCCCGAAAATTTGTGCGACGAAAGGCTGCTCGTTTCGCGCGAATGCGAGCATCTCTTTCGACTTTTTCGAATCGAATTTGAGCGCGTCGGCCGAAACGAATTCACTCCACAAAATTACTTTTCTCGAAAAGCTGCGAATGAGCTGCCGAAACGCGGAGTCGGTGTAGCCGGCCATCGGCGCGAGCGCGAGAACCGGACGAGCGGTCTTTTGCCAAAAATTCACCCCGCGATTTTACTCGATTGCGTTCCAAATTGCGGCAAAATTTCGCGGTAAAAATGCCGGAATTTTGGAAACGGAATATGGCCGTGCAGCCACAGGTCGCGAAAAATTTGTTGGTAGTTCTCCCCGTAAATTCTACGAATTGCTGCAATAATTATCCCGGTTCGATTAGATCCAGCGTGGCAGTTTATCAATTTTGTTCTTGAATCGCTCAAAACGGTATTTATAATTTGACGTACTAGATCTGCGTCCATCAGTTCAGCTGGACGAAAGACTATTTCACTTTCGATACCTGCCGATTGTAATTTTTTTTGAAGTTTATCAGCCGCAGGGTTTTCTTGTTTATAAAAGGAGACAACTCTTTTTACACCCAAGTTTTGAAGTCCGGATATATGCTCCATTTGCACGCGTCCGCTACGGAAAATTTGACATGGTAGACCTTTGATTCCCACCTCACTGATATTTGGTGGAAGTTGGCCTGCATGCGAGCTACGGAGAAGCAAGTTTTCAACAATAAGTCGCCGCAAAAGACCGCGTTCACGCAAAACTAGTCCTCCACCGCATTCTGGCGAGATTGTAGTCAAACCATCTTGCATTTATTTATTTTAATATTAAAAATATTTTTGTCAAATCTTGTAAAATCTCTGAAATGAAATTGCCCGAACTGCTCGCGCCCGCGGGCGATCTCGAAAAATTGCGCGTCGCGCTCGCCTTCGGTGCGGACGCGGTGTATCTCGGCACACCTGATTTTTCGCTGCGCGTCGGTGAAAACAAATTCGGCGTTCCACAGATCCAAAAAGCGATCGCGATTTGTCGTGCTGCGAAAAAGAAAATTTACCTCACGACGAACACTTTTCCGCGCGATCATGAGTTCAAAAAATTGGAGAATTTTCTCGCGAAATTGAAAAAAACTCCGCCCGACGCGTTCATTTTTTCCGACCTCGGTGTGCTCGCCGTTCTGCGGAAATTTTTTCCGAAAGTCGCGAAACATCTTTCCGTGCAGGCGAATTCCGTCAATTCGCTGACGGTCGGGGAGTGGAAAAAGCTCGGCGTGTCGCGGGTGATTCTCGCGCGGGAACTTTCCTTCGCGGAAATTAAAAAAATCGTCGCGGCGAATCCGAAAATGGAATTCGAAGTTTTTGTCCACGGCGCGATTTGCATGTCGTACTCCGGGCGTTGTCTGCTCTCGAATTTTTTGACTGAACGCGACGCGAATCGCGGGCAGTGCGCGCAACCGTGTCGCTGGTCGTATTCCCTCGTCGAGGAAAAACGCCCGGGCGAATTTTTTCCACTCGAAGAAGATTCCGCAGGCAGTTATATTTTGAATTCGCGCGACCTCTGTTTGCTCGAAAAAATTCCGCAGCTCACGCGCGCGGGGATTTGTTCGTTCAAAATCGAAGGTCGCAATAAATCGCTCGGCTATCTCGCGACGATCGTTCGCGCGTATCGACAAGCGCTCGATGATTTCGCTGCGGGAAAAAAGTTCGACCGAAATTTGTGGCACGAAATTCTGACGACTGGCAATCGTGATTTCACGCTCGGATTTTTCGACGGTTCGCTCCAAAATCTCCAAAATTTCGAACGGTCGGGGAGTGAAAATCCGCAAAATTTTCTCGGGCTGGTCGAAAAAAGTTCCCGCGGAAAAATTTTACTCACGCCGAAAAATCGGCTTCAGAAAGGTGATAAAATCGAAGCTGTCCCGCCGTACGACTCGCTAAAAAAATTGGAAATCAGTAAAATTTTCGACGAAAAATTCACTGAAATTTCCGCGGCACACGGCGGTCAAAAAGCCAAAGTTTGGCTCGAAATTAATCACGATTTGCCTCAATTCACCTTGATTCGCAAATGTTGAATCCCAAAATTATCGTTCCGTTGCGGCCGATTTCGGTCGCGGATTTCGAGCGCCAAATTCTCGACTCGCAGGATCAGGCGGATTTGATCGAAGTTTGGCTCGACAAAGTAAAAAGTTTGGACGAATCTAAAATTCAAAAAATTCTCCAGGCGGCGAAAAAACCCGTGATCGTCAATTTGAAAACAAAAAAAGAAAACGGCGTTTGTCGTTTCGGCGACAAAAAACGTGTCGAACTTTTGACGAGCGCGGCGCGATCCGGTGCGAGTTTCGTCGATCTCGCGCTCGACACGCCCGTCGCACTGATTCGCCAATTCCAAAAAAATTCCGCCGGCGCGAAATTGATTCTCTCGTTTCACGATTTCGCCAAAATGCCGAAGATCGAAAAACTGCGCCAAATCGCGGAAAAAGCTGCGAAATTAAAAGCCGAAGTTGTGAAAATTGTTGCGACCGCGAAAACTTTTGACGACTGCTCGCCGATTTTCCAAATCTCGTGGGAGCTCGCGAAAAAGAAAAAAGGTTTTCTCACGATGGCGATGGGCGAGCCGGGCGAGCCGACGCGCGTGATTACGCCGCTGATCGGCGGACTTGGTATGTTCGCGCCGCTCGACAAAAAAAACGCGACTGCGCCGGGGCAGTTGACTGTTGCTGAATTGCGCGAGTGGTGGAAAGTATTTGAATAAGGATTAAGAAATAAGGAGTTAAGGAGTAAGAAAAACATTTCCTATAAGCATCCTTATCGCTCCTTATAATCTTTACAATCCCTCTTCAGATCGCGAGCCGGATGAATTGCTCAACCTTGGCGGACTTGGCTGCCAAAAATTGCTCGACGGTCTGAGACGAGTCCTTGACAAAAGCTTGTTTCAAGAGGCTTTTGTCTTCGCGGAATTTCCTTAATTTACCTTCCAAAATCTTATCCAGCATTGCGGCTGGCTTGCCTTCTTTGGCGAGGATTTCTTTCTGGATCTCGGTTTCTTTGGCGATCTCATCGGCAGAAACTTGCTCCGGTGAAATCACGGCTGGCTTCATCGCAGCGATCTGCATCGCTATGTCGGACAAAACTTCCGCGGCGCCGCTGCCAGCGACGAGCACGCCGATTTTTTTATTGGAATGCAGGTAGCCCGCGATTGTCTCGCCTTCTAAAATTTTCACTTCACCAATCTTGATATTCTCACCGTTTTTTTGGATCGCCTCACGGATTTTTGTCTCACTCGCATTTATGATATCGACGCCCTCGAGTGCCTCGCTGGCGAGATCGTCGGCCAGACAGCTAAAACCTTCATTTACCGCGACAAAATCGGTCTCACAGAAGAGTTGCAAGACGATGCCTTTTTTACCATTAGTCGCGATTTTGAGTGCGATCACGCCTTCACCCGCTTTGCGCTCGGAACGTTTCGCAGCATCAGCTTCGCCCGCTTTGCGTAAAACTTCACGCGCTTTTTCGAGATCACCAGCGGCCTCTTCAAGCGCTTTTTTACATTTCAGCATCGAGATGCCAGTGGCATCGCGTAATTCTTTGACCAGGGCAGCAGTGATTGGGGGCATTTTGAAAAAGGTTAAAAATTAAAATCAAAAACAAGCAAATCCGATGCTAGTCGTCGCCATCGTCATTGCCATCGTCGTCATTCAGCTCATCAAATTTACCAGTCGTTGGACCTGTCCCAGCTGGATTAGCAGGGTTGCCTGGTGTCGCGGGTGGATTGGTGTTCGCAGCTGGTTCGACTTTCAGATTGAGTGAGAGATCGTAAATAATCGGAATCTTGAACCAATCACCTTTGTAAGCCAGGGCGAAACCAGCAATGAATTCCAAAATTTGTAGAAAGCCGACGAAGCCGGACAGACCGAAAATTTTGCCGACGACCCAGATAAACATAAAAATCACGAAAACCACGACAGCTTGGCGGGCGTGATGCTGAGCAAATTCCGAGTCGCGCCGGGCCAGTAACGGCAGGAAGCAAAGAAAGGAAATATAGCCGACCGCCGCGAAAATCTTTTCCTCGGCATCGAGAGGAGTGCTGCCGTCCGGTCGGAAGCCAGTTTGGTAATTCGGGCCAGCACTTTGATTTTGCTGGGAATTTTTGAGCATTGTGGCTAATCCAGCGGCGGCTTTGTTTGCCAGTTCGGTTTCAGGCCGCTCAGGTTTGTCCCCGGGTTTGGCCGGTGCACCCATGATAATCTCGGCTGTCGCTCCGACCGGGTTGATAGCGACCTGCTCGGCTGTTCCGATCGGATTATTAATAATTCGCTCAATCGGATTATTTGGGGCTGCTGGTTGAGCCTGGGGTGGTTGCTGAGGCTGGGTCGCTGGAGTCGGTTGAGCAGGTACGGGGTTTACTTGAGCCGATTGAGCCGGTTTGGCTGGCTCGGTCGGTTGAATTGGTGTTGATTCAAGCGGCTTGACCGGTTCGGTTGGCTGAATCGGTTGAGCTTGGACTGGTTCGACTGGTCTAGTCGGGGCAGCCGGAATCTCAACCGGAGTCGGGGCGGTGGCTAGCTCATGCTCGAGATCAAGCTTTGGCGGCTTAGGCTGAGCTGGCTGAATCGGATTGGGATCGCCAGCCGGGGGAGTCGGGCTGGTCGGATTTGGGGTGGGATCGTTCATTGCTCAAAAGATTAATTTTGAGGAAATTCTAAATTATTTTTCCGATTTTTTCTCGGCCGGACTCTTTTGGCCGCGTTCGATCGCTTCGTGGACTTCATTTAAAATCAATTGGATCGCTTTGACGGCATCATCATTGGCCGGGATCGGGAAGTCGACTAAGCTCGGATCAGCATTCGAATCGCAAACGGCGACGACCGGAATACCGCATTTTTTGGCTTCGCGTAGGGCGATTTTGTCACGAACAGCATCAAGGACAAAAAGCACATCAGGCTTTTTTTCCAGTTTTTCGATGCCCGAGAGCCAGCTTTCAAGTTTTTCGATTTGCTTCATTTTTTGGTTGCGCTCTTTTTTTAGGAAACGCGCGAAATTATTTTCGTCGCGTTCTTTCTTAAGATCGCGCAATTGGCGGAGACGTTCCTTGGTCGTTTTCCAGTTGGTCAAGAGTCCGCCAAACCATTTCTGGGTGACAAAAGGACAATTCAGCGCGATGGCCAGATCGGGCAGACTTTCTAGAGTTTGCTGTTTGGTCGAAACTAATAAAATCGTTTTGCCTTCGCTGGCCGTTTTCGTCAAAAAATCCATCGCAGTCTTGAGGCAGGCCGCTGTTTTTTCTAAATCAAAAATATGAATTCCGTTTTTCTCCCCGAAAATATAGGGTTTCATTTTGGGATTCCACTTGGCGGTCTTGTGTCCGAAGTGGAGTCCGGCCACGAGCAGCCGGCGTAGGTCGTCTGAGTTATTCATCCTTTTGGGGTTAAATTTTTTGTGGCTTCAGCTCGGGAGGAGTGGCCCGATCCGCCGCAAAAGTGAAGAGATTTTACGCGAAAAGTTTTCTTGGCGCAAATTTGCTAAAATCGTCCCGCTTTAATTTTTTTAATATGGGAATGCTGGGTCAGGTTCGCGACATGTACAAATTGCAGAAGCAAGCGAAGCAAATTAAAAAAGAGCTCGCGAATATTCACATCGAAGCGGAGACGGATGGCGTGCTCGTCACGGTCAATGCCGAAATGGAAGTTATTTCGGTCAAGATTCCGGAAGAGCTGAAATCGACGGAAAATGCGGAAAAATTGGGTGCCGCGATTGTCTCGGCCGCCAATAAGGGAATTAAAAAAGCGCAGGAGATTGCGGCTGAAAAGATGAAAGGTGTAATGGCTGAGATG
This sequence comes from Patescibacteria group bacterium, assembly GCA_043797545.1. Taxonomy (GTDB): domain Bacteria; phylum Patescibacteriota; class Gracilibacteria; order JAHISY01; family JAHISY01; genus JAHISY01. Next base: position 9,751 of record JAZDPN010000064.1, on the reverse strand, counting down.
CAGAGTTTGATGGGAAGCGGCGGCGCGCCAGCGCAAAATTAATTTTTCTCCAAATGAAAAGCTTGGCTCAAAAAGTTTTGCCAATCCTGGTCGGGGTTGCTTTGGTCGGTTTGGGTGGCGTATTCGCCTACCGCCAATTTGTTTATTATCCGGCTGCCCTGCAAAAAACCGGTCCAAGCCAGCTCTCGATTGATTTCACAATCGAAAAAGGCGAGAGCCCCAAAGCGGTCGCTGCGCGACTCAAAGCAATCGGAGTGGTGGCGGATGACTGGGCGCTTTTGAATTATCTCAAAGACAATAATTTGGATGCCAAGATTCAGGCAGGTCATTTCCAATTTCGCGGCGGTGAGACTATCCCGGCTGTGGCTCAGATCCTCCAGGCTGGGGAAGCGGCCCAAGTTTCTTTGACTGTTCTCGAGGGTTGGAATTCGGCAGAGATTGACGCGAAGTTGGTCAGCTTGGGCTTGATCAAATCCGGCGATTTCCAAAACTTCGTCCGGTCGGGTGGCGCGGGCATCGCCGACCAAGAAGGCTTCGCAGCCAAGCGGGGAGTCGCTTCACTCGAGGGCTATCTTTTCCCGGCGACTTACAAAATCGATCCGAGTAATTTCTCGGTTCAAGATTTAACTCGAAAAATGCTGGCTGCGATGAGTCGGACTTTAGCTGAATTGGACTGGGACGCAGCCAAGTCTCCCAAAACTTTGCACGAGGTTTTGACGCTGGCTTCGATTGTCGAGCTGGAAGAGCCGAGCGAAGCCAATCGTCCCAAAGTAGCTGATATTCTCTGGCGGCGGCTCGAAAATGGGATGGGACTCTATGCTGACTCAACTTTGTTTTATGTCCTCGGTCACAAGAAAAATTTAACGACTGAGGACTTTGCAATCGACTCGCCTTACAACACGCGCAAATACCGTGACTTGCCGCCGACTCCAGTTTGCTCGCCGAGCAAGAGCGCGATTGCGGCTGCGCTGCACCCGGAGCTGAATGATTTCTACTACTACCTACACGATTCGGAAGGTCAGATTCATTTCGCCAAGACGCTGACTGAGCACAACGAAAACAAGGCGGAGTTTTTGCAGTAATATTGCTTTTATCTCCACGTTTCAATGGCAGCGGCGAGAGCAGGTTGGTTTTCTTGAAGTAATTCAGTCAACCGTTTAGGAGTCAAAATATTTCCGAGTTGGTCGCGAATTTCTTTGATCAATTCCGGATTAAATCGTGCCACGTCTACTAAGGATTGTCCTTCATGAGATTGGCCGTCAGTAGTCACGACTGTGAAAGTTTCTGGTTTAGAGTTAGTCATCCTAAAAAAATTAAGATGGTATTTTACCAGAACTTTAAGCTGCCAGCTTTCTCGAGTAAAAAATCCATTCCGCCTGCAATCCCGTCGACTAATCCCCAGATTTTCCAGAGTAAGATCAGTGTCAAAATTGACGCCGCGATTTTCGTAAAATTCAAAACGAAAAATTTCGCGCCGCTCATCCAAGGATTTTTGTGATTTTGTTTTTCGATTTTTTTCAAAGTTTCCAAAATCTCGTCGAGCTTCTGTTCGAGTGAGTTTTCGTTATTTGGCGGGGGAGTTTCGATATTAACTTAATTCTTACTCCTTACTCCTTAATCCTGTTCTAATTGAATTTATCGTAATCGTGCATGATGAGCTGCGCGTTGATCTGGCGAATCAATTCCAGCACCACTCCAACCACGATGATCAATCCGGCTCCTGAGATCAGAAGCGGAACTGAGCCGAAAGACTGACTGGCAAAAAACTTGGTCAAAAGGATCGGCAGAACGGCGACAAAGCCCAAAAACAAACCACCCCAGAGATTCAAGCGGTTCGAGACGCCGGACAAAAACTCAGCCGTCTCGCGGCCTGGTCGGATGCCAGGGATGAATCCACCGCGTTTCTGAATATTCTCCGCGATTTTAGCTGGGTCAAAAGTAATCGAAACGTAGAAGTAGGTAAATGCGATGATGAAGAAAAGGTAAAGGACGATGTAAAGCAGTCCAGGCGCAGAACCGTTCAGATTCGCCAAAATAAACTTAGCGGCTGCCGCGACAGTCGGATTGCTCGAGTTTTGGACGAACTGAGCGATAATAGTCGGGAAAGTCACCAGCGAGACCGAGAAGATAATCGGAATCATGCCAGCTTGATTGATGCGAATCGGTAGAGCCGACTGGGCGCCGCGACTGCCAGCGCGCGAACCGTAATTCACCGGAATCTGCCGCGCGCCCTCAGTAACGAGGACGACGAAAATCGTGAGGGCGATCGTGACTACGAGCAGGATGGCAAAAGGAATTAATTTCGACTGGTCGAATTGGGCGATGCCGAGAGTTTGGCCCAGGACGGCAGGAATACCGGAAACAATCGAAGCGAAAATCAAAACAGAAATACCATTACCGATGCCTTTCTCTGTCATCAGCTCGCCCAGCCACATCATGAAAATCGTCCCAGCCGAGACAATTAGCATGATTGGTAGGATGACGGACCAATCCGAGATATTGGGGATCAAATTGCCGCCGGCGGACTTATTCAAAAGCAAAATCATTCCGTAGCTTTGTAAAAAGGCTAAAGGAAAAGCGAGCCAGCGGGTATAAGAATTGATTTTATTGCGGCCCTGTTCGCCTTCCTTGGACAATTCTTCGAGCCGGGGAATTACAACGGTCATGAGCTGGACGATGATCGAGGCATTGATGTAGGGCGTGAGGCCCATCAGGACGATGGAAAAGTTTTTCAAGCTGCCGCCAGTCAGGAGTGAGAAAACGCCCAGCAACTGATTCTTGTCAAAGAGTCCGGTCAGAGCGGCATGGTCGATTCCCGGTACGGTGATATGCGAAACGACGCGATAGAGGACGAGCGCGAAAATCGTAAACAAAACCTTCTTGCGTAGGTCGGGAGCCTGAAAAATGCGTTTGAAGTAATTCATCCGAAAAAATTATTTGGCTGGATTTTCCGCTTTTTTGGCCTTTTTCTCAACCGGTTTTTTGGCGGGCAGCTCGATTGACCCGCCGGCTTTTTCGATCGCCGCGCGAGCTGATTTCGAAACGGCATCGACGAAGCAAGTTAATTTTTTGCTTAATTGACCAAAGCCGAGAATCTTCACTGGGGAATTTTTTTTGCTAATCAGGCCGGCATTTTTGAGCGTCTCGCGCGAAATTTTATCGATGCCGAGTTTTTCCAAATCACCCAGATTGACCGGCTGGAATTCGACCCGGTTTACATTACGAAAACCACCTAATTTTGGCATTCTCCTCAAGAGGGAAATTTGACCGCCCTCGAAACCGGCGCCAAATTTCGATCGGCCGCCGACGCGCGCTTGTTGGCCTTTGCAGCCGCGACCAGCGAAACCGTCGCCGATGCCGCGCCGATTGTGGCGGTGAGTGGAACCTTTTTTCGGTTTCAAAGTATGTTGTTGCATTGGGAAAAATTAGCCGCGCGATTCTACCCAAAAAGCTCCGGTCGAGCAAATCAAAACAAAAATTTGACGAATTGAATTTTTTTTGTTGAGAATCGGGACTTAATTTTTTGAAATGCTTGGACCAGAACCAATTTCGCCCAAGTCTGAAAAAAATGTAATCAGATTATCCCAGGGTGAATCGGATCAATTAGACGGTCATACGATTAAATTTATAGGTTTGGATGGAGATGTAGAAGGTGTTTTGCCATTTCCTAGACACAGGCTTTGGATCGAAATTGATGGCGAAAGAAAATTGGTTGTGAGTGGTCGGAAAGTTAAGATCGATAATAAATTAAGCATTCGTGTAAGCTATAAAGCCAACGATGATCTTAGAACTAAGGATGTTGTCGAAATCAGTCGAGTCAGAAAATCCAGAGAATGTTTCAGAGCTTTTTTTGAAGAGCTATGCAGAATGTCGCCCTGCTAATTAAACTTTTTTGAAACATGGAGCAAACTAAAACAATTCCCGAAATTCCGGTTAGCGAGAGGATTGCTCTTGGATTGAATGAAGAAGCTGCAGTTGTTGGGCGAATTCCAGGAATTACAGTTAAATTCATCGGCACAGAAACTTATCCGTTTCGTACTCTTTTCGGTTCCGGAGGAATTAGGATTGTCTTGCAGATTGGAGATGAAAGAAAAACAGTAAAAAATTCAGGCAAACTTAGAGCCAATGGCCGACAGTTTTTTGTGAATTTGGTGCCCAATTCTAATTCCGGTGAGTCGCCGAGGATAATTTTGCGGGAACTCCGAACTTTTGGATCAAGTTTTGCGAGGGGAAAATCGTGCAGCTATTGAGCAAGTTTGGCAAGTACCGCCTCCCCAAATACATTCGCCACGTCGGGGTTGTCCGCGGTGATCAAATTTGGGCTTAGGCCTTGTAATGTCGTAAGAAAATTAAATCTATCTCGATCTAATTGGGTATTACGCTTGATCCTAACCAAAAGCCTTGTTTGCTTGATTAATATTTTTATGGTAAAAAACCAGCTTTCAAAAATCTTATGACTGAACCACGACGACCAGCACTGGCAGAGATTCAAAATCAAAGAATTTTCTTACGGAAAATTAGGGAAGCTTCAGTTGGTGGCCATAAAGTTATGTATGTTGGCACCGTCAGTTGTGATGATGCTGGACTTGCTTCTGTAGTTGAGCTGCAAATTGATGGCACTTCAAAACATGTAGAGATATCCAAGTCAATTGATATTGGTGGACGACTTTTCCGGTTATCAAACGCAGGGTGTTTGGGTATAGCTTTAGAAGAGCTGCACGGTTTGCGCTTGCGCGTAGCTATCGAACAAGTTTTTTGATAATCGCCTCCCCGAAATCTTTTGCCACATCGGCATTATTCGCAGTGATGATATCGCCATCGATTTCAAGCTCGGATTTGGTCAGATTCGCGCCATTTTCGATCAAAGCTTTTTCGTAATCCGGATCGGGGAAAACAGTCGCATTTTTATTTTGCAAAACTCCGGCTTGGGCGAGGATCGTCGGTGCGGCGCAGATCGCGGCCAGAATTTTGCCCGCCGCCAAAGTCTTTTGCGCGATCAAATGCGCGGCGGGATCAGCGCGAAAAATTTGGCTTCCGCCGCCGCCAACAAAAATCACGACATCGAAATCTTCGGCATTTACTTGATTCAGCCCGATCACAGCCTCAGCCGATCCGCCGCGATTACCTCGACAAATTCCCGGCTCGCGCGAAGCGACTGTCGTCGTCACTCCCGCTTTTTCCAAAATTTCTCTGGGAACAAAAAGTTCCTCGTCGCGGAAATTTTCCGGCGCGATGATAAAAAGGGCGTTTTTGTGCATGGCTGATAGGTTAGGAATTTTGTTTGTGGCGCAACCCAAAAGAGAGCCTAGGATTAGTCCGACCGCCAAAAATTTTTTCCACAGTTCCGATTTTAAACCAAAAACTACTTACGGACAGGGGAGCTGGCTTTGGCTTTGGCTGTCTCGACAATTTTCTCAAAAGTCTTGGGCTCATTGATTGCCAGCTCGCTCAAGTTTTTGCGATTTACTACGACTTTGGCTTTCGTCAGTCCGTCGATGAAACGGGAATAAGTCAAACCAGCGGCGCGCACAGCGGCATTTAACCTCTGAATCCAGAGCGCGCGGTAAGTTCGCTTTTTTAGTTTGCGACCGACATAAGCATGCTTGCCGGCTTTCATGTCAGCCTGCTTGGCGACGCGAAAAGTTGTTTTTTGGCGACCACGAAAGCCTTTGTTTCTTTTCAAAACTTTTTTGTGGCGGGCGCGGGTAGTGGTGCCTCCTTTGACTCTCATGGGAAAAAATTAAAATTATAAATTGGGGAGCAGACGGGCGAGTCTCTTCGTATCGCCTTTGGAAAACTGCTTTGCCTTGTTGGCGAGCTTCTTTTGCGATTTTGATTTTTGCATCAGGAGGTGGCCGCGTCCGGCTTTGCGTCCGACGATCTTGCCCGTCCCAGTTTTGCGGAATCTTTTCGCTGCGGCGCGCTTAGTTTTGAGCTTCATTTGAGGGAGAGTTAGAAATTTTCTTTTTTTCCGGTTTGAGCATCATGATGAGCTGGCGTCCCATTTTTTTGGGCAGCTCTTCGATTGAGGAGACTTCGTCCAATCTTTTGGCGAACTCCTTCATCTTGCCAATCGCTAGATCGAAGTGCGCCATCTCTCGTCCTTTGAATTGTAAGACGACTCTCAGTTTGTGGCCCTTTTCGAGGAATTCCCGACCTTGCTTGACGCGCGTATTGAGATCGCCTTCCGCGATGCGCACGCCGAGTCGGACGCCTTTCATCTCTTTGGCTTTGCCACTCGCTTTATTTTTTGAAAGCGCTTTCTGCTGCTCATACATCCACTTTCCGAAATCGAGAATCTTGGCGACGGGGGGATTGACCTTGGGTGCGACCAGAATTAGGTCGAGTTCTTCCGCTTTAGCTTTGGCAATGGCTTCGATTGTCGGCAGGACTCCCAATTTCTCGCCATCCGAGCCAACCACGAAGACTTCGCGCGCAAAAATGCGCTCATTCATGATCGGGCGGGGAATCCGCACGGCTGGACTGTATCTCTTGCGAGGAGGCAAAAAAGAAATTAAAAAAACAAAAAGCCGCGGAATTTTAGCAAAAACTAGACGACTGTCAAAGGCTTCTTTTATTTTAGATTCAATAATTGTTCGAAAACTCCTGAGCTGGCAACCCGCTCAACCCAAAAATTAATTTCCGATTCAACATCGATATTATTTTTCTTTGCCGCCTCACGTTCTTTCAGGGTAATTTGATTTATGGGTTGTTTCTTGCTGAGAATTTGCTGTAATTCCTGAACAGATATATTTTGACCTTTTCTGGTCAGCCAAGCTTGCAGCTCAGCTGGCGATATCACACCTTCGAAAATTTTTTTAGTAATTTCAGTTTTGATGAATCCTAGCTTTATGGTCAATTGGTCTTCTCCAATAGGTCTCGGAATAGATCGGCTGCGCAAAATATCATGGGTAACAATCTTTTGCGGCTTGCTCTCTTTTGCGATTTTGGCCTCAGCCTGCCTAGCGATCCCTGCTAATTTTTCTTGACAAGACGTGGCTAGATTTCTAAGAACCTCAGTTTTTAGCTCATAAGTTAGCTCTTTTGCCTGAGCCGCTTCTGGGCCACGGAATATGTCCAAAATTCCCATTCAATATTTATTTTGTGCTGTTATTTTAACATAAAATCACTTCCATGCCAAGACGCGCTTGTCGCCTGATTTCCCCGTCCGAAAAGTCAGCTCGCCGAATTTTTTCGTTTTGTTGCCCGCCGGATTTTTCGCCAATTCCAAAATTTCCGAGACGTGCAGCGCTTCGATTTTCTGCAGATTGCCGACTGCGAGACAATAAATTTGGCGAATCACGGCTTTCGCGACGGCGGGCGGCAGCGCGTTGAATTCATTCAATGGAATACTTTTCGCAGTCGCGCAGCGAATCAAAAATTCCCGCGCGAGCAGCTCGGCAAGTTCCGCGCCTTCACGGGCGTGCTGCGCGAGCCGGAGAAAAGCTTCCCGGACTTTCGGATTCAATCGTTCCATTTCGCCGATAATTTTTAGTCGCACAAAATTACGCGAATAATTTGCGTCATCATTGGTCGGATCATAAACGAATTTCAGTCTGTTTTTTTTGCAATGTTCGAACAATCGTTTTTTAGCAATTGCGAGTAATGGCCGCCACAGACCATCGCGAGATTCGGCCATGCCCGACAAACCCAAAAGTCCCGATCCGCGAATCACATTTAGCAAAACTGTCTCGACTTGATCGTCGGCGTGGTGAGCGAGCGCGATCGTGTCGGCTCGTGTTTTTCGCGCGACGGCTTTCAAAAATTTATATCTGGCATCGCGCGCCTCGGCCTCGGATTTCAGTTTCGTAGTCGCGCGTTTTGTGAAAAATGGCAGGCGATATTTCGCGGCCAAATCGCGAACGAATTTTTGGTGCGCCGCGGCATCGCGGTGAATGCGGTGATTGAAATGCGCGACGCCGACGAGTTCGATCGGTGGCAAATTTTTACCCAAAAAACCGCCCAACTTTTTTTTGGCGAGAAGGTCGAGGAGGGCAACCGAATCGACCCCGCCCGAGACGGCGATGAGGACTTTCACGCAGGGATTTTAACAAACTTTAATTTTATTTTTGCCTTCCAAAATAAATTTTGTATAATCGGCAACTATTTTTTATTTTTGACCTTGCGACAGCCAACTTATCCCTACACTATCGACAAACCAAAGCACACACTCGACGTTTCTGGAATTGACTCGCTTGATTTGCCTGAATTTATTTTGGAGCTAATTCGATTTTTTACTAGTGCCGGTTTAAATACTCATTTGATTCGTAGAAAAAAAGAGACTCCCGGTTTCCTGTTTTTCTTTTTAGAGCTAGGACAGTCAGTTCGCCAGAAAATTCAGGGTATTTTCCCGAGCTCCTTTTGGGTCGAAGGCTGATCATTTTTTGTAAATTTCCGACTTGCTAGAAAAAATTTTCGAGGAGTAGAATCGGAATTCTGATGTTTAAGAAAAAAGAAAGAGTCCACCACGTTTTAAGTCTTCCTAGATTCAATCATCAAGAGTTGTGCGATGCGGGAATGATTCGCTTACTTTTAGGGTTGGATGCAGAGTTGACTAGGGCTGGTATTCCTACAGATTGCATTAAAAGAACCAATGACAATAAGATTGAGTTTCGGTGTCCAGTTTCAGAGTCAGTGAGAGAATTAATCGCCATTATGTTCGATGGCTCTTGGGCTAATTATCCTGACCCGGAATCCTTTTTTTCAAAATTTGCTCGCCGGATTTCGCGTCTTCGATTTCGAAACCTTTTTCCAAAATCCGGTCGCGGAGCTCGTCCGACTTTTTGAAATCTTTTTTCGCTCGAGCTGTCGCGCGCTCGTCGAGTAGTTTTTGCACTTCCGGCGAAATCTCAATTTTTTCGTCTTCAGCTTTCGCGAGATCGAGACCGAGTACAGTGTCGAATTTCAAAATCGTCGTTTGATTCGCTTGCGGATTTTTCAAATAATCCCAAACGACAGCGAGCGCACGCGGCGAATTCAAATCGTCGGCGAGTGCCGCGCCAAATTTCTCAACTTCCGCCGCGTCGATTTTTCCGGTCGGCAATTTCCGGAATTCCGCGCGCAATTTTCGGAGCGAGTTCTGCGCATTTTGCAAAGCTTCCCAAGAAAAATTCAATTTCCCGCGGTAGTTCGAATTCAAACAAAAATAACGAAAAGCGAGCGGCTCGAAACCTTTTTGCGCGAGATCATTCAGCGTGAAAAGATTGCCGAGCGACTTCGACATTTTGCCGCCGTCGACGGTGAGAAATTCATTGTGCAGCCAAAAATTCACGAACTTCCGACCCGTCGCGGCCTCCGACTGCGCGATCTCATTTTCGTGATGCACGGGAATGTGATCGACGCCGCCAGTATGGACATCAAAAGTCTCTCCCAAATATTTCATCGACATCGCGGAGCATTCGAGATGCCAGCCGGGGAAACCTTCGCCGTCGCCGGAGGGATTCGGCCAGCGCAAAATGTGCTGCGCGTTTTCCCCGACGCAAAATTTCCACAGTGCGAAATCGGCCGGATTCCGTTTCTCCGACTTCACTGCGACGCGCGCGCCGGCCGCTTTGTCTTCGATTTTTTGGCCGGATAATTTTCCGTAATCCGCAAATTTGCTCGTGTCGAAATAAATGCCGTCGGAGGTCGTGTAAGTAAAACCCTTTTTTTCCAGCGTTTTAATTAATTCAACTTGCTCGGTGATGTGCTCGCTCGCGCGGGGAAGATGCGTCGGCGTTTCGATATTCAATTTCGCGAGATCGTCGAGAAA
>JAZDPN010000060.1:0-20946 GCA_043797545.1 Patescibacteria group bacterium | reverse complement strand
TACTTTGGCGTGCAAACCAGAAAGCAACATCATCGCAGTGAGTGCCGGCGTGAAAACTGCCAGGGTCGCGATGAACGCGCCTAGAACACCGAGGACTTTGTAGCCGATAAAAGTTGCCGTGATAAAAACCGGACCGGGCGTGACTTGCCCGAGCGCGATGCCATCACGAAATTCAGACAAGCTTAGCCAATGTAATTGATCGACAATTTGATGCTGAATCAGAGGAATCGCGATAAACCCGCCGCCGAAGGAAAAAGCACCGATGCCGAAAAAGGTTGTGAAAATTTCGCGCAAACGCGGCTGCAGCAAAATGCCGCCAACTAAAAGAAGTGCGATCAATATTGGTAAATATTCGCTGAGTTTAAATTTTTGAATAGATCGCTTGGCGTGCCGCCGAGACTCGTGAGACGCAGTTAAATGTTCGTCTTCGAATTCCGCCGTGAAATAATAAAAACCAACTCCGAGTATCCCCGCCAAAAGCACGAGCCAAATCACATTGAGATGCAAAAAAAACGCGCCCGCGAAAGTCAGCAAAGCGATCGCGAAACCTTTTAAGGTTTTGGTATCAATTTTTTTGAAAACAGTCTGCCCCAACTGCAAAGTCGCGTTGCAAAGCAGCGCAACGACCAATGCACCAAGCCCAAGCATGATAGTTTGGATCACAGGCAGATTGCCGTATTGGAAATAAGCCCACGCCAGAATCATCATCGAAATTACAGCTGGCAAAACATAAAAAAGCGGTGCGAGAATTCCGCCCCAAATTTTGTGAATGCGATAACCGACATAGCCCATGACATTAATCCCGGTCGCACCCGGCAAAATTTGCGCCAGACTCAAACCATCTAAAAATTCTTTTTCTGTAAGCCAATTTTTTTGGTGAACGACAATTTTTTTTGCCTGAGCCAAAACAGCTGGACCGCCATAACTAATCGCGCCGATATAAAGAGCTGTTTTGCAAAGATTGAGAATAGTCGGGCGACGCGTTGTTTTACTTTTTGCCATTTTCAAAAAACTTTTTGTGTAAAACCTCGACAGCTCTGTCTGCATCGGCTTCGTCAACTACAAAAGTGATATTAATCTCGCTCGCACCCTGGGAAATCTGATCCATCGAAATCCCGGCCGCGCCGAGCGTCGCAAAAACTTCTCCGGCGACGCCTCGTCTCTTGTAAATCCCCATGCCAACCAAGCAGACGATCGCCTTCTTGGGATGGACTGAGATTTTGGAAATCGGATCAAGCTCTTTAATAATTTCTTTCAGCTTGGAAGTGTTCTCGATCGTGACGGAGACAGACACTTCGGAAGTCGAAACGACGTCAATCGGAGTTTCGTATTTCGCGAAAACATTGAAAATCTTGGCAAGAAAACCGTACTGCATCAGCATGCGGAAGCTCGCGATCTGAACGACGGTCACACCTTTTTTGCTCGTGACCGAAGTCATAATCTGCGAAGGCTTCTTGATCTCGTGGAGAATCGCCGTGCCGCGATCATCCGGCCGGAAAGTATTTTTGATCCAGACCGGAACTTTCGCGCGGATCGCGGGGTGAATCGATTGCGGGTGAATGACTTTCGCACCGAAGTGCGCCAACTCGGCCGCCGCTTCAGAAGAAATCTCATCGATGATCTTGGCATTTTTAATCTTGCGCGGATCGGCCGTCATAATGCCAGAAACGTCAGTCCAAATTTCGAGCGATTCGGCTTTGACTCCGGCGGCGACGAGGGCGGCGCAATAATCGGAGTAACCGCGGCCGACCGAGTCGAGCATACCGCCCGGCACCCAGCCGAAATAGCCAGTCGCAATCGGTGTGCGTTTTTTGGCTAAAATTTTGCGTGCCTTCTGTCCAAAGATTTTTTCGGTCGAGATGTAAAACTCGTGATCGGCTTTTTTGAATTTCGGCGGAATGACGCGCTCGAGATCGAGTTGCTCGGCCGGGAAACCGGAATCACTCAAGATCGCGGCCAGCATTTTGGCAGACAATCTCTCGCCGATCGCCATGATGACATTGCGCGAACGCGTCGAGAGCTCGCCAAGCTCGCCAATCGCTTTGAGGAAACTAGATAGCTCTTGTAAAACTTCTTCGAAATAGTTATTTGCTTCTTTTTGAAGTTTTGGGTCGCGAACCATTTTTTGGACAGTCGCGACGTGACGCGCGAGAATCTCGGCAATCACATTTTTGGTTTGCGCGCGTTTTCCCGCGAGCGCTGCATCAGTCGCCGCGAGTAATTCATTGGTCACGCCGCTCATCGCCGAGACAACCACAATCTGTTCGCCGCGGAAATTTTTGACGATTTTGACAACATCGCGAAGAGACTCGACCGAGCCCATGGACGTGCCGCCGAATTTACGAACCAGCATTTGAAGAAATTAAAAGTTCCTCTCCAAAATACCTTTTTAACGCGCTAAAATCAAGCTCGTGGATCCGCTCGCTCGAAATAAAATCGTTTTAAGCTTGGCCATTTTGGCGCTCGCGACTATTGCAGTTTTCGCACCCAATCTGGTTTTCGCTGGCGCGCTTGGAATTATTTTTATAATCCTGACTTTCCATTTTCCGGCAATCGGAATCGCGGCAGCAATCCTGGCAGCCGTCGCGAGCGAATTCGGCCGGATTGAATTTGGAGGCTTTTCTTTTTTATTGCTTGACCTGATCGCACTGGTAACTTTTTTGATCTGGCTCGCAGGCAAATTGATTCACAAGGAAAAAATCCGCTTGGACGGCGTCACGAGCGGGTTATTAATTTTTTGGGCAGTCGGGATCCTGAGCTTGGTCTTCGGATCGGCTGAACTTTCCAGCGGTGAACTAAAATTCGCGGCTTTTTATTTTTTACGTTTTATCGGAATTTCCGGATTACTTTTGGTCGTCCGCGATTTGAAAAAAAAAGAGTCACTTCGGGTCGGGAATTTTTTACTTGGCGGCGGATTCCTCCTCGCCCTGCTCGGCTTCGTGCTGCTGAAAATCTTGCCTGATTTCACCGAGGCTGGCCTAACCGATCTCGGCTGGGATCCGCACATTGGCCGACTGACCTCGACCTTTTTAGATCCGAATTTTGCGGCAGGAGCTTTTGCATTTTTCTTGGCGATTCTCGGCGGTCGCTTTTTGCAGGCAAAAAAATTCGGCGCGCAGGTTTGGCTGCTGGTTGTCGCTGGAATTTTGGGTAGTGCTTTACTGCTGACTTTTTCGCGCAGCGGCATTCTAGCTCTCGGAATCTCCGGACTCGTTCTGGGAATCTGGGGTGACCGGAGGATTCTGTTGGCTGGAATTTTGATCGCGGCTTTGGGAATCGCGAGCTCTGCCAGACTAGCCGAACGAATTGGTGAGCTTGGAAAATCGGTCGAGTCTTTGGGTAGTCAATCGCAGCAAGTCCTCGATCCGACCGCGCAGCTGCGCGCCGATAGCTGGCGTGAAGGTTGGCGCATTTTTGAAAGCAAACCGATCCTGGGAGTTGGCTTGGGCGCCTACAAATTTCACCAAAGTTTTGCCGGAGAGAGTTCGCACGCCGCGACCGGCTCGGACGCCTCACTTTTGAATATCGCTGCGATGACCGGAATTTTGGGCTTAGTGGCTTTTGGAATTTTTTTGTGGAATCTCGGAGCAACCGCTTGGAGACACAAAAACTGGGGCTTTCTCGCAGCCATGGCCGGACTGCTCGCCCATTCCGTCTTTGTGAATTCGCTTTTCTTTCCGCCGCTTGCGCTTATTTTTTTCGTGAGCGCCGGACTAGCGATCCGCGACTAGCTACTTGCTTTTCCAGATCTTCTTGACGATTAAGGTCGCCAAGGCGATGAAGGCTAGTGCGCCGATGAAAAAGCCGATTTTGACGAGAATGATTTGACCTAGGCCGAAACCCGAACCAGCCATTCCCATCCAGCCACCGCCGCGACCATCGCAGTATCCACCAGCGTATTCACCGACCTCGGCCAAAACCGGCGCGGCTGCGAACGCGAGAGCGTAGGCTGCCAATAAAGCTTTTTGCATATTGGAGAATTAAATTGATTTTATTTTAGGCGCGAAAAAATATTCCGCAATCCAAATCACTGTTTGTAGCGAATGCCGTTCGCTTCGCAAAACTCTGCGATTGATTTTGCCGCATCGTTATCTGATCTGTTCAAAGCCGCCTCATAAGATAAATGAACTTCGTACTCAAATTTTTTCCGAAATTCGGCTCCAAACATTTTTTTAAGTGCCTGCATGAAAAATATAATTGTTTGATATCGACCAAGATTAATTTCATCTGCCAAAAAATTTCTCACGTTTTGAGCTCTCTGATCTTCGTCGGGCTTGCAACACGCCTCTGCAAAATCATCGATCGAATCTTTTTCGATTCCACACGCCAACAAATATTTTTCTGTCTCACCGCTTTGAAGCAATTCTTCAAGCGTTTGTTCGGAATCATCGTAAACTTCGGCATTCATGTCTGGATTTTAACAGCCATTATTCGAAAATATTTTTTTCAAAAAAGAATCTCAAATTTTGAGAACCTTTTTTGGTGCTCGGGAGAGGATTGAAGCTGGCTCGACGCGCGAGCAAAATTAAAAATGGTCGACGGGTCGCCCCGGAAAGTTCGAGCAAAATTTTTTCCGCGTCGGGAAATTCGCGCCACCTCCGTCGCCAAAAAAAACCTCCACGCTTCGCGGGGAAACTTTTTTTGGTGCTCGGGAGAGGACTTGAACCTCCACGCCTTGCGGCATACGCACCTCAAGCGTACGTGTATACCAATTTCACCACCCGAGCAGTTGCGCGATTTTAATTTTCTTTAGCTAAGTTTTCAACTCGCGCAGTCTTGCCCGTCTTGAGAAATTTGACCGCCGCATCGAGCTGCGGATCGTTCTTGGAAAAATAATCTTCCGACTGCATCTTGACCTCGACATCGGGCTCGATACCAACTTTATCGATGTCACGACCGCTCGGCGTAAACCACTTAGCAACCGTAATCCGTAAGGTACTGCCGTCGCTAAAATCGGAAATTAGCTCTTGCACAGTGCCTTTACCGAAACTCTTTTCGCCGAGAATAGTCGCCCGCTTAGCGTCCTGAAGCGCGCCAGCCATAATCTCGGAAGCCGAAGCCGAACCTTCGTTAATCAAAACAACTAAGGGTGTCTCGGGCAAAAGTGCCGCACCCGAGACCGGCACACTTTGGTCGGGCTTGCCGCGCTCGTGAATCGAGACGACATCGCCACTCACGAGTAAATTCGAAGTCATCGCAATCGCGGCGTCGAGGAAACCACCACCATTGAAACGCAAATCGAGCACGATGCCTTTGGGATTTTTGAGAGCCAGTTCGGATAATTTTTTGGCAAATTCATCAGCTGTGTTGTCGGCAAAGGTGTTGACCGTCACGACTGCGATTCCATCTTTGCGCATTTCAGTACTCACGCTTTCGATCTCGATCAGGTCGCGCTTGATCGTAATCTCGCGCGGCGAAACTTCCTGACCACGGAAAATGGTAAGCTTGACGCTCGTCCCAATCGGGCCGCGAATTTTCTTAATCGCTTCGAAAAGGGTGAATTCGCTCGACAACTCGCCGTCGATTTTGAAAATCTTGTCGCCCGGCAAAAGGCCGGCTTTCTCGGCTGGTGAAGATCGCAACGGCGAAACAATGGTGAGAATTTCGTCGCGCATCCCGACCTCGGCTCCGATCCCGGTCAACTCACCCGAAAGTGAATCGAGAAATTCTTCGCTCTCGGTCGGATCGAGAAATTCGGAATGCGGATCGCCGAGCGAAGCGACTACGCCTTTCATCGCGCCGTAAAACATTTTTTGCGAATCTAGTTTCTCGACATCGACGAATTTTGCCTTTGTTGTCTGCCAAACTTCATCAAAAGTGGTCGTATCCAATTGGTCGGCGATTTTGGAGTTGGCCAGCAAATCAGGGTTCGCGCTCTCGACTAGGGAACTTTTTTGGGCGTAAAAATCGCCCGCTTCGAAACCACCGCTGAAAGCTGCGAGTGCCAGTAAAACTAGCAAGGTGAGGAATTTTTTGGACATCGGGAGAATTTTACCACCCCTCCTCGAAGAGCTCGTCAGCCGCCTCGGCAATTGTTTTGGTTTTAGCCCTGGGGGCGGGTTGGGCGAGCTCAGGGGCAGCTGATTGCAATTCAATCTCGGCCCGTGAGATCTTGATCTGAAAATCTCGACCTAGAACCGCGGCGAATTTCTCGGCTAGTAAATTGCAGGCCGCGCTATCGAGCTTAGCGATTAGGAAATCACTTCCCAGTCCGATTTCGATTACAGAATCTCCCGCCGAAAGGATTTTGGCATTTTTTAAAACCATCTTGACGGTCGGGTTTTGGATTTTACCGAGAATCTGAGGTAGAGCAGCCTCGACCAAGGGAATCGAGATCGTCGAGCCGGGAGCGGCTTTTTGATCGGCGACTTCTCGCTCGACGGCAGCCAGCTTTTGCTCGGTCGGATCGGGAGTTTTAATTTTGGGCTGGAGAGCTTGAACGGGCTCAGTCTTGGAAATTGGTATGCTCTCAGAGCAAACTGCGATCGCCGCAACTTCGAGAGGAAGCTGGGGAATAACTGTGTTTTTCAGTTCTTCACCCGCCCGGGTAAATTCATCAATTATCTGCAGAATTTTTTTAGCCTCGGGCAATTTATTTTCCGCCACTTTTTGCAGCATCAGCTCGCGCAATTTCACCAAAACAGTTTTATTGAATTGGATCAGATTCGCGCCTTCGACCACTAAACCGTCAATCGTGGCCAATGCCTCGGGCAGCTTGCAAAAGAGCAAGGCAAAGACAAAATCCTCGACTGCTTTCGGGCGAGTCAAGCCTAGATTTTGGGAAACTGATTCGACCGAAATCGAACCGCCCGCGCCAAGCTGTTCGAGCATTCCCAGTGCGTCGCGCATCCCTCCGGCTGACTGCTTGGCAATCAAATCCAGAGCGGCCGGCTCAAACTCAATCCCCTCCTTCTGAGCAATTGTCGCGAGATGCTTGGAAATTTCTTTTTCAGCCAAACGGTGAAAGTCAAAACGCTGCGTCCGCGAGATAATCGTCTCTGGAATTTTGTGTGGCTCGGTCGTCGCGAGGATGAAGTAAGCATGACTCGGCGGTTCTTCTAAGGTTTTAAGCAAAGCATTGAAAGCGTCCTTCGTCAGCATATGCACCTCGTCAATCACGTAAATCTTAAATTTGGCACGGCTCGGCGTGAATTGAATTTTTTCTTTTAAGTCACGAATCTCATCAATGCCGCGATTGGAAGCGGCATCGATCTCAATCAAGTCAACCAAGCGGCCAGCCAAGGCATCGCGACAAACTTCGCACTCGTTGCAAGGTTCGCCGTCAGGAGCCGGATTGAGACAGTTGAGAGCCCGCGCGATAATCCGGGCAGTCGAGGTCTTGCCTGTCCCGCGCGAACCGGTGAAAAGGTAGGCGTGCGATAGGCCGGCGTTCTTGAGAGCATTGAGAAAAGTCTGGCGAACGTGTGCTTGGCCGACAATTTCGGATAGTTTTTGGGGTCGATATTTGCGGTAAAAACTCATTTTGAAAAACGGAACTTGATTTTATCCTGCCTAGCAGAGAGAGTAAAATACTACCATGCTGAAAAAAATTTTTGCCTCCGCCCTGACTCTGATCGTAGTCGCGGGCTGCTCCAGCCAGACTACTTTGAACCGGGAAACTCCTCCCGCCGGGACCAAGGTCGTGGTCGTCGAATTTTCGGATTTCAATTGTCCGGCCTGCCGCGCCGCCTCCGAGCTAGTCGCGAATTTACAAGGCATCCCGAATTTATATATTGAGTTCCGCCATCGACCACTGCCGATCTCCGGCCATGAAACTTCTCCGAGCGCGGCGAACACCTTTGAGTGTGCGCGCGCCCAGAACTTCGGAAACGAAATGGAGACCGCGCTCTTCGCGAATCAGGGCAAATTCAGTACAGAATTATTTTTACAAATTCCGACACTTTATAAATTCGGATCGAAATTTGATTCTGAGAAATTTAAAAAATGCATCGACGATAATGAATTCTCCGACCTGGTCAAAAGTGATTCCGATTTTGCGCAAGGTATCGGGGTAAATGCGACTCCGACTTTTTTTGTGAATGGAGTGGAGACGGAAAGATCCGATCTAGCTGCGAAAATTCAGGCCGCTTTTGATGCTGTGAAATAATTTGGAGTGATTCGCTTAAATAAATTTCTTGCCGAAAAAGGAGTTGCTTCGCGGCGCAAAGCTGACGATTTGATCGCAGCCGGAAAAATCAAGGTCAATGGTAAGGTAATCCGAGGGCTGGGAACCCAAATTAATCCTGAGCAAGACCGAGTCGAAGTCGAGGAAAAATTTCTGGCTGAAAAACCCAAGCTGGTTTACTTCGCTCTCAACAAACCGGCTGGTTTTGTTTGCTCGAATCAGAAGACGAAAGCCGAGCCAAAAATTGTTCTCGATCTTTTGCCCGGAGATTTGAAAGTTTTCCCCGTTGGTCGGCTGGACAAGGCAACGACTGGGCTTTTGATTTTGACCAATGATGGCAACCTCAGCTTCCGCTTAACTCACCCGAAATTCGAATGCGAAAAAGAATACGAAGTCGAGCTTGATAATGACTTGACTGCCGAGCGCGTACGGAAAATTGAAGCTGGCGTGCATCTCGAGGGCCGCAGGACCAAACCAACCGAGGTTAAGGTTTTGGAAAAAAGAAAAGCGCGGGTAATTCTCCGGGAAGGACGCAATCGACAAGTCAGGAAAATTTTTGGCAAAGTCGGCTGTGAGGTTTTGCGACTAAAAAGAGTGCGCGTCAAACAACTCGTATTGGGAGACTTGAAGGTTGGTCAATTTCGCAAGCTCAGCCCCGAAGAAGTTAAAATGCTCTCCGATGCTTGAAAGCTTTTTCGCCCTGCTCGGCCTCGCTCGTGAACCGGTCAACCCACTCCCGTCTCTGGATCTTTTGGAGATTCACGCCGCACCTCAGCTCGAAAAATTCTCTGAACCGGTAGTCGCAGCCAAAGCTGCACTTTTGGTCGATCTCGGCTCAGGCAAGATTTTGTGGGGTAAGCAAATCGACGAAAAATTACCGATCGCTAGTCTGACCAAACTAATGACTGCAGTCGTGGCACGTGAAAATTTCGGTCTGGGTGAAATTGTTTCGGTCAGTGCGGAGGCGGCCGAGCAGCCCCCGGCAAAAATTTGGCTCGCGCCCGGGGAACAAATCTCGGTCGGCAATTTATTGCAAGGTATGCTGATCGAGTCCGCCAATGATGCAGCTTTTGCCCTGGCCGGAAAAGTCGGTAGCGAGGATTTTGTCGCCAAGATGAATCTAAAAGCGGCCGCGCTCGGTCTGGCGCAGGCGCACTTCGCGAATCCGGTCGGCTATGATGACGAAGCGAATTTCGCGACCGCGCGCGATTTGGCCATCCTGGCACAATATTTTTTACGGGATGAATTTTTGCGAAATATTGTCGCAACCCAACGCGCAGTCATCGCCTCGACCCAAGGCAAAGTGCATCCGCTCGTTTCGACCAATCAGTTATTCGGCAGCTACCTCGATGTTCGCGGACTGAAAACCGGCTCGACTGACGAGGCTGGCGAATGCGTTGCGACCATCGCACACCTGACGAATGGCGCAGAAATCCTGGCGATTGTTTTGAATTCGCCCAATCGTTTTCAGGAAGCCAAAGCACTGCTCACTTGGGCGGAAAAATCTTTTCATTGGTAAAATCCCGCAAATGATCGAACCTCTTTCCGGCGCCGACACCCTGCAAAATCTCGCTTTTATTCTAGGTTTTGGCGGACTGAGCTTCCTCGTCGCGATGATTTTCGCCCCGATTTTTATCAGATTTTTGGAGCGCAATCGGCTCGGTCAGCAAATCCGGGATAGCTCTGTCGATGGCAAGATTTCAACGATCTTCCGCGAACTGCATTTGAAAAAAAGCGGGACTCCGACCATGGGCGGGATCATCATCTGGGGAACGGTCGTCGCGATGGTGTTACTTTCTTTCGTCCCGCAAGAACTCGGCATCACGACCAATTCGCTCTGGAGTCGAGCCGAGACTTATATCCCAATTTTTACTTTGGTCGCGGGCGGACTACTAGGTATGATTGACGATTGGTGGAATATCAAAGGAGTCGGGAAGCAAAAAGGTCTGCGTGTCCGGCCAAAATTAATCTGGCTGACAATTTTCGCGGCAGCGGGCGCCTGGTGGTTTTTCGCGAAACTTGGCTGCCTCGACGGAGTTGCCGATGCCTGCTTCATCCACTTACCGCGACTGGGTGATTTCGATATCGGCTGGTGGTACGTCCCCCTTTTTATTTTGGTGATTATTTCGAGCGCGAATGCGGTCAATATCACCGACGGCCTGGACGGCCTCGCGGGCGGATTACTCGCGATCGCGTTCGGCAGTTTCGGCGTGTTGGCTTTTTTTCACGGTATGTTCTTGTTGGCAACACTTTGCATTTCGATCGTCGGCGCAGTAGTGGCCTTCCTCTGGTGGAATGTCCCACCCGCTAAATTTTTTATGGGAGACACTGGCAGCTATTCCCTAGGCGCGACCCTAGGCGTGATCGCGATGCTGACGAATTCGATTGTGCCGTTAATTTTCATCGCGGCGATTTTTATCCTCGAAACAATCTCGGTCATTATCCAATTGCTTTCGAAAAAATTTTTGAAGCGCAAAGTTTTTCTGATCGCGCCCTTGCATCATCATTTCGAAAAACTCGGCTGGCCGGAACACCAAATCGTAATGCGCTTCTGGCTGATCGGCGGTGTATTGGCCGGCCTTGGCATGATTCTGGGAATTGTTGGTATGGGAAATTAAAGAACCAACCCTCCGAAGCTTGAGCAAAGCGAAAGCGAAGGACGGGTCGGCATGGGAAATTAAGCCGAAATTCTTTTCCTCAGTTGCTGAAAGCGTGCCAGCATTTTGCGGTAGTTTGCGCGTAGTTCCTTCTCGTGGTCAGCGATTACTTTTTGCAAGCGGCACGAAATGGAAATTGCTTTGGGCATTTTATTTGAAGCTCTCCTCACGCTGCTTGAGCAGCTCCTCTGGATTGGTCGTCACGATTTGATTTTCAGAATAAGAAGCGATGATTTGAATCGCAACATGTTTACTGTCGGCAAAAAAGAGACCCTGCCCAACTCCGGAATTCAAGAGCATATATTTTTCACCCTCGGTTAGATTGAAAGTCTTGCGCAAAGCATCGACTGCGCTGGGCGCCTGCTTGAGCAAAATCTGCATTGAGGCGTTGGTCACCATCGGCCGTCCGTATTTACTTTCGAGGAAGTCTTCGACGTCCTGAGTGATTGTGATTACACCGAGATAATATTTACGCGCACGTTTAACCAAACCAAAGAGAAATTTCGCAGCGTCTTCGTGCTGCATCAATGTCCAGGCCTCATCGACCACTAGGATGCGCTTTTTTAATTCGGAGCGTACGCGACTCCAAATAAAATTCAGCAGCACAAACATCGCGATCGGTCTCAGCTCGTCTTCCAAATCGCGAACGCAAAAAACAATCAAACCTGTCCCCAGATTGACATTGGTCTCGCGATTGAAGATGCCGCCGAAAGTGCCAGTCGTAAATTTCTGCAAACGCTGCGCGAGTGATTCCGCACCAGCCATCGACTTGAGGACGGAGTGAAGATCTTCCATCGTCGGCATCGGCATCTTGGAGGGATCTTCGACTGACATCGTGATCCCACGCACGGCATAGGTATCAATCAGGGCTTTATCGATCAAGGCCGCCTCCGATGCAGTCATCTCACCCAGCATCAATTTGAGCAGGCCGGTCAGAGTAATAATATTTTCGCGCAAAAGATCTCCCGGCTTCAAATTGTCTCCTTCGAAAGGCGCTGGCAAATCAAAAGGATTGATCCGCTGATCGGAATTAAGGCTCATGTTGAGATAGGAACCACCGACAGTCTCAGTCAGCGCTTTGTATTCATTTTCCGGATCAACCACGATCACATCCGTCCCGAGCATGACTTGGCGCAAGATCTCCAATTTCACAGCGTAAGACTTGCCCGCTCCCGAGGTCGCGAAAACGGTTGAATTCGCATTCGGCAATTTGAAGCGATCAAAAATGATTAAGGAATTATTGTGCCGGTTGAGACCGTAAAGAATCCCTTCGTCGGTCGCGAGTGAAGACGAGATGAAGGGAAAAGTCGTCGAGAGCGGCGAGGTATTCATATTGCGCTGGACTTCCAACTCATCGACGCAGAGCGGCAGCGTCGAGTTGAAAGCGTGTTCACCTTGGATGTCGGCCCGCTTGGTGAGAATGAGTTTGCCACCAAGCTGACTCTCGATAATCTTGGTGGTCGCTTCCAGCTTCTTGAGGTCTTCGGCGTAAACCGTGAAGTACATTCCGAATTGGAAAAACTTTTCCTGACCGCGCTGTAGATCAGTCCGCAATTGTTCGGCATCTTCGAGTGCGGTTTCCAGCTGAGGATCGCGGACATTGCCTTTCTCGGCTGACATCGTGATCGAGGATTCGATTTGGGCAACTTTGCGCTTGAGCGTACGCATGATCTCTTCGGAAGCAATCGGGTAAATAAATTGGGAGACATCGACGGTCGCATCAAAATTGATAATCGGACTCATCCAATTCGTTTCCAGAAAACGTGGATAGGCGTAAACGAAAAAACTACGGACGTAGACGCCTGAAAGATTGAGGTGGTCGTAATGAATTTCGAATGAGCTGGGCGAAATCAGATCGCGCACGCTGGCCAGTCCTTCCTGATAAATTTTTTCCGCACCAGCGACTTTTTTGGAAAGTTCTTGTTCGGGATTCGAATCATTAGTCTTTTGCGCCTTACCGAAAAAATTATTGATAAATCCACCCAGGGCGATTTGATTATGATTGACGAATTGGTCTGGCACATTTTTGTCATCAAGCTTTTTTTGCGCGTTAGGATTTTCGACTGGCGCGGGAGCTGGCACAGGCGGCTTAGGAACTAACTTGTCAAAAAGTTTGGCGAGCACGTTCGGCGCGACTGGGGTCGCCACCGGAGCCGGGGTCGGCGCGGGCGTCGGAATCTGCGGAGCAACCGGCGCAGTCGTAGGAAAAGTTTTTTGGGGTGATTGTTTCTCGATTTGAGCCGAGGTCAAACCGGCGGCCATTGCGATTTGAGCCGAGTTTTGCGGCAAAGGCTCAACCTTGGGCTGGGCTGGGCTGGGAGTTTTTGGGGCGACTGGTTCGGCTGGCAAAGGCTCAAAAACTTTTTCCGGCTCGACTGCAGGCGGCTGAACCGGACTCGGCGAAACGACCACTTTCGGCTTTTTAGGCACGACAAGCGGATTGACCAATCCGAGATCGCTTTTGGTTTGATTTTCCGCCATTTGAAGAGCTTTTGTTTTTACAATTTATCGTGGAATTTTAGCAAAAATGAGCCAAAAAAGCAAGCTGCCCAAAGCAAGAAATGCTAAAATTCGGGCCAGTTTTATGGCTGCTGAAATTTCAATTCGCTGGCATTCGCGCGCTGGTCAGGGCGCGATCACGGTCTCGACCGCTTTGGCCGAAATTTTGGGTCAGCAGGGTAAATTTGTGCAAAGTTTCCCTGATTTTGGAGCCGAAAAAAGGGGTGCGCCAGTCGTAGTTTTCAACCGTATTTCAAGCCAAAAAATCGACGATGTTTCCCACCCGACTGAGGTCGATGCCGCCGTTTTGCTAGATCCCAGCCTAATCGCGAGCTGCGAAATCACGCCGAACGAACTTTTGGCTGGGCTGAAAAAAAAGTCCGTCCTTTTGATCAATACTGCTCAAAAAGCGCTTAAGATGGGAGCTAAACCGGCCCGAACCTTCGCAGTCGCAGCCAGCGAAATTGCGGTCGCCGAGATCGGCAAAGACATTCCCAATGTTCCAATTTTGGGGGCCTTGATCCGGATTTTGGGATTAGCTGAAGTTGGCAGCTTCTTGGCCGAACTGAAAAGTTATCTTGAGACACATCTCCCCGCCGAGATTTTGGCTGGTAATTTGAGAGCTTTCGAACGCGGTTTTGCCGAGGTCGGAGAGATTCCGAGTGGTCAAAACGGCAAGATCGCCTGTGCCAAATTGCCCAATTGGCAAGCAATTGCGCCAGGCGGAGCGATTCTGTCTGGCCAGAGCAAGCACTCCGCAACAGGCGACTGGACGCATCAGACCTGTGAATGGAATCCTAAAACTTGTATTAATTGTAATCTCTGCTGGCCGGCCTGCCCCCATTCCGCGATTTTGATTAAAAATGCGAAAATGGCTGGGGTGAACTCAACGAAATGCACGGCCTGCGCACTTTGCGTCGCAGCCTGCCCGACCCGGCCAAAAAGCTTGCAAATTACTGCTAAAAAATCAGTCGAAATTTGATGCGTAAAATTCTGACCGGCAACGAAGCGATCGCTGAAGCACTACGGCAAATCGAGCCTGATGTCGTCGCGGCTTACCCGATCACACCTTCGACTGTGATTCCGGAGAAGTTTTCGGAATTTGTAGCCAATGGCCAAGTCCGAACTGAATTTGTTCCAGTTGAGTCTGAGCATTCGGCACTCTCGGCCTGTCTCGGCGCGGCGGCGGCTGGTGCACGCGCTTTCACTGCGACTGCGAGTCAGGGCTTGGCTCTGATGCACGAGGTCTTGGTAAATGCAGCTGGGATGCGCTTACCGATTGTTTTGGCGAATGCGAACCGCGCGCTCTCGGCTCCGCTTTCGATTCACGGAGACCATTCCGATGTTTTGCTCGAACGCGATTCAGGCTGGATTCAACTTTTCGCCGATTCACCTCAGGAAAGTTACGATTTAATGCTGCAAGCTTTTCCGATCGCCGAAAAAACTCGCCTGCCAGTCATGGTTTGTTTTGACGGTTTCGAGACTTCGCATCTAGCTACGAATGTCGAGCTGTTGGACGATACGGCGGTCAGAAAATTTGTCGGGCAAGCACCGAAATTTCCGCATCTCTTTGATTTCGAAAAACCGGTCAGCCTAGGCGGCTATACTAATCCGGAATATTTTTTCGAGGTGAAACGCGGCCAATTCGAAGCTTTTGAAAATTCACGAAAGGTGATTACTGATGTTGGAGCAAAATTCGACCAAAGCGTTAACTCCGGAGCTAGCTCCTACTCCTCACCAATCGAAAAGTTCGAGACAAAAAACGCAGAGCTAATTTTGATCGTCCTCGGCTCGGCGGCTGGCGCAATCAAAACCGCGATTCGCAGCTTGCGAAAAAAAGGCAAAAAAGTTGGATTAATTCGCATTCGGACTTTCCGACCGTTTCCAGAAAAGGCAATCCTGTCCGCACTCGGAAAAGCTAGAAAAATAGGAATTTTAGATCGCATGACTCCGCTTGGTTCTGTCGGCGGAGTCTTATTCAACGAGCTGAATTCTGTTCTGTTTTCCCACGGCGCACAGCCTAGGACTCACAACTTCATTTACGGAATCGGGCAGAGACAATTCAATCCTGGGCATGCCGAAGAGATTTTTGGACAACTCACCAAGGCGAAACTACCCAAAATCAACTTCGTAAATTTGCGCGGATGAATTTTTATTTTTTAATTCTCGGCGCGATTACTTGCTACGTTTTAGGCGATTTTTTGGCGAAAGTTTGGTCGCTTCAGAAAGGACTTTGGATTGCAGCAGCGCTTGGGGCTTATTTCTTGGGCAGCCTGTTTTTCACTTTCGCGATCAAAAAAGAATCCCTTTCGCTCGCTGTCGCGACTGCGCCGATCGCGATTGCGTTGACCGGTCTGCTATTGGGTTATTTTTATTTCGGAGAACGACTTTCCGTAATTCAATATTTAGGAGCCGGACTCGGCCTGATCGCACTCACCCTTTTACTTTTCCCTTTTCAAATTTTTGCCAAATGAATCTGAAAGATGCCATCGCGACTCCGGAAAGATTAGTCGGCGGCCAGAAACTCTGTCCGGGCTGCGGGCTGGGCGCGATTGTGA
The DNA here is from genome assembly GCA_043797545.1 of Patescibacteria group bacterium. Classification (GTDB taxonomy): domain Bacteria; phylum Patescibacteriota; class Gracilibacteria; order JAHISY01; family JAHISY01; genus JAHISY01. Next base: position 5,107 of record JAZDPN010000060.1, on the reverse strand, counting down.
AACAAGTTTTGGCGGCAACTCGCGACCCAGTCGTGATCGTGAATGCGACTGGCTGTCTCGAAATTTGCACATCCGCCTTTCCGCAAACTTCTTGGCACACTCCTTGGATCCATTCGCTGTTTGAAAATACGGCAGCAGTCGCGAGCGGAATCGACGCCGCGAAAAAGGCTTTAGCCCGCAAAGGGGAACTTCCCAATCGGGCAAAAAAACTGAAAATCATTGCTTTCGCTGGCGATGGCGGGACTTATGATATTGGCTTGCAAGCGCTCTCCGGGGCGCTCGAGCGTGGCCATGACTTCACTTTTGTCTGCCTCGACAATGAAGGTTATATGAATACCGGCTACCAGAGAAGCTCGGCTTCGCCCCTCGGCGCGGCGACTTCGACTTCCCCGGCCGGTAAAATCTTGGCGGGTAAGCAGACGAACCGAAAAGATATTTTGCAAATTGTCGCGGCGCATCGAATCCCTTTTGCCGCCCAGTCCACACCGGCTCATCCGCTCGATTTACTAGCCAAAGCGAAGAAAGCAATCGAGACGCCTGGTCCGGCTTTTTTGAATGTTTTCGCACCGTGCCCGACCAATTGGAAGTCACCAACCGCGCTCGGAATGGAAATTTGCAAAAACGCGGTCGAGACGAATTTTTGGCCTTTGGTCGAATTCGAGCACGGCAAATGGAAATTGAATTTTGAGCCGCGCGAACGGAAACCAATCGAAGTTTTCCTGGCTGGACAAAAAAGATTTCGGCATCTCGCCCAGCCGGAAAATGCAGCTATCGTCGAGAAATTACAGAGTGAGGTCGATCAGCGTTTTGCCGAGCTAAAAAAACTCGCCGCCTGATTTGCCCCGACCCAGCCTTTTGAGTAAACTTCGGCGAAGTATCTTTCCTTTTAACCCCTTTTTGATGTCTGACGATGATGACAAAAAAACCGAAGATGAATTGACTGAGGACGATCTCGCCCTGGCTGGCGAGAGCACTCTGGGTAGCGATGACGAGGAGGAAGGCGATGATTCGGATGGCGCGGTTGCGACAGCCGATGACGGCCAGGAGACTTTGGTGACGCGCGAAGGTCTGAAGAAGCTGAAAGACGAGCTGGAAGAGCTGGAGAATGTTCGACGCCGCGAGGTCGCCGCACGCTTGAAAGAGGCAATTTCTTTCGGCGATCTGAGTGAGAATAGCGAATACGAAGATGCCAAAAACGAACAAGCTTTGGTCGAAAATCGCATCGCCGAGCTAAAGAGAATGATCAAAACAGCGAAGATTATCGTCGAGAAAAAATCGAGCGGCAAGGTCGTCAAAATCGGATCAACCGTCACAATTCAAAATCTGACCGATAAAGACGAACCGGAGACCTATACTATTGTCGGTTCGACTGAGGCCGATCCGACCGCGGCGAAAATTTCTAATGAGTCGCCGATCGGGTTAGCGATTATTGATCGCGAACAGGGCGATGAAGTAGTCGTCGTTGCACCAGCTGGCAAAGCGAAGTATAAGATCGTCAAAGTCAGCTGATCGAAGTTCGAGTCGTTTGACCGCTACGCTTGTTCAAATTGTTTGAAATGATTTTTCGCGAAAGTCTGAGGCTGAATTTTAGTCAATTGCCCATTTGAACATTTTGAACAACTCGAACATTTAGAACTTTTTTAGCTTGCCGCGAAAGCAATCGCAAGCGCATCAGCCGCATCATCCGGTTGGGGAATTTTCGGCAGACTGAAGATTTGCTGCACCATTTTTTGGATTTGCTTTTTATCAGCGCGACCGTAACCAGTCACCGCCATTTTGACTTGTAAAGGGGTCAACTCCGTCAACGGTGTTTGGAATTTCGCAATCGCAGCCAAAACGACGCCGCGCGCCTGAGCAACCGCCATAGCCGTTGTCTGATTTTTAAAAAAGAAAAGTGATTCGACTGCGACCAATTCTGGTCGATGAGTCTCCAACAGTTCGGTGACGTTTTCGAATATCTCAAGCAACCGCTCAGCCGCCGGAATTTTGGGGCGCGTCGTGATTACGCCAAAATCAAGCGCCTCGACTCGGCTCGAGATTTTTTCGATCACGGCGAAACCAGTCGTAGCCGTGCCGGGATCGATACCGAGGATTTTCATTGCAGAATTTTTTGCGCCAATTTTTGGGAATTCCATTTTCGCGGCGGGAGGATCTTGTCGAATCGGACTCTGAATCGTTTTTGAATTTCGGCCGAACTTTCACCGCGACAGCCAAATTCATTAGTCGAATTGCACACAAGAATTTTTTCTGCGCGTGATTTTGCGAATGCTGTGCGAAATCCATCGACTGCGAAATTCGCGAGCAAACTGCCAAAGAGACTCCCCGGCCCGACTACGATTTTGTCCGCCATCACGAGAATTTCCGCGACTTCCGGATTTAATTGCGCTTTCGGCGCGAGCCGAACTTTGATGATTTTTTTGTTGATAAATTTTTTCGGCGGATGATCGAAATTTTTTTCGCCGGTAATTTTCGCTCCATTTTCCAGTTCGCCGACGAGCTGCGAATTCGAAAATGAAACCGGGACGACTCGCGCCGCGCCAAAGTCAGAGAAAATTTCAGTCGCCCTTTGGAAACCAAATTCGCGAGTGAGATCCGCGAGGGCGAGATTGCCGAGCGCGTGGCCGCGAATTCTTTTTTCGAAAAATTTGCCGATCGGACCAGCGACCGCCGAAACATTTTTACGGAAATCACCGACTGCCGAGATGTGAAATTTTTCGCGCAAAATTCCGGTCGAGCCGCCATTGTCGAAAACAGTCACGATCGCGATAACTTCAACATTTTTCTTTTTCGCCAGCTCTGACAAAAGCGGTGAAATCCCTGAACCGCCGCCGACTAGAACAATTTTGGACATAAAAAAATTCGCTCTCATTTTAGCCCACAATTTCCGGAAGAAATTAAGCCGCTGTCTCACTCTTCTCTTTCAGGGCAATTTGCTGCTCCTGAATCAAGGCGTTCAAAGCCGCTCGTGTCTTGGGCCCGAAAGTCCCGGCTCCCGCATCGTCCGCTGAAGCAACAATCTCCGATTTGATTTGAAAAGCGAGAACCGCAGATTCGGTCGCCGCATCGAATTCACCGGAAGTTTCCAGATCGGTATAGCCGATTTTTTGTAAAACTTTTTGCAAATCTTCAACTGCTTTACCGGAATCTCCCAGGCTCAGACTGGTCGCGAAAGTCGGTTGGTAGGCCACCCAGACGGCCCGGTTCCATTCCGGATTAGTCGGCAAGTCAGCCTCGGCGAGGAAGCTCGTTTGTAAACTTTTTTGGAAGGCGGTCAAAGTTTTGGGTCCGAGAAAACCCGCTCCGTAATCGGTCTTGGCCGACAAAACTCCAGTCGAAATTTGGAAGTCAATCAGAGCAGCTTTGGTCGTCGCATCAAACTGGCTGGAAATCTCACCTTTGAAAAAACCTAGAGCCTTCAAACCGGACTGGAGCTGAGAAACATTTTCTCCGGAATCACCCGGGCTAGCTGTCTTCGTGGGAATCTGGGCAGCAATCAAGTCTTGCTGTTTGGTCTCGAGCTCAGCCAAAACACTGTCCAGCTTGGCTCGCGTTTTTTCGCCAAAAACACCCGCTCCCAAATCCTCCCGGTTGCCGAGAAGTTCATTGGCTTTTTGAAAGCTGAAAATGCAGTCTTCCATTTTGGCATCGTAAATACCATTAATTTCGCACTCGTAAAAACCGGCTTTGGTCAGAGCGATCTGCAAATCACGAACTAAATCTCCCGAGTCGCCCAAAGAAAGAGTGGTGGAAAACCGCGAATTGTTTTGAGTCGAACTAGTAGTCACAGCTGGCGTGCTAGTCGAGGCCGAGCTGGTAGTAGTTTTGGAGATCGAAACACCGCTCGCCGCATTGGCAGTCGCGAGCAGGAGCGAAGCCGGCGGAGTCCACGAACGTTGGAAAATTTCGGAATTCAAACTCTCTCGAGTTCTCGCGCCGAGAATTCCCGCGCCGGCATCATTGGCCGAGGCGACAATTTTGCGCGCGAGTTGATAACCCAGGACTGCCTTCGCCGTCGCGTCATTGTAAAAACCGTCGATCGGATCGCGGAAATAACCGTAAGTTTTTAATTCATTTTGCAGGCGGACAACCGAATCACCTGAAGATCCGACTTGTAAATCAGCCACAAAAACGGAACCCATCGTCGGCAAGGTAAAGCTTTCAGCAATCGTATAACTAGCCGGATAAACTTTACAAGTTACGGTCCGGACGCCCCACTGCAAAGCTCGCGCCAAACCTTCTTCACCTTTGCCCATCCAAACATCGAGCCGGTCGTGCGTTGCAATCGCGCGCTCGCCCGCCTCGACAATCGCACCGCCCCGATCATGCACCGACCCAACTCCCATACCGGGAATTTGGATTTTCAGGCCGAAAGAATAACTTTTGGGCGCAGCAATCATGCCCGGATAAACTTGTGTCCCGTCTGCGCCATTCGTGCCATTGCCGTTTAGGCGGACATCAGCTTCATAAGTCCCGCGGAAATAAACACGCTGATTGGGCAAGGGCGAGTAATAAGCTGAGATGACAAAAGTCGCCTCATAAGGTTCGAAGTCGTCCGCGCGCGAGATCGGCGTGAAAGTCGCCAAAAGCGCGAGAGCCAAAAGTCCGGCAAGAAATTTTTGTTTGAGTTTTTGCATTTTTGAATCCGGCCATTTTACCGAAAAAACAGCCTTTTTTCAATCTGCCTGGCTTGCTGAAAAATAGATTCGTGGTCTAATCCAGAGGAGTCGAATCAAGCTCGGGATATTTTTCTAAGCGCGCACGAAACAGGTTTTTGATCGCGGCTAAACGATTTGCAGATTTCGCTTCGAAACGCGAAGTCAAAACCGGCGAGGTGTTTGACGCGCGCACGAGTCCCCAGCTGCCATCCGGGAAACTCACCCGAATGCCGTCGAGCTGGTCGGTGTTTTCGAACTCGGCAGAAAACTCGGCGACAATTTTTTGTAAAGTCGCGAATTTTTGAGAATCATCGATTGGCAATTTCAATTCCGGCGTCGCGAAGGTCTGCGGCACATCGGCGAGCAATTCGGAAATTTTTTGACCAGAACGCGAAACGATCGATGCGACTTTCGCCGCGGCGAGCAATCCGTCGTCCACTCCGAAATAATTT
>JAZDPN010000056.1:0-14423 GCA_043797545.1 Patescibacteria group bacterium | reverse complement strand
TTCCTCGGACTTTTGCATTTGGAAATCGTGCAGGAGCGGCTCGAGCGCGAATACAATCTCGATTTGATCGTAACTGCGCCGAGTGTGAAATATGAGGTTCTGCGGAATGGAAAAATCGAACAGCTAGCGAATCCGAGCGAGTTGCCCGAAAATTTTGAGGAATTGCGCGAGCCGTGGGTGCGACTCGAAATCGTGACGCCGAAAAATTTCTTGGGCGGAATTTTAGAATTGGCGACCGCCCGCCGCGGCGCGCAAAAAAATCTGAGCTTCCTCGATCCCGAGCGCGTTTTGGTCGAATACGAAATTCCGCTCGCGGGAATCGTGACGGATTTTTACGACAAGTTGAAAAATACTTCGAGCGGCTATGCGAGCATGAGTTATGAATTTTTGGAATTTCGGGATGGCGCACTAGAGCGGCTCGACATCCTCGTCGCGAGCGAAAAAGTCGATGCACTCTCTTTCATCGTCCACAAAAGCGAAGCGCGGTCGGTCGGAATGAATTTGGTCAAGAAATTGAAAGAAATCATTCCGCGCGCGAATTTCGTGATTCCGATTCAAGCCGCGATCGGCGCGACTGTCATCGCCCGCGAAACTTTGTCGGCGTATCGTAAAGATGTGACTGGCTACCTCTATGGCGGCGACGTCACGCGCAAAAATAAATTGCTCGAGAAACAAAAGAAAGGCAAAAAGCGGATGAAACAATTCGGCAAAGTCACCCTGCCGCAAGAAGCTTTTTTGGCTGTTTTAAAAAGAGACTAAATTAAAATAGAGCTATGGAATTGTTAAGTTTGTTAATAACGATATTGGAATGGTTTGGGTTAAAACCATCTAAACTCAAAAAATGGTTTGATAAATCTTCAAAAGAAAAGTCTGATGAAAGCGAAAAAAAGAAACATCTCTATAGATTTAATTTCAAAATAAACGCAAATGAATCATTGCCAATCAAAAATGGAGGCAATAAACAAAACCGTATTTTAATTAATCTCGAAAACAAATCAGGCCGTAGCTTTACTTGGGAAAAATCAATTTTTAGAGAAAAAGATAATCTTAATATTGAAATAGAAACCAAAAGAGCAAGTCAAGAAATCGAAGACGGACCAAACTCATTTTTATTTGAAAATATATAATCACTAAATTTTGAACCAGGCAAACAATACGAGTTTTTAATTAACTTCAAAGCTTTTGGGTACAACTACTTATACCAGTATATTTACGAAGTAAAAAACTTCGGCGGAAGATTTGAGCTTCTACCGACAGGAAAATTTGAGATTCGATGAGCGCTGTTAAGCCGGGTCAATGTGAACCGCGACTTCGCGCACATTTTTCAAAGCCTTCAATTTTTTCTGAATCAACTCCTCGAGGTCGTGAACTTTTTTCAGCGAAAGATTTTTCGGCGCGGCGACCGCGACCGCGATCTGGATTTCCGAACCGATGAATTGACCGCGCAAATTTTTGAAACCGAGAATCTTTTTTTGTTTTTTGAGCTCGTCCAATTTTGCGCGAATTTTTTGCATCTCATCTTTGTCCGGACAGCGCCCCATCAATTTAGAAATGTTATCCTGCGAAATTTTGAAGCCGACAAACCCGATCCAAACTGCGATCGCAAGCGCGGCGTAGGCATCGAGCTGCGGAAAACCGAAATTGATCGCAACCACGCCGCCGACCGCGAGCAGCGAAATCACGATGTCCATTTTCGCATCGGCCGCGACCGCGATCAACGCGGGGTTATCGGCGAATTTTCGAGCTGCGAAAAACATGCCGAGTTTCGTCAAAATCACAATTCCCAAAATCGCGAGTGGCACGAAACTAATTTCGGGAAGCTCTCCCGAAATGATGCGACCGACTGCCTCGCGCACCACTTCGAAAGCCAAAACGAAAGTCAGGATCGCGACTGTGAAAGCCGCGAGTGGCTCGGCCCGCGAATGACCAAATGGATGATCGCCATCTGCTGGTTTGCTGCCAATCCGAACAGCAAAAAAAATCATAATCGAGGTCGCGATGTCGACTAGCGAATTGAAAGCGTCGGATAAAACCGCGAGCGAACCAAAAACCAATCCCGCCCAAATTTTGGCGACAAAGAGAAAAAGATTCAGTCCGAGGAAAACGAGCGTGAGTCGGGCAGCGCGAGACATCCTGTTAATTTTAACTGTTTCCGAGCCCAGACAAAAGTTTGCGCTAAAATCTCAGGGTGCAAATCCGCTACGCCAACTTGCCGCCAATTAAATTGGATCAAAAAATCTGGGCCGAATTTAAAAAGAATCCTCCCGCGTTTTGCGATCTGCTGAATTTTGATTGTGCAGAAATCTTGAAATTCGCTAAAAACTGCCAACATAGGCAAATTCTTGTGATCGGCATCGGCGGCAGCAGCCTCCCCGCCCGCGCACTCGTCGAGGCACTCGGCAATGAAAAACGCGAGTTTTATTTTTTGGAGAATGTCGATCCAGTCGCCGCCGGGAAAATTTTCACGCACATCGACTGGAAAAAGGTTTTGGTTTTGGTCGCGTCGAAATCCGGCGGCACGCTCGAGACACTCGCGAATTTTTTCGTCGTGCAAAAATTTTTGGGGAAGAACTGGTCGCGACAAACTGTTTTTTTGACTGACGCAGAAAAAGGCTTTTTGCGCGCGCTCGCAAAAAAAGAAAAAGTGCGAACTTTCGCAATTCCCGAAAAAGTCGGCGGTCGTTTTTCGATCTTCAGTCCGGTCGGACTACTCCCCGCCGCACTCGCCGGAATCGATTTGAAAAAACTTTTGTCTGGCGCACGCAAAACCGACCCTAAGCAAGCACTCGCATTTGCACAGATTCAGGCTGCTGAATTTCGCAAAGGCAAAAACATTTCCGTTTTTTGCGTTTACGCCAATGCGCTCGAAGCTTTGGCGAAGTGGTTTGAACAATTGCTCGCCGAATCAATCGGCAAAAATTCGCGCGTCGGCATCACGCCCGCTGTCGCGGTCGGCGCGATTGATCAGCATTCGAAATTACAGCTGTGGCACGATGGCCCAGCGGACAAATTTTTTATTTTTGTCGGAGCGCAAAAATTTGCGCGGGATTTCCGTATCCCGCGAACTCCGGCTGAATTTTCTTTTTTGAAAAATGATTCGCTCGGGACGATTTTGCGCGCGGAATTTTTGGCGACTGCGGAAAGTTTGAGCGAGAAAAAAAGACCCGTCGCACTTTTCGATCTGCCAAAAATCGAGCCAGAAATTTTGGGAGAATTTTTGCAATTTTGGATGCTCGAAATTTATTTCCTCGCAAAAATCTTGGGAGTGAATTTCGCCGATCAGCCGGGCGTCGAGCGCGGCAAGGTTTTGGCACGAAAACGCCTCGCGCGAAATTGAAAATTCGGTCTGAAAAAGAGAGAATTCATCCTGCGTGAAAAAAATCCATTCCAAAAATCGAAACCTCGTTGGCGGAATTTTGCTCACAGTTTTCGCGGCCGCAATTTTGGGAGCAGTCGGCTTTTTTCTCTTTCAGAAATACTCCCAACCGAGCTCCCTCGCCGAAATTTTGCCAGCGGACGAAACGCTCTTCTTCGCGGAAATGCGACTAGGGGCGAATTCAAATAAGCTCGGGAAATTTTTCGCGGATGAATCGAAATCGAATCTGCTCGCGCTCGATTCGCTCGGCCTGACCGAGCCAGAAAATTTATTGGCCTTGGCACAAAGTCGGGTCGGCGTAGCTTTTTTGGGAGAAAAATTCGACCCGCAGAATTTTGTTCTGGCTTTGGACACCCCCGACCAAAATGCGGTTCTCGATTTCTTTAGCAAGGAGGTTTTGTCGGGCGAAGAACTCGCGAGCCGTAATTTCGTCCACCAAAAAATTTACTACTTCCCGCGCAGTCGTCCGCTCGCTTTCATGTTTTTCGGTGGCGATTTGCTGCTCGCAGCAAGTTCGGAAAGTTTGGAAAAAATCGCGACCGCAATTCACATCCCGGAGAAAAGGGTTGCCAATTCGGCGGCCTTTCGAGCGGTCGCTGAAAAACTAAACCCTCGGGCGGACGGATTCATCTTCGCCACTCCGAAATTTTTGGAAGAATTTTTCACGCGGCGTTTCGAGGGTGAGACGAAGGCCCTCGCGACTCCTGTGCTTGATCTATGGTCGGGCGGCGGAGCGACTTTCGAACCAACCGCGACCGGTCTCAAAGTCTCAGCTCAACTTGTTTTGAAAAATTCTGCGACTTTGTCTAAACCATTTTTAGAAGTCCCAAGCTTAAATCCTGAAATCTTAAATCTTTGGGGAGAAGAGACTCAAACCTTCTTGGCGAATCAAAATCTCGCTGGGCAACTCGATCATTTTTTGGCAGCTGGCGGAGCGCAAAATTCGCCACTAGCCCCGCTGCTCAAAAGTTCGGCGAATAATTTTCTGCAGACTTGGTTGGGACAAAATTTTAAGGCGGAAGATTTTAAGCCTATTTTCGGAGACTCCAGCGCGATCGGCCTGACAGCGACTGGTGGCGTAGCCGGAATTTTCGCAGGCAACTTCGAAAATGTTTTCACTAAAATACAAAGTGCCACGGGGAAAATCGCCGCTGCGGAAAAAGTCGTCGAGCTCCCGGATACGACGACCGGACAAGAACTCACAGCCGAGACCAAACCGCAAAGTGAGACTGAAATTTTTGCTGGCAACCAGATCCAGACTTGGCACTTTCCAAAATACGATTTGAATTTTGCTCAGCTCGAAGACTGGTCCGTTTTCGCGACCGAGAAAGATGTTCTGGAAAAAATGATTTCGCGCTTCGTAGGCGAGGAAAAATTTTTAGACAAAGCGCCTCCCCCCAGTCAAAATATTTTTTATACCCGGCTAGGCAAATCGGAAAATCCGTTTTTAAAACCGTTTAGTTTCCTACTCGCTGGCGTGAATTTCGAGAGCGACAGCGTTAAAATCGAGCTCTCTCTCGAAAAGTGAAACACTCTCCCCGCCGCCTCATCGATCTGAAAAAAAGAGCCAGCGCCCCGCTGGTCGTTCAGCGCACAGAAAAAATGCGTGCCAATCTTCTGCGGCTTGAAAAAATCGGAGCGCAGCAAAACCTAGAAAACAAAGGTCGCCGTTTTGATCTCACACGAACGCAAAAAACTGATTCACGCAATGCCCTTTACCTCCCCGCCAACAAGGCACGTGGGTCACAACTCGGCCGGCTCAAAATCGTAGCCGCGGCGCTCATCCTGGTTTTTGTTTTGAATCTGTTGGGGATTTTTGGCACGGGTAAAAAAACGATTGAGCGCACCGTGGCAACCGCATTTTCGGGAATCGGCGATCTCATCGCAGCTAGCGAAAGCTTCGCGGCTGGCGATTTCACAACTTCGCAAAATCAATTCACTGAGGCGGTCGAGATTTTGCGCAGCGCAGAAAAAGATTTATTGGTCCTGGGTGGCGCAGGTGCGATCCTGGAAACTCAACCCGAAAATGTTCAGGCCGGTAGTCGGCTCGTCTCAGCTGGAAAATTATTGGCCAGCGGTGGAGAGAAATTCGCCGAGGCGGCCAACTCACTCCAAATCGCCGCCTCAAATTGGCAAGTCCGACAAGCTGCTTTGAACCAAAGCGAAAAGGTCGAGAGCTTCGCCGACCAGCTGGCGAAACCGATCAGTCAAATTTTGGGAGGACTGAGCGAGCTGGAAAATGCAGCCGCGCTTCTGAATCTAGTCGAAGCTGGGACTTTACCAAGCGAGCTCGCTGCCAAGGTCAGCCAAGCAAAAAATGAACTGAATTATTTTTTGAGCTTGGCTCAACCTTTGGCGAAATCGCTCCCGAGCCTACCCGATCTCCTGGGAAGCAAAGTCCCGCGGCGCTATCTGATCTTGTTTCAAAATTCGGACGAAATCAGGTCGACTGGCGGTTTCATCGGCTCAATCGGAATTTTGGAACTAGATGAGGGCTTTGTGAAAAAATTCGAAATTAAAGACGTCTACGACTTCGATGGCCAGATCAAAAAACACTTTGATCCACCTGAGGGCTTCGATTTTATTACCGGCAGCTGGGGCCTGCGTGATGCGAATTTTCATCCCGACTTCCCAACCTCGGCAGCTGCAGCCGAGAAACTTTTCGAGGCCGGCGGTGGCGGCTCGGTCGATGGCGTGCTGGCGATCAATTCAACACTTTTAGAAAAAATCGTAGCCCGTTTGGGCGGAATCAAGCTTGATCGCTTCGGACAAAAAATCACGGCGGCCGATTTGAGCCTGCTGCTCGAAATTGTGATCGAGGCCAAAAAAGACGGTCGGACTCAACCTAAACAAATTTTGGGTGAGGTCTGGGAAGCCTTAAAAAATAGACTGGAAGAAATTCCGGCCAGCGAGTTAGCGACCTTGGCCTGGCAAGCGGTCAGTGCGAAAGAGATCCAGTTCTCCTCAGCTAATCCGGATTTTGAGAATTTCGCAGTCGCAGCACAGCTCGCCAATGAATTGCAAAAAACTGACGGGGATTATCTTTTTGTAGCCAATACTTCTCTCTCGGGCAACAAATCCGATCGCTTCACGAGTAATCAGCTCAGCCATCAAACCGAGATTGCGGCTAATGGTGAGACGATTGATGAGCTGAGAATTTTGCGTCAACACGCCTGGAGCGCCGCAGCAGAGGAAAAAATCGATGCACTGGCCGAACAAGCCGGAGTGCGCCTCTCTGACAATTTGAAAGAAATCCTCGGTCGCGGTCGAAATATTGATTTGATCAAAGTTTTCGTCCCGGCCGGAAGCGAACTGATCGAAGTCGGCGGCATCCCAGCCGAGAGCGTCGCGACCCGCAGCTGGAATGGCAAAACTTATTTCCTATTTTCACTGACGACTCAGCCGAAATTTTCGCGCGAAGTCATCTTGCGCTATCGGCTACCGCAAAAATTCCAAGATAATTATTCTTTCCTCGGCGAATTTCAATCGGGAGACAAAACGCGAGAGATCACAAAAACAGTCGATTTCGGAGATATGAAAATCTTCGACGGCACGGTCGAACTCGGCCAGCCAAAAAGTTGGGAGCTTTAATTGCGGCTCAGAATCCTCCGCCCTTTCTTCTTGAAAGTCAGCTCATCCGCTTTTTTGTCAAAGCCAATCAAAATCGTATCACCGTTTTTGAATTTGCCGTCCAAAAGCAAACCCGCAACTTCGTCTTCGATTTTCTCAGTAATCGCGCGGCGCACTGGTCGCGCGCCGTATTTTGGATTGTAAGATTTCCGCGCGAGATAATCGAGCGCTGCAGCGTTCAGTTCAAGTTTAATTTTTTTGTCGGCCAATCTTTTTTCCAGATCGGCGAGGTGCAATTTCACAATTTCCTTGATCTCGTCCGAAGTGAGCGGCTCAAAGACGACGACTTTATCGACTCGATTGAGAAACTCCGGCCGAAAGGTTTCTTCCAGCTTATTTAGTACATCGGTTTTAACTTCTTCGAATTCAGCTTTGGCATCGCTCAGCTCGGAACCGACTGCGAAGCCGATCTTGCCGGCCTGGGTCGTCATACGCTCCGCACCGATATTCGAAGTCATCACGATAATCGTATTGCGGAAATCAGTCCGGCGTCCGCGCGCATCCGTGAGATAGCCGTCTTCGAGAATCTGCAAAAGCAAATTTTGGAAATCGTGGTGTGCTTTTTCGATTTCGTCGAAGAGCACGACCGAGTAAGGTCGGCGACGCACTTTCTCAGTCAACTCACCGCCCTCTTCGTAACCGACATAACCCGCCGTCGCACCCACCAAACGACTCGAAGAATGCCTCTCGGCAAACTCAGACATATCTATTTTGATGAGCGCGTCCTCTGAGCCATAAACCTCCCTCGCCAAAGTTTTGACTAATTCGGTTTTGCCGACTCCGGTCGGCCCAAGGAAAATAAAAGATCCGATTGGACGATTGGGTGCGGCGATACCGATGCGCGAGCGGCGCACGGCTTGAGCGACCGAATGGATCGCGGTTTTCTGACCGATAATTCTTTTGGCTAAAGTTTTCTCGAGATCCTGCAAGCGAATCACATCTTCAGCCAGCAATTCTCCGGCCGGGACACCGGTCGCATTCGCGATTACTTTGGCAACGTCCTCAGCCGTGACAATCGGCTGTTCTCCGTCTTTGGAAATGGTTGTTTTATTCGATTCGATTTCGTTTTTGATTTGCAGCTCGCGGGCACGTAGATTGGCAGCAACTTCGTAATTTTGGCCGGAAACAGCAGCCTCCTTTTCGCTGATAACTTTGGACAGTTCGTCTTTCAGTTTTTTGATCTCGCGCGAATCGCCGCGGCGGGAAACGCCTTTCAAGCTCGCGGCCTCGTCAATCATGTCGATGGCCTTGTCAGGCAAAAAACGGTCCGGAATATAACGCTTGGACATTTTGACTGCAGTCGCGAGCGCCGCGTCCTCAATTTTTAAATTGTGGTGTTTCTCGAAGCTCGGCCGCAGGCCTTCGAGAATCTTGATTGAGTCTTCAGCACTCGGCTCAGCGACAAGGACTGGCTGGAAACGGCGCGCCAGCGCTTTATCGCTTTCGAGGTGTTTGCGAAATTCGTCCAAAGTCGTCGCGCCGATGACCTGGACTTTGCCGCGCGCCAAAGCCGGCTTGAGGATATTCGCCGCATCAAGCGAACCCTCGGCTGCGCCCGTACCGATAACCGTGTGCAGCTCGTCTAAAAATAAAATCACCTCACCGGAAAACTTGGTCGCTTCATCAATCACTTTTTTGAAACGCTCTTCAAATTCACCGCGGTATTTCGTTCCGGCTACCAAGGAAGTCATCGAAATCATCAGGACTCTCTTGTCGAGCATCGAGGCTGGAACTTTTTCGGCTACGATCGCGCGCGCCAAACCTTCGACCACTGCGGTCTTGCCGACTCCCGGCTCGCCAGTGAGCACCGGATTATTTTTAGTTTTACGATTGAGAATCGCAACCATGCGCGAGATCTCGGTCTCCCGACCGATGACTGGATCCAATTTCCCGGCGCGCGCTTCGGCCGTCAGGTCAGTCGTGAAATAATCAAGTGCTGGCGTCTTGGATTTTTGGCGCGGAGAATTGGGCGGCGGTCCGGCAAATTCAGGAGAATCTTTGTGCGCGTAAGCATCGTCAAAATTCTGATTTTGATTTTGGCGCGAAATGACCTGCTGCAGCGAGCCAAACAGGATTTCGAGTGGATGAACATTTTTCGGAATAGCCTGCGCCTCGGTCGCATCGCGGAAAATCTCTTCAATCTGCTTGCGAATCTCGGCTGGCCGAATTTTCATATTCTCGAGAATCACGGTCGCAGCGGTATTTTCCTGACTGACTAAAGCGTAGAGCAGATGTTCCGTTCCGACCGCGGAATGATTGAAGCGATAAGCCGTCCGAATCGCGTCTTCGATTACTTTCTTAGCGAAACCAGACAGACTACCAGCTTCGGTCGAGTCACTTTTGGTCGCATTCGCCCGGCCGACTGTCTTGAGGACGAGCTTCACGTTTTCGGCGGTCACACCGAAACCGAGCAACACCGAAGCGCCCAGACTTTCCGGCTGAGTAAGAATCCCGAGCAAAATGTGCTCGGTCCCGACATAGCTCAGTCCAGCCTCGCGTGCCTGATCTTGGGCGACAATCAAAGCTCTTTTGGCTTCTTTTGTGAACTTATCAAAATTATTAAACATTATAGAATTGTTAGAAATGTTCGAGATGTTCAAGCTGTTCGAAATGAATACTCAATTTGAACAATTAGAACAAGTAAAGCGATAGAACAACTTGAACATTTTTTTGTCCGACATCTGGAGATTGTAGCACAAACTAGTACGCAAATCCACGCGCTTGACTTGCCAAAAACCGTCTTTTCAAGCTTAAAAATAGTGTTAAAATCAGCGGGATGCGGCTTGCCACTCAATTCCTCGGACTGAAGCTTGAGAATCCCCTTGTCTTGGCTTCGGGCATTTTGGGGACGACGGGTGCGAGTTTGGCGAAAGTCGCGAAATCCGGCGCGGGCGCAGTGACTTCGAAGTCGGTCTGGCGCAATCGCCACGACGGTCATGCGAATCCGACCGTCATCGACCTCGGAAATGGCAATCTCATCAACGCGGTCGGGCTCCCGCACGGCGGACTTGAAGAGGCGAAAATCGAGTTCGCGAGTTTTCGGAAACTCTCGAAAAAGCCGCTTTTCGCGAGTGTCGCGGCGAGTTCGCAAAATGAATTTGCCGAGACGGTCGCGGCGGTCGCGGCACTCGAACCGGATTTGATTGAGCTGAATATTTCCTGTCCGAATGTCGAAGCTGAGTTTGGTCGGCCGTTTGCCTGCGATCTCAAAAGTGCGCACGAAGTCACAAAATTGGCGAAAAAAGCGGCCGGAAAAATTCCGCTCGCAGTGAAACTTTCACCGAATGTCGAAAATATCGCGGCGATCGCGCGGACAGTCGCAGCAGCGGGCGCGGACGCAATCACGGCGATCAATACGGTCGGTCCGGGAATGGTCATCGATATCGAGACCGCCGAACCGATTTTGGCGAATCGCGTCGGCGGGTTATCCGGTCCAGCGATTCGGCCGCTCGCAGTGAAAGCGATTTTCGAAATTTTCCGCGCGGTGAAAATCCCGATCATCGGCACGGGCGGAGTCGCGAACGGTCGCGACGCGATCGAATTTTTGGAAGCGGGTGCGACGCTCGTCGGCATCGGTTCCGCCGCGAAAGATGGACCGGAGATTTTTGCGGACATTGAAAAAGAAATTGTCGAATTTTGTCGCCGGAAAAAAATGAAAAATGTTGCGGATTTAATCGGACTCGCGCACAAAAATGTCTAAAAACTTACCTCAAATTTTCGCAATCAAAAAAGTCGTCGCTGAAGCCGACGGAATTAAAACACTTGTTTTCAAGGGAAATTTTGACTTCGCGCCCGGACAGTTCGTGATGGTTTGGCTGCCGAGAGTTGATGAAAAACCGTTCGGAATTTGGCGCATGAAACCGGGCGAATTTCGCATTTCGGTTTCCGCGGTTGGGAAATTTTCGAGCGCGCTTTCACAAAAAAAAGTCGGTGATAGAGTCGGAATTCGCGGACCGTTTGGACACGGATTTTCGCTGCAGAAAAAAAAGAAAGTTATTTTGGTTGGCGGCGGCTTCGGCACTGCACCGTTGCTCGGACTCGCCGAGAGATTGGCGAATTGCAAAATCGATTTCGTGATCGGTGCGCGATCGAAGAATTTTTTATTCGGCAAAAAATACGCCGAGCAACTCGGCGCGCGAGTTTTGATCGCGACCGACGACGGCAGCTGTGGCACGAAGTGTTTTTCGACCCACTTGCTCGAGAAAATTTTGCAGCAAAAACGGATCGATTTTGTCTATTCCTGCGGGCCAGAATTGATGATGAAAAAAGTTGCGGAGATCTGCCGCGCAGCGCAAATTCCATGTGAACTGAGCTTGGAACGAATGATGAAATGCGGAATCGGCGTGTGCGGTAGCTGCGCCGTCGACGACTCGGGATTTTGCGTCTGCCGCGAAGGTCCGGTAATCGAAGGCAAAAAGGCTTTGAAATTAGTTGAATTCGGGAAATATCGCCGCGACGCTGTCGGCGAGAGAAAAGATTTTTGAATATGAATAAATAAGATGCGCGGCGAGCGAAGCCCTGAAGGGGCCACTTTGTAGCGAGTCGCGCGACCAATCCCCGCCATTCGAAAAAATTGGGGCGGTGACTTGCGAGTGCGCGTCAAAAAAATTCAGTCCGCGCAGCGGACGATTGAATTTTTTAGCCCCGAAGGGGTCCCTTTGGGACGCGCGAGCAACAAAGCTCGCCGAATTTTTGAGAAGGCGGGCGCTTTTTTGCTCCACTTTTTTGGCATCAAAAAAGTGGAATATCCGCGATAGCGGAAAATGCGGAAAATTTTGAAGAACAAATTTTTTAGTTCCGCCAGCCCGCCGTAGTCCAAAAAGACGAAGGAGGGTAGAATCAAAGCATGAAAAAAGCACTCACTCTTCTCCTCGCGATTGGCTTTTCCGTCGCGAATGTCTTTGCCGCGACTGCCGATTTGGTAATCGACGATGATGGGAAAATCCAAATCGACAATCAAAATCCGCGCGTGATCACTGGCTGTTGGGACTCGGACGAAAATGCCGTGATGTTTTATCGCAAGATTGATCGCACGATTTACGCCAGCGAGATTTGTAATGAACCGGATGAGGAGCACCACGGGCTCGGTTTGACCGACAAAGCGCGCGCGCTGAACTACTACGATTTTTTAAATAAAACCAAAAGCGAAATTGCGGCCGTCCAAGCGCCCATCGTTTTGGGCAGCTTGAGTGGCTACAATTACAAATGGTTGAAAGAATTTCTGAAACTCGATGGCGCGTGCAGCAAATTCGATGTGCTTGCTTTTCACCCCTATCATCTTGGCGTCGCGCCGGACGAAATCGACACTGACAAAAATGCCTGGCACACGGTCGGACAGTGGGTGAATTTTTATCACGAGATTTTGAAAAATGCGGGCTGCGACAAACCGATTTGGGCGACAGAATTCGGCTATTCGACGACTGATTTCGATGCGGAAAAAGCTGTGAGCGCGACCGAGCAAAGTGATTTTGCTTTGAAAGAAGCGGTTATGTTGCTCGGAGAAAACGTCAAGCGCGTGAGTTATTTTGACAAAAATACTTTTGCGTTGGATTCGGCCGGCGCGGAAGCTTGGAACGATCTTGCCGCGAAACTCGTCGGCGCGAAATTCGAAAAGCTCGTACTATCGGGAGAAAATTACTGCCCGCGTGAGACGAGCTGCTTCTACGACGAGAGCGATTATCGTGCGGATACTGGCAAATCAGTTTTTGGCTTGCCAGCCAATCCGAATGCGATCCAGAAAAATCGGACTTACTCCTTTTTGAAAGATGACGGATCGCGCGTTTTTGTTTTCTGGACGACTGGCCAAGCCGGAATCGGAGTTTTGGAATCACCCTTCTCCGATATCTCGCTCGACAGCCCTCACGCCAATGCGATTTTGAAAATTGCGGCACGCGGCATCATCTCGGGCTATGCTGACGGGACTTTCAAGCCGGAAGCGCAGATCAACCGCGCTGAGTTTTTGAAGATTTTGGTCAGTGCCACCAAGGACGCTGGTCTCTCAATCTCTGGCAAAAATTGTTTTCCGGATGTCGGCGATCTTTGGTTTTCACCCTACGTCTGCTACGCAAAATCGCGCGGCTGGGTAAGCGGTTACACGGACGGTACTTTCCGACCGAGCAATCCGATCAATCGCGCTGAGGCTTTGAAAATCATCGCCAAGACTTTCAACTGGTCGACGACGGCAACTACCGGCGAATGGTACGAGCCCTTCGTAAATGCCGCGCTGGCGAAAAATGTTTTACTTCCGGCCGAGGCCAAGGATTACGCCAAATGGGAGAATCGCGGTTTCGTCGCCGAGCTAGTCGCCCGCGCTCTGGGAAATTAAAAATGGCTGCTAAATCCAAAACTCCGACCGAGGTTAAAACTTTCGCGCTTGCCTCGTTTTTGAATGACTTCGGCAGCGACATGATTTACCCGATTTGGCCGATTTTTGTGACGACGGTGCTCGGCGCGGACATGGCCGTGCTCGGACTCGTCGACGGAATCGGCGATGCGATCGTGAGCATTTCGCAAGCGGTGAGCGGCTATTTTTCGGACAAACTTCGGAAGCGCAAAATTTTTATTTGGACGGGTTATCTCTTCGGCGGGATCTCCAGAATCGGTTACGCGTTCACGAAATTTTGGCCGTGGCTGATTCCGTTTCGTATTCTCGATCGCGCGGGCAAAATGCGCGGCTCGCCGCGCGACGCGATCGTCGCCGATGTTTCGACTGATCGAAATCGCGGTCGCAATTTCGGAATTTTACGGACAATGGATAATCTCGGCGCGGTCTGCGGAATTTTGACGACGATTTTTTTGTTGAATTATCTCGGCTACAAACATCTTTTTTTGATCGCTGCGATTCCGTCAATTCTTTCCGTTTTGCTGATTTTATTTTTTGTGAAAGAGCGAGCCGTCGCGCATTTGAAAATTTTTAAAGGTATTGCGTTTCGCAATCTCTCGCGCAATTTTAAAATCGTTTTGTGGGCAAGCGTGCTTTTCGCGGGCGGAGCGTTCAGTTATTCCTTCCTGTTAATTTTCGCGAAGAATGAAGGCTTCAATCCGACGACGCTGCCAATTCTTTATCTCGCCTTCACTTTGATCGCGTCGCTCACTTCCCTGCCATTCGGAAAATTGGCGGACAAAATCGGTCGCAAAAAAGTTTTTCAGCTCGCACTTTTCTTTTGGGTTTTGGTCTGCGCGAGCGCGATTTTTTTGAGCGGTTGGCTCGCGATCGCCGCGATTTTCATCGCCTTCGGTTTGCATCAAGGCGCGCTCGGGCCAGTCCAAAAAGCCTTCGTCGCGGAACTCGCGCCGCCGGATTTGCGCGCGAGCGCGCTCGGCGGCTATCAAATGGCGATCGGACTCGCGGCGCTCCCCGCTTCGCTCGGCGCGGGAATTTTGTGGGATGTTTTCGGGATGACGATTCCTTTCGCAG
>JAZDPN010000078.1:0-5847 GCA_043797545.1 Patescibacteria group bacterium | reverse complement strand
AACGCGGACGGCTTCCGGCGGTGCTTGAAAATTTCAACATACCGAAAAATTTGGAAGCACTGATTTGTGGCTCGGAAACTTCGACACTCGGTATCAAAAATAAGCTTGTCGAACTCGGCGTACCGGAGAAAAATATCGACGCGGAAGGCTACGGATTGACCTGACTACGGCGGCGGAAAATCCAAATTCCGGCCAAGCCAGCCAGTAAAAGCGCGCCGACCGTAAAAGCGATTTTCGACGAATCGAAATTTTCAATTTCGAGCGCAAGGGGAGCCAGTTCAACAGTTTTAACTTCGAAATTCACTAACCGAGCGGGTGAGCGCGCGCCGTCAGCCAACTCTGACCAAATCGTCAAAACATGTTTACCATCGGCGAGTTTGCCAATCGGTCGCACCACGAAATCGCCCAAAGTATTGTCAATCACGACTGCGGTCGGATTGCCGTCGAAAAAGGCCACGATCCGACTGCCAAAAAAAGCATTACCGAAAAAGGCGGGTTGCCTGTCTGCAAAGACCTCTGACTGACCAGCAAAAATTTTCGGCGGTAGGAGAATAAAATCGAGATTGATTTCGATTTCCCGAGTAGCCAAGACAGTCGTGCCATCCAGCAACCTCAGCTCGTAATGTCCGGCGGGGAGTGAGACTTCGGACAGGATTTGCCAAGCACCGCGCGCGTCAGCAGTCGTCTGGCCCAATTCGATTTCCGCTTTTTCAGAATTCACTGCGATGACTCGGACAGCCGTATTGGCCTGAGAAACTCCGGTCAAAAAAGGTCGGGGATCTTCGATTTTTTCTGGCAAATTCGTGAAACCGACCTGAGCCGAATCAGCCTGCAGGGGGTTATTCCCTAACTGCAAAACTTCCCAGCCGTCAGTCAGTCCGTCTTGATCTGAGTCACGCAAGAATGGATTACTGCCGAGCTCAATCTCGAGCGAATCAGATAAGCCGTCGTCATCCGAATCGCGCATACCGAGCGAGAGTGATCCGACTCTTAGCGCGTCATCACTTTTTTGTAGCGCGACCGCGTTCAAATTCAAAAATCCACGCAGATGGTCGGCTTCCTCATTGGATATCTTGGCGAAAAGACTGTCCAGCTCGGCCAAAGACAAAAAGTCGTCCAGCGTGAAATTTTGATCAGCCAGCTTGCGCGCCAGAGTCTCAATCTTGGCGGCCGAGGGTTTTTCCTCTGTGGCGAGCTTCCGAATTTCGCGCGCCGTCGCAAAAGCCTGATTAAGATTATCGATTTCAGCTTCGGTCGGAATCTCGCTAGCGGGTAGGATGGCCGGATTAGTCTCAGCAAGTGCAGCCTCATAATTTGAGCCGATGCCCCAGACCAATAATTTTTTCAATTTTTGGGAAAGCAGCTCGCGTAAACCGGACAAGACCGAGCTTTGCCTGGACTCCATCTCGCTCAGCTCAGCTTCGCTGGCCGGTAAGCGTGTTATTACGATGCCGGCTGACTTGGTCGTGCCGGAAGCATTCGCGAATTCCAAAGCGATTTTTTGCGCTCCGAAGCCGGTCAGGGGAATTTTAATTTCATTCTCAGTAAAGTCCTGCCAGGCGTTTTCCGCTCCCAAGATGTTCGCGGCGAGCCGCATTTTGGTCGCGCCCTCGACCTGAGGAATTACATTTACGAAATCTTTTTTAGTGAAATATCTTCCATTCACGAGCTGGGCCGGATACAAAACCGTGAGCTGGGCATTTTGAATTTTGCCGTCAGTAAATTCTTTTGTGAGCGGCTCGGGATTGATCGCGACCAGCCCGGCGCGGTCGATCAACAGGCCGACAATCGAGATAATTTCTGGAGTGGTTTCGCTCTCGAAGGCGATTTCGATTTTGTCAGTTGGCGCGCCAAAGGCTGGAATTTCCAGGATTTGCCCATCTCTGAAATAGACCGTCAAAAAGTCGTTTGAGCTGACGGCCTCAGAAAATTCCAACGAAATTTTTTCCTTGTTGCTGACGATTTTAGCGAGGCGAGGAGGTGTCTTGTCGTAGTCAATGACAAAAACTGTTTCGCCGTCGCGCTCGCCATTCGCGCCTTGGGCCAAAATATGAAAATAACTTTCGCCCTCGCTGACTCGGATGCCATCGAGATAAAACTCGGTCGTAAATTTCGTCTCGTCCGAGATATCGCGCAGTGAGGTCGGGGAGGGATTTTTGTCTAAAACGTAGTAGAAGCGATCGCCCGTCCCGCTCCAGGCAAAACTGACCAAATCATCATTTCCGATATCGGCTGGCGAAAACCATTCGCCCGATTCGAATTCAGCCCGTTTTTCCTGACCCGAGCCGACCGCGATTTTTTTAATACCAACTAATTTCAAGTTTTTCACTCCGACCACCGCGAAGAGCGTCATATGATCGACCCAGATTGAGATCGTCCGTCCGTCCGCGCTCACTTCGCCGCCGGCTTGTCCGTTTTTCGCATCTCGCGTCAAGACCCAGTCATTGGCCGTCTCATCAAAATGATAAATCCTCGGCTCTTTTTGCTCTGTGACCGGGAGGGTTAGCAAAACCGGTTGATCGAAATTAATACTGCCGCTCGAGCTACCGACAAAAACGGCTTCATTGATTTCCAAATTTGTATCGGTAATCGCAGGGGGAGTCTCGACGACTTCCGGCGCGTAAATCACATGTTCATAGCTTCCCCCGCTTCCCCCGCTTCCCCCGCCGCCACCATTGGTCACATTCGTCTGGGCTGAAATTTCGACTTTGGCTTGGGATCCTTTGGAGACGAGTTCGACTTTGACCGGAATATTGCCTCCGCTTTTCGGCAAAACCGGGTTTGAAGTTTTCAAATCAGTCGTTTGTTTCTCCAATTTATCAGCGGTAATCACGCGCGCCTCGATAGCGCTTTGGGCTTTTTCTTGGACCACGGCTATTCCGTTTGTGTCGACCTGTACATCGCGAAAACTCTTCCAAAGTTTTTGATTCGGATCGACGTAACCGACTTCTATAATCTTGGCCTCGTTTGCATTTGGATCGACAGCTTTGGTTTCCTTGATTTTGGCGCTTAGGTCAATTTCTTTGGTGACGATCGGGGTCTCGGTTGTTTTTTTGTCTTCGGTTTTGACTACTTCCTCGACTTTTTCGACAACGGGCTCGACGACCTTGGGTTTGATTTTGTAAATCGTCGAATCGCTGAGGACAGGTGATTCGTAGCCGAAACTATTAGCAAATTTGGCGTAAACGTTTTTCAGGCCTTCTTCTGCGCCACACTTCAAAATATCAAAATCACTGTGGTTATCGATATTCAATTCCGCATTGGTCGAAAAAGGGATCCAGTTAGTCCAAGTTTTTTGATCACAACTTAGCGCGACCTTGGCGGCTTCCTTTTGGGCAGTGAGCCGCAATAAGGGAGTGCTGTCTTCCGTCGTGCCGTTATCATCGACTATAGTTATAGTGAAAAAATCAGGCGAGCTGATCTCGACGTGAAAAGGCCGAATCAATATTTTTTTGTTGGCTGACAATGAACCAGTCTTGCCAGGTTCAGGCAGAAGCAGATTAGCCGCTCGTCCATTGGCGAGACCGATGCTGCCGCCAGCCGTGGCAAGAGCGGTAGTCGAGCTGTAGTCCAATCCGTTCGTATCGACCATCAAGTCTCCGTCCTGGATTTCGTAATTAAAGGTAAGCGTATCTGTTCCGCTGCCGCTTTTATAAAAGGCTGTACCGTCGGAATTTAAAGCCAGAGTCGGCGTACCGGTCACATAAACATTACCCGAGAAAGTAATTTGAATCGGGATGATCGAACCGATCCAATAAGCACCATCCATGAGCGAACTTGTCACATTGCGCACGACTGGAATGATGTTGGCGCTTACCCGTACATTATTGGCAATCTCAGCCGTGGCGCTGCCCTGATCCAAGATCGCTCCGCTTTGATTTTTGGTCGCGACTCTGACCAGATATTCGCCCGCCTCGCTCGGGTTAGTGATTACGCCATCGGCAATTGCTACCTCAACCGATCCGGCTGCGAAATTTTCAGTCAGAGTGAGCGAGATGGTTTTATTTGAATTCGAATAATCCTTCGTAACCAGCGGACCGACGGGAATGATGATGTCATCGGTCGAATCAAGTTCAAAGCCAAAATCGGGGAAGCTCAGCTCGATTGAATCTCCGGTGCGGAGAGCGCTCTGAGTCGTGAAAACAATCGAATGGGTGCTCGTCTCCCCAACTCTCGAATTGCTTAGCGAGTCATGGCCAGCCGCGAGTTTGGCCGCGAGGGCCGGATTGGGCAGCTGTAACGCCAAAATCGCAATTGTGAGCAGGCTCGCCCCAAGTCGCCGTAATTTCGGAAAAGATATTCTCAAATCAAATTTTGGTTTTAAAATCTTCCCATTTTAACAAAAAACAGCCTGAAAATCAATTTTCCCGTAAAGCGATCGGGTCGGGGGAGCGGGTGGTTTTTTGATTTTCCAAAACCAAAAAATTCACCAAAAAAATTGGTATAAAACCAATAAAAGGTTTCATTTAAAGATTCTTCCGTAAATTAGGGAACTGGCCACATTACCTCATACAAGATACATTGTGTGAGGTTAGCTCAAACTCTCCTCGGGCAGCTTTCAATCGATCGCGCAGCCGAAGCCGTGCGCCTTGCCTGAGTGCTTTTCGTCGAAGGCTTGTTCAATTCGGCGCAAAGCCAAAACATAACTCGCATTGCGAATATCAGTTTTGTACTTTTCCGCGATCGCGGCGATATCCGCGAAAGCCGCTTTTTGGGATTTCTCCAATTTTGCGGCGACCTCGGCCTCGGTCCATTTCTCGCCGCGGAGATTTTGCTCCCATTCGTAATAACTGACTGTGACTCCCCCCGCATTCGTGAGCACGTCCGGAAGAACATTAATTCCCTTTTTTTCCAGCATTTCATGCGCTTCGGGCGTGGTCGGACCATTCGCGAGCTCGGCGACGAGTTTTGCTTTTACCGCGTCGCAATTGTCTGCTCGGAGCTGATTTTCCAGTGCCGCTAGGATTAGAATATCGCATTCCAAAGCCAAAATGTCGTCATTGGAAATCTGCTCCCCTGCTGCATTTTTCACGCTCCCCTGCGCGGTCTTAGCTTTTTCAACAGCGGAAATCTTCAAACCATTCGAATCTTTGATTCCACCTTGGGAATCGCTGACCGCGATAATTTTCGCGCCCATTTTTTCCAAAATCCGGGCCGCCCACATGCCGGCATTCCCAAATCCCTGAATTGCGACGGTTTTGCCTTTAATATCTTCTTTTTTCGCGGCGAAATACGCCTCCAAAATGTGAACTCCCCCGGCGGCAGTCGCCGAATCACGGCCGAGCGAGCCGCCGTTATCCAAAGTTTTTCCGGTCACGACTGCGAGATAATCAGTCTCGTTCGGGTGAATTTTGTGATATTCGTCCGCGATCCAATTCATGATTTGTCCATTGGTATAAACATCCGGCGCGGGCACATCGCGGCGTGGACCGATGATCGGCGCGATCGCTGCGCAAAATTGCCGCGAAACTTGCTCGAGTTCGCATTCCGAATATTTGCGCGGATCGAGCTCGACGCCACCTTTCGACCCGCCATAAGGAATATCGACGACCGCGCATTTGATCGACATCCAGCCTGCGAGTGCTTTTACCTCCCCCATCTCGACTTGGGGATGAAAACGAATCCCGCCTTTCGCTGGGCCGCGCAGTGTCGAATGCTGGACGCGAAAACCTTTCAACATTTCTATTTTCCCGTTGTCGCGGTGAATGTGAAAATTGACCTGCAAAATCCGCTCGGGTTCGCTCCCGCCTTGGCGAATCTACGGCGCGAGCCGCATCGTGTCAGCAGCGCGATTAATCAACTGCTGGGTATTTTCGTACAGACTCATGATAAAAAAATTAAAAAACG
>JAZDPN010000048.1:0-10188 GCA_043797545.1 Patescibacteria group bacterium | reverse complement strand
AAAAATGGGCAAACTTTTGCTTTTCGAAGCCGCGGTCGGCGGCGCGATTCCGATTATCCGCACTTTGAAGACCGATCTCGCGGGCGAGAAAATTGAAAAAGTTTTTGGGATTCTGAACGGAACTTGTAATTTCATTCTCACGAAACTCGCGAACGAAGGCGGGGAGTTCGCTGCGGTTTTGAAAGAGGCGCAAAAAAACGGATTCGCCGAGGCCGACCCGACGCTCGATATCGAGGGCGGCGACACCGCGCACAAAATCGCCCTGCTCGCATCGCTCGCTTTTGGCGCGCAGGTCGATTTCCCAAAAATTCCAGTCGAAGGAATCACGAAATTGTCACCCGCGGATTTCGAATTTGCCCGCCGGCTGAAACGCAAGATCAAACTTGTCGCGATCGCGAAAAAGGATGATCCTTCGACAAGCTCAGGACAGGTCGAGATTCGCGTGCAGCCGACGATGCTGCCGCTCGATTCGAAGCTCGCAAAAATTGAGGGCGTGACAAACGGTATTTTGCTGCGCGGCAAAAATCTCGGCGAACTTTTGCTGGCCGGGCCGGGAGCGGGGAGTCTCCCGACCGCGACCGCCGTTGTCGGCGACATCATCGAGGCCGCGCGCGATTCCAAAATCCCGAGTCGCGGCATCCCGGAAAAAGCGCTCCAAAAATTTCCAATCAAAAAATTTGACGCGATTGAGAGCGAATTTTATTTGCGCTTCGCGGTCAAAGACGAGCCAGGCGTGATTCAAGAAATTTCCAAAGTGCTCGCAAAATTCGCTTTGAATATTCGCGATATTCTCCAGCTTGATCTCAAAGAATTTAAAAAAGATGTCCCGCTCGCGGTTTTGCTTCACAAAAATTCAGAAGCGAAAGTTCGTGCGGCGATCGCGGTGATCGACAAACTGAAATGTGTCCGCGGCAAAACAGTTTTGCTTCACGTCGAAGAGTAATTTAGTTCGTGGCTGGCGGTGCATTGGCACTTTCCACTTCTAGGACGCCGATGATGAATTTGGCGATTGTCAGGGAATTGGCGCCGTTCTCGACACTGACAGCGATTTTTTGGGCTGGCGTGAGTTGATCCAAGAATGTATCGTAGACTTTTTTGACCCAGAGTGGATTTTGCAAAAGCTTCCCGACATCCGATCCGAGCGAACTAAGCTTGTCGGTATTGGCTAGGCCTAGTAAAAATCCGGCCGTTGTTTCGACTGCATTGACTGGAGCGCAGGCGAGCATCTCGGCATCACTCAAATCTTTTTCGCCAGTGAACATTTTTACGATCTGGTTGGTATTTGTTTCATACTTTCCGCGGTGCAAAATAAAATCCAGTACCTCACTTTTTTGTCGATCGTTCATATTCGAGACTCGTGCCAGCAAGACGGCCTCGTCGTTCGGCGGAGGCGGATTTGGAGAGGGCGGTGGAGGTGGAGTGGTTTCCATTTTCCAGTTTCGGTAGCTTTATTTTAAGTGAATAAAGTATATTCGAGAAATGTTAAAATTCTCAAAATGCACTTCCCAAAAATTCGGGTCGCACTTGTTCACGACTGGCTTACTGACTTCGGCGGAGCCGAGCGGGTCTTGCTCGCTTTGCACGAAGTTTTTCCCGATGCACCGATTTTCACTTCTTTTTTCCGGCCGGAAAATTTGCCGATGTTTGCTGACGCCGATGTCCGGACGAGTTATCTCCAGAGAATTCCGTTCGCGAAAAATCACCACCGCATTTTTTTTCCGTTCATGCCGGCTGCGATGGAATCATTCGATTTATCCGAATTCGATCTTGTGATTTCGGACTCGTCTTCCGGTTGTGCGAAAGGCGTGATTACCAAGCCCGAGACGACTCATATTTGCTATTGCCACAATCCGAATCGCGCGCTGTGGGACGGTTCGCAGGAATATCTCAAATTACATGAGAAAAATTTTGGCTGGCTGGCGCGCAAGATGATTCCGCGCCAATTGATGCAAATGCGGATTTGGGATCGGGTCGCGGCGGATCGAGTCGATCACTTCATCGCGAATTCCGAGTTTGTCGCGCAGCGCATTCAAAAATATTATCAGCGTGAAGCTGAGGTGATTCATCCGCCGGTCGAGACGCAAAGATTCACTCCGAGTGACGAGAAAGCCAAGAATTATTTTCTCGCGGTCGGACGTTTGATTCCTTACAAGCGTTTCGATCTAGCGATTCAAGCGGCCAATGTCCTCGGTGTGAGATTGCGTATCGTCGGTGTCGGACCAGCTGAGAAAAGCTTGCGTGCCATGGCCGGACCGACCATTCAGTTTTTCGGCAAAGTTTCGGAAGAGATTCTGCAAAAAATGTATCGCGAATGTCGCGCTCTGATTTTTCCCCAGGTAGAAGATTTCGGTCTGACTGCGGTCGAGGTGCAAGCTTCCGGTCGTCCGGTGATCGCGTTTCGTCGTGGTGGCGCGCTTGAGACGATTCGTCCCAATCATTCGGGAATTTTTTTCACTGAGCCGACTGTCTCGAGTTTGGCTGATGCGCTGCAAAGGGCTTCCCAAAAACGCTGGGTCAAAAAAGTGATCGTCAAAAATGCCGAGCGCTTCGATGTCCTTAATTTCAAGAGGAAAATATTGAAATTTGTTGAACAGAGGTTAACCGCAAATTAGAATTTACGTTCGACTTTGAAATAGTCGATGGACCATTTGCCGTCGCGCAGGACTAGGGCGGCTTTGCGGATTTCCGAATGAGTCGCGCCGTCAAAGCTCCAAATCGCATCTTTGCGGAAGCGAAAAACTTTAGTAGTCGGCTTGCTTTCGTTCGCGACTCGCTCAATCTCAGTAATTTTCAGTTGGCCGGAAATATCGTTTTTCATGGAATTCCTAAGCTGGGCGGCATAAGCCTCGACTGATCCGACCAAAAATTTCGGATTGCGCAGAGCGGCGGCCGAGGTGTAATTGCCGGAATTGATTTCCTCAAAAAACTTCACCAAGGTCGCCTCAGCCTCAGTCCAGCTCTGCTCGTCATTTGAGCTGTCTGAAATTTCTGCGGGCTGAGTCGGTTCAGCAGTCGCCGAACTTTCACTGATTGGCTCGATGAAATCTGATTCTCCGCCGATCGCGACCAAGGGCAATTCGCGTGGGCGGTGCATAGTGGCATCCAGCTTCACAACCGCATAAACGCTCATGACTGTGAAAAACGCTAAACCAGAGAGTAGCAGCGCCAGTCGATTGTCGGAATTTTTTTTGTGTCGGAAAAACATTTTCTAAATTTTAGCCGAAATTTTTCGAGCCAGTCCAATCGCGTCCAAGCCGTATTTTTTTGATAGGTCATCACTCGTGCCACTCTCGCCAAAGCCAGCCATACCGATGCGAGTCAATTTACAATTTAAGCCGTTTTCCGTGATCAGCTCAGCGATTGAGCTTCCTAGGCCGCCAATGATCGAGTGATCTTCGGCCGTGAAAATATTTTTGAATTTTTGCAAAAGCGGAAGGATTGTTTTCGTGTCGAGCGGTTTCAAAGTCGAGACATTAACGACAGTCAAGTTTTTTCCTTTCTTTTTCAGAATTTCGCTTGCCTCAACTGCGAACGGAACCTCTGTCCCGATTGCGAAAATGATTCCGTCTTCGCCATTTCGCAAAAGATCAGCCTGACCCAGTTTGGCTTTGAATTTTTCGTCATAAACGAAAGGTACTTTCTGCCGACCCAGCCTGAGATAACAGGGCGATTTTTCTCTGGCGATCAAGGGGATCATAGCGCGCGCCTCGAAATAATCAGCGGGGCAATAGACCTTCAAGTTCGGTAGGCCGCGCATCAAGCTCAAGTCCTCTAGAGCTTGGTGGGTCGCACCATCTTCGCCCGTCAAAATCCCGGCATGTGAGCCGACCAGTTTTACATTATTCTCAGAATAACAAACTGATTGGCGAATTTGATTATAGCCGAGCCCAGTCAAAAAAACGGCGAAAGTGGCGGCAAAAGGAATCTTGCCAGCTCGTGCTAGCCCAGCCGCGAAACCGATCAGATTTTGTTCCGCGATCCCGACATTCCAGGCACGATCAGGATATTTCTCGGCAAACTTTAGAGTCTGGACTGAATGTCGGAGGTCGGCATCGACGACCACAACCTCCTGAATTTGAGTCGCAATGTCGAGGAGTCCGTCACCAAAGCCCTCGCGAGTGGATTTCATCGCGCGGATTTTAGCACGAAAATATTTGCCTTTTTGCCAAAAAAAGTTAAAATATAAATACTTTTCGGGAAAATCGGTTTTAGGAGGGTTCATCTTTCCGGCGACCATTTCTATCGGAAAGGTTCTAACCCCCTTTACAATGTCTGATGATCAGACAATGGACCCTCAGGAAGAGGGCCAAACCCTCACTTGCGAAGAGTGCGGGAAGCCGTTTGTGTTCACCGATGGTGAGCAAAAATTTTACGAGGAGAAAGGTTTCACTCCTCCGAAGCGCTGCAAAGCTTGCCGCGCGGCAAAAAAAGCGGCCGGTCGCCAATTCACAAAAGTGATTTGTGCGGGCTGCGGCAAAGAAACCGAAGTTCCTTTCGTCCCGAGTGGCGATCGACCGGTCTACTGCCGTGAGTGCTTCGAAGCGAACAAAAGATAATTTTTTCGTTTCTCAAAGGAAGAGGGCTTCATCGCCCTCTTTTTTGTGTCAAAATTTGGAGCGCGATTTCTTCGAGCTCGTCGGCGCGGACGACCGTAATTTTTTTGATTCGCAAAAGTTTCAACTTCGCTTCAACTTTTCTCCTCAACTTTTTCGAGCCACCACCGATCCCACCGGAAAAAATTAACTCATCGACTCCGCCCAAAACTCCCGCGAACGCGAAAATTTTCTCGACGACGCGCTGCACGAAAACATCGACCGCCAATTTGCAGTCCGGATTTTTCGAATAATTCGCGACGACTTTCGCGAAATTTTTTTCCCCGCAAATTCCAAAAATTCCCGAGCGTTCATTTAAAATTTGCAAAACTTTTTTCGACGCGATTTTCATTCGCTCGATCAAAAATTCAAAAACGCCTGGGTCGATGTCGCCAGCACGAGTGAGCATCGGTAGTCCCGCCGCGGGGGTGAACGCCATCGAAGTCTCGACCGATTTTCCGTTGCGCACTGCGGTGATCGACGCGCCGCCGCCGAGATGACAAATCAAAATACGCGGCGGAATTTTGCCGAGTTTGCGCAAAATACTCTCGCAGGCGATGCCGTGAAATCCGAACTTGCGAATCCCAAATTTTCGCGCGAGTTTTTGTTCGATCGGAATTGTCCGTGCCGCCGCGGGAATCGTCCGGTGAAAATTCGTGTCGAAAACACCAAAAATTTTCGCGGTCGGAATTTCCGCGCGAATCGCTTCGACGAGATTCACTGCCGGGCGATTGTGGAGCGGTGCGAGCGCGACCAGCTTCTTGAGTTGCCGAATTTCTTTTTTGCCGAGCAACTGCGGTTCGGAAAAAACCTCGCCGCCATGCACAATTCGGATTCCGAAAATTTCGATCTCATTTGCGTTTTTGATTTTCAATTTCCGTAAAATTTCAGCTAGCGCGTGATGCCGAATCGGCGTAGAGAATTCCGCTAACTTTTTTTCGTCTTCGAAAAAAGCGCATTTCAGCGTAGCCGAGCCGGGATTGAGCGCGAGAATTTTCAAATTAGGTTTTAGGTTATAGGGGATAGGGTTTAGCTTTCTATTTTGGAATTACTTTTCAAAAGTACTTGCTGTCCAGTTCTCGATTTCGACTGGATCAACGCCGTGCGTCAAAATAAATTTCCGGTGTGCCCGAATTTTTTCCGCGATCGTTTTTTCGATTTTCAAAAACTGCGCGCGGGAAATATTTTTTTGTTCCGCCAGTTTCTCCGCGGCGTCGAGCGCGATGTGGAAGCGCGAAGTGCGGTTGCGAATCTCGAGATCGAGGGGAGTCGTCGTCGAGCCCTCCTCTTCATAGCCGTTGATTTTGACGCGATGACTGCCGGTGTAATCGAACAAAAGTTTTTTGATCGTCGCCGGGTAGCCGTGAAAATTGAAAATCACGTGCTTGTCGGTCGTGAAAAATTTATCGAGAAATTTCGAATTCGTCGCGGTCGTCGGATCGCCGACGCCGAGCGCGGTCAGCTCGCTGACATTCACGAAACGCATGCGAATTTTCGGGAGTAGCGCGCGCAAAATTTTCATCCCGGCGAGTGTTTCATCTGTCGCGTAGTCGCCACTCGCGGCGAAAACAATTTGCGGATTCGTGTCACTCACGAATTTCCATTCCATGATTCCCTCCGTCATTTGAATTTTCGCCTCGGCGGGAGTCAGCCAAACTGGCAAATCTTTTTTGCCGACGATGATCAAATTCAGCGCATTGCGCATTCGCAAAGATTCATCGAGAGTCGCGAGCAGACAATTCGCGTCCGGCGGGAGAAAGGCCGAAATCAAATTGCCGTCTTTCTCGAGCATGCTCGAAATGAGCGACGGATTTTGGTGCGAAAAGCCGTTGTGATCCTGCCGCTCAAGCAGCGAAGTCAAAATCAAATTCAAACTCGGCAGCGGCGGGCGAAATTTCACTCCGCGCGACGCTTTCACAAATTTGCAAAACTGATCGGCCATGCTCGCGACGATTTGCGTGAACGCTTCGTAGCTCGCGAAAAATCCGTGCCGGCCAGTCGCGACGTAGCCGTGCAAAAGTCCGAACATCGTATGCTCGGAAAGCAATTCCATCACGCGGCCGTCGCGCCCGAAATCGGTATCCCATTTTTCGAGCGGCCACTGCCAACTTCTTTTCGTCACACGAAAAATCGCATCAAGTTTATTCGAATAAGTTTCGTCGGGGGAGAAAAGTCGGATGTTTTTGTTGTCGGCAAAAACTTTCGCGAGAAATTCTCCGCCGACTGCCATCGAACTTTTTTCGACCGCGCCGCGTTTGCCGAATTTCACCGCGAATTTTTCGATCGACGGCAATTTTAAATTTTGCAAAATTTCTCCTCCCCGGGAATATTTTTGCGTCCCGCAAGTTTTGCCGATGCGCGGAATCAATTTCGCGAGATCGCGATCGAGCTTCAATTTTCCATTTTTTTCGACTTTCACTAATTCGTTAAAACGATACGAGCGCAGCCATTTTTCGAGCGCCGCCAAATTCTGCGGATTCGTCCGGGCGTCGCCGAGTATGACTTGGTGTGAGAGGCAGTTGCCTTCGAGTTTCAACGCGCCGTCGAATTTCGGGCCGCTCCAGCCTTTCGGCGTTCGAAGAATCACTACCGGCCATTTCGGTTTCACGACATCTTTGCCCGACCGCGCCGCTTTTTGAATTCCACGAATTTCGGCGAGCGCCGCGTCCATTTCGTGTGCCATTTTTCCGAAAACTTTTTTATCACCGCCGGTGACGAAATGCGGACGGTAGCCGAGTCCTTCGAAAAAATTCCGAATTTCGCGATCACTCATTCGTCCGAAAACCGTCGGGCCGGAAATTTTGTAACCATTCACATGGACGATCGGGAGCACCGCGCCGTTTTCGCGCGGCGACAAAAGTTTGTTACAGTTCCACGCTGCGGCGAGCGGTCCAGTTTCCGACTCGCCGTCGCCGACGAGACAGACTGTGACGAGTTTCGGATTGTCGAGGACGCTGCCGAAAGCGACTGCGAGCGAGTAGCCGAGTTCGCCGCCTTCGAGAATCGTGCCCGGCGCTTCCGGATTCGAGTGGCTCGGGTAGCCGTACGGTGCGGAAAATCGTCCGCAAATTTCTGCAAGTCCTTTTTTCGCAAAAGGAATTTTCGCGGGATAAAAATGCGAAAGCGCTTTCTCCAAAAACAAATTCGCCTGCACGGCGGGGAAGCCGTGTCCCGGTCCGACGATGTACATGAAGTCGTCGCCCGTTTTTTGGATCAAGCGATTCACATGCGCATACACAAAATTAATCCCGGGGCAGGTGCCCCAGTGGCCGAGTAATCGCGGTTTGATATCAGTCGGTTCGAGTTTCCGTCCAAGTAAAAAATTGTCCCGTAAATAAATTTGCGCGACGGCGAGATAATCGGTTGCGCGGCAAAACTTTTCGAGTGCAGGAATCTCTGATTTGAGAACAGTCATATTTGTTTTGTTTTCCCTGTAATTTTAGCATATTTTTCGTATTTTCTCAATCTTGCAAAATGTATTCTTGCAAGGGCGGAATTCCGTTAAAAGCAATCGAGCTGTAGCTCGTAGTGTAGGCTCCTGTCGAGAGGAATAGCACGCGCTCGCCTTCACGCAGATTCGCTGGTAATTGGTATTTAAAATTTTCATAAAGTATATCCACGCTATCGCAAGTCGGACCAGCCAGAATGACTTCTTTGGTTTTACGTGGGTGCAAATTATTTTCGACAAATATCGGATATTTGATGGCTTCGCCTGTCGTCTCGATCAGGCCGCCAAACTTACCGATATCCAAGAAGACCCATTCAATTTCGCTGGAGGCTGATTTTTTGGCGACTGTGATGATTTCACTTACGATTATTCCTGCGTCGCCCACGATCGAGCGTCCTGGCTCGACAATGATCTCGGGTAGTTTTGCGCCAAAATTTTTCTTCAGAAAACGCTTGATTTCACGGGCGTAAACTTTCAGACCTTGAGTCGGTTGCAAATATTTGGCGGGAAACCCTCCACCCAGATTAATCGCTTTTAAATTAATACCTTCACGCTTGGCGAGACTAAAAAGATGTTTGGCTTGGGCGATTGCGCTATCCCACTGACCGATATGGCGTTGCTGTGAGCCGACATGGAAAGAAATCCCATAAGGCTGGAGTCCGATTTTTTTCGCCTCTACGATCAAATCGTAAATCATATCGGGGTGTGCTCCGAATTTGCGCGAAAGCGGCCAATCTGCGCCGCTACCTTCAGTAATCAGCCGAAAAAATATTTTCGAACCAGGTGCGCTACGACCGATCTTTTGTAAATCGCCAAAGGAGTCTGTCACGAAAATCCGGATGCCATTTTCATAGGCGAAAGCGATATCACTCTCCTTTTTTATGGTATTGCCGAAACTGATTCGGTCAGATGCAATCCCGAGGCGCAGCAGTTGTTTAATTTCAAAAATGGTCGCAACATCGAAATATGATCCCTTACGCGCTAAAGTTTCGATGACCTGATCGTTGGGGTTGGCTTTGATAGCATAAAAAATTTTAGCGATTGGCAAATCCGCCCTGAGCTCATCATAATTTTGGGCAATTTTATCCAGATCGATAATCAAAAAAGGAGTCGGCTTATCGGCTGCGAACTTTTTTATTTTGGCGAGTTCGCTCGAGCTGAGATAATCGGAAATTTTGGGGGTGGACATCGATGAGACTTAAGCCTCAATTTGTTAGGTTGGCAGGGATGTTAGCACCGATTTATTTTTTCGAAAATACAAAAGCGTAACTCAAAATTTTGTAAGCGAGTTTAGCCGCGATGAAGTCCGAAGCGGGTAAATTTTGCTGCGGTGCTAGCTCGACTAAGTCTGCTCCAACGATTTTTCTTTGACTCGCGACTGTCCTTAAAATTGCCAGAGTTTCGTCCCAAAACATACCGCCTGGTTCGGGTGTCCCGGTCGCGGGAAGCAGACTCGGATCAAGTGCGTCGAGATCAAAGGAAAGATAAAGCGGCAAATTTTTCGGGAGTGCCGCGACGATTTTTCCGAGCTTCCAGTGCAATTTATCTTTGCCCCAAAAAATCTTGATCCGGTCGGAATTGGCTTTCAAAAAATCAGATTCTTCAATCGAGATCGAGCGAATCGCGAC
This sequence comes from Patescibacteria group bacterium, assembly GCA_043797545.1. Classification (GTDB taxonomy): domain Bacteria; phylum Patescibacteriota; class Gracilibacteria; order JAHISY01; family JAHISY01; genus JAHISY01. The sequence continues at coordinate 520 of JAZDPN010000048.1, read as the reverse complement.
CGAAACGATTTTTGCAACTTGCGGATTGTCGAGACAGCGGCGCATCGCCGCTGCGTGTGAAAATTTTTCGCCGAGGTAGCCATCACGCAGATCGGCGTGCGCATCGAAATGTAGGATCGCAATTCGTCCGAATTTTCGCGTGATGGCGCGTACTGCGCCCGGAGTGAGCGAATGCTCGCCGCCCAAAATCAGAGGAAATTTTTCTGCTGCCAAGACTTCGCTGACAGTTTTCTCGATTTGATCCAAAGCCTTCGGCAAATTTTGGGCTAACTGTATTTCGGGCAAAGTCCCGATCCCAAAATCGAGATAGGATTCGCTGTCTAGTTCCTCGTTGAAAAGTTCGACCTGACGACTGGCCGCGATGATCGCGCGCGGACCTTTTCGCGTCCCGCCGCCGTAGCTCACAGATTTTTCCAATCCGCAGGGAATCACGACTGCGCGCGCCGGATTATTTGCCAAAAAACCGTCCGGTCCGAGGAAACTTTTGGCGAGAGGAGCGAATTTTAGTGGCATTATTATT